>JASJAZ010000043.1 GCA_030066785.1 Desulfobacterales bacterium | reverse complement strand
GCCTCATCCGCCGGCACACCCCTCAAAAAATTAACTGTTGGCATTGTTGACCTCTTTCATAACTGTTTGTTTTCTATATAAATCCAATTACCTCACTAAATGAGAGATTCGCATCCAATATTGCCCTACCGAACAGACCTCTCATAGCGTGAGATGCTCATAATCGCAACCACAAGATTGATGAAAATGTAAGCATTTAACAACACAGCCTACTTCATAGAAAAAATGATTCGACCAATTTACAGATTCTGAATCGGTCATACCTTTATACTAATGCTTTCGAGCCTAAAAACGGAGAAAACACTATGAAACGATCTGTCGTATTGACAATTTTAACACTGCTTCTGGTCTTTATTATTTACCAAAGTGCCAGCAGCGATAACCAGCCAACGGAGAAGGCCATGGAACCGATGCCAAAACCTAAAACCATCAAGATTGCCACCTTTGCCGGAGGATGTTTTTGGTGCACAGAATCAGACTTTGAAAAAGTCGCTGGCGTGGTTGATGTCGTATCCGGTTATACGGGTGGACATCAAGAAAATCCCAATTATTATGAAGTGTCAGCTGGCGGTACTGGTCACACCGAAGCCATACAGGTTTTTTATGACCCCGAAAAAGTTTCGTACCAGGAACTACTGGATGTTTTTTGGCGACACATTGATCCCACTGATCCTGGCGGGCAGTTTGTCGACCGGGGCGACCAGTATCGTAGTGCTATTTTTTACCATGACGAGGAACAAAAACGCTTGGCCGAAGCGTCCAAGGAAAGATTAGCCCAATCTGGTCAATTCAGCAAATCCATCGTAACCGAAATTACTCCTTTAGAAAAATTCTACGAAGCCGAAGAGTACCACCAGGATTATTACCGCAAAAACCCAATTCGCTATAAACTATATCGCTATAATTCCGGCCGTGATCAGTTTCTGTCCAAAGCTTGGCGTCCTTCACAACAATCCGCGGCTCTATCTGCAGCGAACTCAACCTATACAAAGCCTAAAGATGAAGCGCTGCGCGAAAAGCTCACACCACTGCAATACAAAGTGACCCAGAAAGACGGCACGGAACCGCCGTTTAAAAACGAATACTGGGATAATAAGAAAGATGGTATTTACGTGGATATTGTGTCGGGCGAACCTCTGTTTAGTTCAACCGATAAGTTCGATTCGGGTACCGGCTGGCCCAGTTTTACCCAACCCTTGGAACCCGAGAACATTGTGGAGAAAGTGGATCGCAGCTTTTTTATGGTACGCACCGAGGTGCGCAGCAAAAGCGGTGATTCGCATTTGGGACACGTTTTTCCAGACGGACCGCCACCCACCGGGCTGCGCTACTGTATCAATTCCGCTTCGTTAAAATTTATTCCCAAAGAAGAGCTGAAAAAAGCCGGTTACGAAAAATATGCCACGTTATTTAATGTGAATAAGTAATTTGGCGGAATGTTTAGATTGAATCAGCGTTTGAACTTTTGGCGAATGAGCTCAAGCGTTGATTCAACGAACTCATATTCCACCGGAATAATGAGCAATGCAAGAAGTGTTGCACTGCTGAGACCCGCTACAAATGTTGTGGCCATGGGCGCCCATGTTATTGATTTGTGTGGAATTCCAATGGCCATCGGCAAAAGCCCTAAAGCGGTGGTAATCGTCGTGATCAAGACGGGCCGCATGCGGGCAGCACAAGATTCAATCACAGCCGCTCTTAAAGGTTTTCCTTTATCTTTCCGTTTATTCATAAAATCGATCAAGATTAATGAATCGTTAACAGCCAACCCCGCAAGGCCGACAATGGCCAGAAAACTACCCACGGTAAACGTTGTACGGGTGATAAGCAGGCCCACAACCACCCCAATTAGCGAAAATGGAACCGCGGAAATAATGATCAGCGGCTGAAAATAGTTTCTAAATTGCGATGCCAGAACCAGATAAATGGCAAACAACGCAATCAGAAAGGCAAAGATTAAGGATCGATACGATTTCGCGGTGGATTCAAATTCACCCCCGTAAGAAAGGGCAACTTCCGGAAATCGATTGGCTTGTGATTTGAAATATTTATTTACCAATACCTGAACACGGGCTGGTGATAGCTTGGAGCCTGACTTGATATCCGCCGTAATCGTCACGGTCGGTTTGCCCTGGTATCGGGTGCGGGCGGAAGCTTCATAACGGGTTTCAACATTCACCAGATCGCCAAGCAATATCGGTGAAGCGCTGTCTTCTATAACCGGAACATTTAAAATATCCAAAGGCTCGGCCAAACCGACACCGTCAGGATTGCCCTTATCACTGGTGCGCGCCAGACGCACCAACAGATCCACTTCCTCATCAAATGTACGATATTCACCCGTATAACGGCCCTGAAACGCTCCCGCCACAATCCCCATGACGTCCCCGGGCATTAAACCGTACTCAAACGCTTTATCTTGTTTGGGAACGAATGCAAATGTTCGATGAAACTCCGGCCGATTATCATCCAGTCCTCGCAGATCTTTTAGTTCAGGCTCATTGCGCATATAGGCCATAATCGCATCGGTGGCCTGCACGGATTCCTCCAGCGTCAGCCCAGTGACACGAATATTGACCGGTTTGCCCGTGGGCGGGCCATCGCTTTCGGCAAAAACTTTTAGCCGAGGTCTCTGGTTCGCATCCGGGTACTTTTTCTGGATATAATTGTTCAATTGGGAACGAACATATTCCAGGTACAACATGGGATTGTTGGTGGGATTGTCAGGGAAATCACGATATCGCGCTTCCGGCAATGTCACGACAATTTCCCCATGATGGTTGGCCCGGTGCCGCACATAGTCTTCGTCTTCATAGTACCCGGCTGTACCGGCCGTCGCCAGGGACTGTTGTTTGCCAAATGAAACGATAAATTGCGATATATCACGCACCAAAACATCCGTTGTTTCAATGGAGGTGCCTGCTGGCAATGCCACGGTAACATGGTAGCGAAAATAGTTACCTGGAAAAAATTTTACCTTAATTAGAGGTACGATGCCGGTGGCCGACAAAACCAAGACGGCCACGGAAAGCAATAAGGCCATTGCCAAACTCACTAAGGTTGTAATTTTGTGATCCAACAATGTTTCCACCAACCAGTAGTAAATGCGCCATAATGGCGCAAACAGGCCTGTTTTTAAATGCTGAAATGGATCTTCAGATGATGTATCATGATGGCCGCGCGCTTTACGCGGTCCCCAGTCCAAAAAGTGAATGGGAAGTATGAAAAGCGCCTCTATCAGAGAGGCAATTAACGCATAGGTAACGGTTTTGGGAATAATAGCAAAAAAATCGCCTGTGCTGCCGGTCATTATCAGCATCGGTAAAAATGCCAATATAGTCGTCAAGGCCGCACTGATAACAGGCAGCATTACCTCGGCCGTACCGTCCACAATCGCTGTGATTTTGGCTTTCCCCATTTCTAAATGGCGAAAAATATTTTCAATAATGATGACCGCATCATCCACCATGATGCCGGTTACCAGGACAAACGAAAACAGGGTAATTGTGTTAAGGTTCATGCCGGTCACCTTCATGATCATGACGGCACACAGAAACGAAAAGGGTATACCGATGGTGGCCAGCAAGGCATTGCGAAAGCCAAGTGTCACCCATAATATGATCACAACCAGAGCCATGCCCAGCAACAGGTTGCCGCTCAGGGTATTTACCGAGTCACTTATCTCGATGGTGGAATCGTTGGTAAAAACAACACTGATGCCATCGGCTTGATGCGTCTGTTCAAATTCTCGGGCAATCTGTTTGACCTTGCGCGATATGGCCAACGCACTGCCGGCCGTCTCTTTCGTGACACGCAATCGTAGGGTGCTGTGGCCATCTACCGAAGGAATGGTGGTGGGATCGCGATGGCTGATGCGGGCGCTGGCAACCAGATCGGCCACGCGAATAAAATTGCCATCGCCATCGCGCCGCACAATCGTTTGTAAAACACTTTGCTGGGAGTTTAGCCGTTTGCCGGCATCCAGCATAAATTCTCTATCATCGCGACCAAAGCGCCCCGTGGGGAGCTTGGTGTTGGCAGACTCGATAGCTGCAACCACTTGTTGAAAGGTAATGCCATAACGTCTTAATTTTGATGGGTTTATCGACACATGAAATTCTTTTTGGAATTCTCCGATAATATCGACTTCGCGTACGTGGGCAATGGGCAGCAGGCGCGTGCGCAAGTCTTCCGCATACCGCTTGAGACTTTCCGGCGGCACATCGCCAATTAAATTAACAATGATGACGGGAATCCAGATGTTGGTATCGATATAGGTAAACGTCGGCTCATCGACATCCGGCGGCAGCTCGTTTTTTATATTGAGAACCCTAAACCGAATTTCATCATACAGATCGCGATAATCCGAATCATCGATCAACTTGACACTGACGAGAGAAAAATTGCGAAAAGAATGCGATTGGATGAATTCGACATTTTCAAGTCCATCGAGGGCTTCTTCAATCTCACGGGTCACTAAGGTTTCGATATCTTCCGCCGAGGCCCCGAAATAGACCGTGTGAATAAAAACCCGGCCGATATCGACAAGTGGCAAGTTTTCCACCGGTGTTCTGAACACACTGAAAACCCCGGCAATTACCAGGATAACAAAGACCACATTAACAAAAACGGTCTGTTTTAAGGTAAATTTTACAATTGGTTTCATGCAGTTCCGAGACAAAGACCGAAAATTACATAAATGCGCGCCATGTGCTATGAGCTAAAACAGTTTCTATCAGGCCGAGTCAGAATATGATTACCATCATTTTATCACGGGGAATTGGTTTCAGAGTTAGTCGCTAATCGGACACCCGGCGCTAATATGGAATTTTGCCCCACAATAAAGGCTTCTTGGGTTTCTCCCAAAATAATGATCTGAACAAATTGGCCGTTCTTCTTGAGCTTTACACGTGGATTTTCAAATCGGCGGGTAACCGCCATCTTTGGAATTAGTAGCCCATCAGATTCGATACGCAATGGCAGCCTGCAAAGCAGACCCCCACGCCGGGGACCAAAATAATCGCGCAGCACTAATTCGATACTCAGTTTTCTGGTTTTTTCATCGAATTCGGGATTAATCCAATTTAGTGCGGCTTTTGACGATCGGCCCTCCACAGTAATGGCAAATGTCGGTGGTAAATCTTGAATGGCATTTAATTCTCGACTAGAAACCGATAGCGGCACAACCAGCGTACCATAATCGGCAACTTTGGCGAGCGGCGTTCCCGGGACAATAATTTCACCGGCTTCAACCATCTTTTTAACGACAATCCAGCCAGCTGGAACGACTATCGAATGGCGGCGCTTACGCTCCCGCAGCTCCTTTAATTTCGCTTTGAGAATGGCCATTTCGACGCTTAAAGATTGGCTTTCTATGCGCGCTTGGGACAGATCTTCAGCAGCGGTGTCCCGTTTGCTTTCAGCCGTGCTGTTTCTTTTAAATAAATTTTCTAGACGAATGTATTCCTTTTCCAGAAAGTCCCGGCGTGACCGGTTCTTTGCCTGCGAAACCCTGACGTTCTCGATTGACTGCACTGTGCTCTCAATTTCAAGATTGATAAAGGTCGGATCGATTTCGAAAAAAGCCTTTGAACCGGTAACATCGCCGACATCATAATTGACCCGCAAAACCTTACCGGATACTTCTGATGATACGGTGACCGTCGTTTCACTGCGTGTATAGCCGGTTAATACAATCTCTTTGGTGGCAGCCTTTACGACCAGATCGTCTTCCGCCGCTAGTGGCTTGGATATTAAAAACAATAGCAAAAACCAACATACAGTTTGGCGCATGCGCAACTCCATTAGAAACAGCAATCATTCCAAACAACCCGACACGTTCTAATCAGCAGGCCCCGGGCGATCGACTAGTTTGACCATTAGTGTTGGGGCGTAAGATTTTCTCACAGGACCACAGAAAAACTATTAAATATAAAAAGTCTGTAAGGATCAAGCATTGATTCAACTTAAGATCCGCTTGCGCGGTTCTTTTTAAAACCAAAAGCAATGGTAAATACAGTTTTTAGTTCTGTAAAGGCTTGCTTGGTGTGTGCATTTTTCAGTGAACGGGTTATGCTATCCACCCAAATATACCTAACAGATCATATATCGATTAAAGATAGCATGGATGATAGCCCGTCGAACCGGGTACAGAGCTGTTCCATGCCGTATCTTCTTTACCGTATGCAACGGTCTTAAATCAGTGATGACCCCATTGTAAAAAAGGGCTTGTCGGCATCTAAGATCAACTTGACATTCTGTTGCTTCAGGCCTATACGGTTCGAGCCGTTTCACCAACCATTCAGTGATATCGAAAGAAGGAACGCATATGATAAATCCTGCCCATATCGCGGCGGTTGCCGACGAACAAGATCTAGCAGAATCGCAGATACAGGCGGTGGTTAAATTGTTGCGCGAAGATGCCACCGTTCCCTTTATTGCCCGTTACCGCAAAGAGGTCACCGGCAGTTTAGATGAAGTTCAAATCACGGTAATTCGTGACCGGCTATCCCAATTGGCCGAGCTGGACGCCCGTAAAACCGCCATATTGAAATCTTTGGAAAAGCATGGCCATTTGACTGCCGAGCTGCAAGCAAGAGTCGAAACCGCCGCGACGATGGCTGTCTTGGAAGACATTTACCTGCCCTATCGACCCAAGCGACGCACGCGCGCTACGATAGCCAAAGAAAAAGGGTTGGCGCCCTTGGCACATCTCATTTTTGAACAAACCGGAATTGACCCCCGTGAAACTGCAACCGAATATGTCGATTCTGAAAGGGGCGTGGATTCAATCGAGGATGCCCTATCCGGCGCTCGAGATATAATCGCCGAAATGGTGAATGAAGATGAGCAGGCCCGATCCCGTTTGCGTGAACTTTTTGCAGCCAAAAGTCGAATTCAAAGCACAGTTGCAACCGATAAAGCAACCGTCGGCATCAAGTACAAGGATTATTTTGATTGGCAAGAGCCGGCCATTGACGCACCTTCGCATCGCATCCTTGCCATGCGCCGTGGTGAAACCGAAGATATTTTAAATCTAACGATTACACCACCGGAAGACCAGGCCATCCGCATTTTGGAGAAACTTTTCATAAAAGGAGATGGACCTGATCGCCAACAGGTTACTTTGGCTGTTAAAGACAGCTATAAGCGACTTTTATCACACGCCATGGAAACCGAAATACGCCTGGCGACTAAAGAGCGGGCTGATACAGAGGCTATCCGAATTTTTTCCGAAAACCTGCGTGAATTATTGTTGGCACCACCGCTGGGCGCTAAACGCACCATGGGTATTGATCCGGGATTTCGCACCGGCTGTAAAGCTGTTTGCCTGGATTCCCAAGGGCAACTGCTCCAGTACGAAACGATTTATCCGCATACTTCCGCAAACCAAGCACGGGAGGCTGCTCGTGTCATTCAAAGACTTTGCGAAGCACACGGCATAGAGGCCATTGCGGTGGGCAACGGGACCGCCGGCCGGGAAACCGAAACATTTTTGAACAATCTGCCGCTGGCCCCATCGATACAAATCATCATGGTAAATGAAAGCGGAGCCTCGGTTTATTCAGCCTCCATAGTAGCTCGGAATGAATTTCCTGATCTCGACTTGACCGTTCGCGGAGCCGTATCCATCGGCAGGCGTTTAATGGATCCGCTAGCTGAACTGGTTAAAATCGATCCGAAATCGATTGGTGTCGGACAGTATCAACACGATGTCGATCAAGGCGCATTAAAACAGGCTCTGGATGATGTGGTCATTAGTTGCGTCAATGGTGTCGGGGTGGACGTGAATCGCGCCAGCATCCAGCTTTTGACGTATGTTTCGGGCCTTGGTCCCCAATTGGCCGCAAACATTGTAAAATATCGCAATGACCAGGGGCCCTTTAAAAACCGCCAGGCGCTTAAGAAGGTCAGCCGGTTGGGACCCAAAGCGTTCGAACAGTCCGCCGGATTTTTGCGAATTCCCGACAGCGACAACCCTTTGGATGCCAGTGCAGTCCATCCGGAAAGCTACAGCATTGTTGACACCATGGCCCATAATCTTGATTGCACCGTACGGGATCTCATTCAAAAAACAGCGTTAAGAGAAAGAATTGATCCCGCAGAATACGTAACCGAAACCATCGGTTTGCCGACATTAAAAGATATCCTGCAAGAGCTGGCCAAACCGGGGCGCGACCCGCGTCAAAAATTTGAAGCATTTGCATTTGCGGAAGGCATTGAAACGATCGATGATCTTGAAGTTGGAATGAAACTGCCGGGAATTGTGACCAATGTAACCGCCTTTGGGGCTTTCGTGGATATCGGGGTTCATCAGGATGGCCTGGTGCACATCAGTGAGTTGGCCAATCGCTTCGTAAAAGATCCGTCAAAGGTGGTAAGGGTTCAACAAAAAGTAAAGGTCCGGGTTATTGATATCGATTCGGCACGCAATCGAATTTCCTTGTCGATGAAATCACCGCTTAAACCCAAAGAAAATAATGTAAAAAAAACGCCACCACCACGCCAAGCCAATAAGCAAAGGTCAAATCGCAAGCCGCAACCATTTAACAATCCGTTTGCCGAAGCATTTTCCAAAAAATGAGCAGCCGCTAAGCGGCTCTGCGAACGCCTGATATCACAGCGGCAACCGCCGCAATAACCGTCAGCAAAAGAAAACCGTTTCGAAAGGCGGTAATCGGGATTGCAGCCCCCGTCGCCGATAAGTTCAGCACGACGCCGCTTATCGTCGCCCCCAATGTCGCACCGATAAAGCGCATCATGTTAAAAATACCCAGGGCAACGCCCAATTCCTTCTTCGGTACCAGTAACGTAATACCCGCCGCGGCGGGAGATTGGGTAAATCCCATGCCTAAACCAATTATTGTGAGCATTAAAACCATCAATATCATGGGTGTTTGTTTGGTCCAAAACACCATGCCGGCGGTCACCGCCGCAACCGCAGCCATGCCGCAAATCATAGTGAAACGATAGCCCTTGCGGTCGGCCACACGCCCGGCCCAAGGCGAGCAAAGGGCCAGTGTGGACGCCAACACCGAAACCACCAAGCCAGCTGCTGTCTCCGAGGCTCCTCGCAAATCTATCAAATACAACGGCAGCATAATCTGAAATCCCATCAGACAGAAGAACTGTGCGGCCGAGGCCGCCACTACAGCTGAATATCCCCGATTGACAAATAGTCGCAGGGCAACAAATGGTTGGTGCACCCTTTTTTCAGCAAATACAAAGCCGGTCAGCAGCACTAAAAACAAAGCCCACATTGCCATACTGCTTCCCGAACCCCATCCTAATCTGCGTCCCTGGGTGATGTTGAGCATAAGACTTAAAACGGCAACCGTAAACGTAACAGCCCCCAACCAGTCAAATGAATGGGTGTGGCGGTTGTTATCTGGTGGAACGAGATACCAGATTAAAACAATTCCTACCAAAGTCACGAAGCCATTGAACCAGAAAAGCGCCTGCCAGTTAAATGCTTGCACCAGTAACCCGCTTATAACGGGGCCCAGACCGTGGGCCGCGCCATTGACCGCCGCCCAGGCACCCATGGCACGGCCGCGTTGGTTTTCAGGAAAAATTTGACTGATGACGCCCATCACCGAGGGTAGCGTGGTCGCATTACAGATGCCCTGGCACACCCGAAATAGCAATAACCAGTTAAAACTTGGTGCAAAGACCGCTGCCCATGAAAAAAAGGCAAAACCACTCAATCCTGCCAGATAAATTCGCCGATACCCGTATCGGTCACCGATCCAGCCAAATAGCGGCATCAAAACCGCCACCATCAATACATAAACCGAAACGATCCAAACACCCGAGTTTAGCGGGGTGCGATAGAAACCCAAAATTGTGGGGAGGGCCACCGGTATCATGCTATTGCCCAGCGTGCCGACCCAGGTCCCGATCAAGGCAACCCCAATGATCCACCACCGTTGATGATAGATTTTATCTATATCGTGCTTTTTCATTTTAGTTGTCAGCAGAGGTCAAGATAACATGACGTTTCCCAATTTCGCTTTCGTGATTAGCGAGAATTATCTAAAATTGCAAATCATACGACCTGATGATAAATGCATTGGCTTGGATCAGATAAAGTTGCTGTATTTAAACAAACGGTTAATGGCGCAACCCGGAAAAAAATATTGACAAAGGAAAACCGGATCAGTAATAAAGTCACCCGGTAAAGGTAAACAAATGGAAATGATGCGACAGACAGATCGGTACTTTAGTTTCGGACGCTTCTTTTTTAGCTTTAGAAGCGTTCATCCGGTCGCCTAACCTTTCGCGTTACATACTCCGGGTGGACTCACAAAACCACTCGGGGTTTTTATATATAGCCCTGAGAAACATCTCAGGGCTTTTTTTTTGGAAAGAATCGCAATGGAGGAACCCATGAAACCAAAACAGATTTCCATACTGCTGGAAAATTCGAGCGTTAGGCTGTATGCAACAACCCATATCCTGCAAAACAGCGGTATTGAGATTTCTTGGATTTAATTTGGTGAACATGCAAGCGCCGATGGTCGAAACATCGGGGGAACGCAACGCCACCTGGCAATTATTCATACATTTAAATAATGCGCAGACATCAATTTCTCATAAAAGGAATCCACTATGAAAAACTTAAAATTGGCGTCATTGGAAACCGCCAAGCAAACCGTCGTAAATGTAGCCGGCGTTAAAATCGGGCAGGACTTAGCGGTCATCGCCGGACCCTGCAGCGTGGAAAGCGAAGCACAGACCCTGGAAACAGCCCATGCGGTCAAAGCCGCCGGCGCAGACATGCTCCGGGGAGGGGCTTTTAAACCCCGCACTTCTCCCTATGCTTTTCAGGGCCTTGGAATGGGTGGTCTAAAAATTTTAGCTAAAGCGCGACAGGAAACCGGCCTGCCGATTGTAACCGAAGTGATCGATCCCCGGGATGTTTCCTGGGTGGCTGAATTTGCGGATATTTTGCAGATCGGCACCCGCAATATGCAAAACTTTTCGCTGTTGAAAGAAGTGGGGCGCGCTGGAAAACCCGTTCTGCTGAAACGTGGCATGCACTCCACCCTGGAAGAGTGGCTCAATTGTGCGGAATATATTCTCAGTGAAGGCAACCCGGATGTGATTCTGTGTGAGCGCGGCATCCGCACGTTTGAAAAATACACCCGCAATACGCTGGATTTAAGTGCCGTGCCGGCTATAAAGGAAATGACCCATTTGCCTATTATTATTGACCCGACCCACAGTACGGGACGACTCAGCCTGATCGCCCCCATGAGCCTTGCAGCGGTTGCCGCCGGCGCCGATGGATTACTGGTGGAGGTGCATTGCAACCCCCAAATGGCAATGTGCGATGCCGATCAGGCCCTCACACCGGATATGTTCACAAATATGATGCAACGTTTAAGACCCTTGAGGTCTTTCATGGATCAACTGCCGTTAAAATGACTTTTGCAAATATCTGACGAAAAGAGGTGACAACATGAAACTGGAAGAAATCCGCCGCAAAATTGACAAAATCGACCGTGAGCTGCTGGTTTTGCTTCAGGAAAGAATGGGGTTGGCATTAAGAACCAAAAAGTTCAAGGGCTCTGTGAGCGATCCCCAGCGTGAGGCCGAGTTGCTGGCGCGCGCCGAACGCATGAACCTGGATCTGGTTGAACGATCCTTTACCCGTCAACTGCTCAAAACGATCATTGAAGAAAGCAAACGTTTACAGGAAGAAGATCGCAAGCTGGTTGCCTTTCAAGGCGAACACGGGGCCTACGGTGAAGTTGCCGCCCGCAGCTTGGTGCCTTCCGGGGCTTACATTCCCTGTTTGGAGTTTATCGATGTCTTTAAGGGCGTAGAGGAAAGTATCATCGATTTAGGCGTCGTACCGGTTGAGAACTCTCTGGAGGGCGCTGTCACCCAGGTTAATGATCTGCTCACCACGACGTCGCTTAAAGTGATTGGCGAGGCCAAGGTGCCGGTTAGTCATTGCCTGCTGGCCACGGAAGTAACCGATTACCGTGAAATCCGTGTGGTCTATTCGCATCCCCAAGCACTGGCCCAATGTCGCGGATTTCTGATGCGCAATAAATTGGAACCGCGCCCTTTTTACGATACAGCCGGTGCTGCGAAAATGCTGGCCCGCGAAAATCCCAAGGCTGCGGCGGCCATCGCCAGTTCCTTGAGCGCTGAGCTCTACGATCTGGAAATCATTAAAGAGGGTATCGAAGACGGGCCCTCCAACACAACCCGCTTTTTACTGCTATCCCGCGAGCCATACACCAACGATGGTGATAAGACATCGATTATATTTGCCACCGCCCATGAAGCCGGACGGCTGTTCAGTGTATTGCGTTTATTTGCCGAGGCCAATATCAACCTGACCCGCATCGCTTCCATGCCGCTGCGATCGGACCCCAACAATTATTGTTTTTTCCTCGACTTTGAAGGCAACGAACAAAATGAAAAGGTCGCAAGTGTACTCCAACAGATGGAAGACCTGACCATTTCCATGAAAAACCTCGGTAGCTATCCAATGGATCAGATTCCTTCATAATGGCGCCGCCTGTTGAAAGGCCAAAACCAAAGAGAGGCGGCGGGTCGACACTCGTCGCCTCCACCAGCCCAATCAATAAAACCTTTCTTCACACTTCAACTGGCTATCAATAGCTGAATCCGTTTCTTCCACAGTGTATTTATATTAAACTCAGTTTATTTAAATATTTATGGACATCACCTAGTTTCCTTTTAAATAACATGCCAACTGGAGATTTCTTTAATTTTTGGCTTTCTTGGGCCAACTGTTTAATAGATTTTGGAATACACAGATTAAAAAGGCATGACCAATTAAATTAATGACCATGCCTTCTTAATTAATACCTGAATCGCTTAAATTAGTAGATACTAATCAAGGTATTCCATAAATAATTCATATTTACAAATTTTTGCTATTCTTTGATCCTTATTAAAAACATCTACTCTATTCTCCTTGATGAAATATCGGAAATACCCTCACAGATCTCCCCGTCATCACCTTCCCATGTCCACCTTGATATTCCGGTTAATGTGTTGCCGTCTTCACCGATCACAAAGGTAAAATCACCGACAACAACCTGGCCTGGACTGTCCCCATCTGTACTTACCTGTTTGATACCTTTAAATGCGATTGAATTTTGATATATCTTACCAATTAACAGACTATTATCTTCGATATCTACTACTTGAATCGTATCACCTTCCTGCGTTATTTTATATTTATGTACTTCCTTTATATGGCTTTCCCCACATCCCCACCAGTATTCAGTCTCTATCCAGGTCCCGGAAAGGTCAACCGGTGCGTTTACTGCCTTTTCAGTTTTTGTGACGTTTTGTGAAGCCTGATCAGATTTGATGGCGCTTTGCTTAGTCTGGGCACAACTCAAGGAAGATATAAGGAAAAGCGCAAATGCAAAAATTAATGCCTTTTTCATAACACCACTCCTTTCGGGTATTCAATCACGTTTTAAAGCTGCTCTTTCTCTGCATTACGAGAAACAGGGGCTTTTTTTAAAGGACGTCGAACAGATTGGGGTTCCACCCCGGCCTTCAGCGCATTCATCACGCCTGCGACTTCCCAGTAGTTTTCCACTGTTATCAATTGACCGGGATTCCATGGCAGCACCGAAAGATCATTCTCCATCTTGTTGCGGTTCTCTTTGACCGCGATAACCGGAATCCCCTGTTCAAGTGCGCCAAGAACGGGCAGTCCGACGCAGCCATCCGGAATCACAAGACAAGCGACATCTTCCGCCGAAATTACCGACTGGCGGACAATCACATCCCGGTCGCGGATTATCTTCGGGCTTCTGTGCAGCCCCTTCAGGAGACAGTGCATGAAGGTGAGCGAGACCGCTTCAGCCGCCATACGGGGATCAACGACACCCAGGTCAATGTCGTATATCGCTTCAGATTCGAGCATCGGCGCATGCGCCGAGGGCACACCGTAGAGTTCCGATATCGTGTGGGTCAATATGGCCTCGACACCACCCCAGGGATTGACCATACTGCCGTTACTCGTAAAATAGTCGCTATGAAAATCAAAGGGCACCTGTATCACCGATGAGAGCGATACCGCATCATATTCACCCCGGAACTCGTCTAGTTTATCACAGAGGTTCTCGAGCTTCTCTATCCTGCCTGCCGCTCGACCTGAGTTTGTGTAAAGTGATTTCATTGAGATGGGGGTATCGAGCACAACGATACGGACACAGTTATAACCGCATGAGGCGCGTGAGGCGTTGATCGAGTTGACCGCGTCACGTATGAAAGATGGCTCAGTGTGCGCTTCGATCATCGACAGGATCCGGTTGGAACGGACAGGCTGCAGTCCGGCCGTCCCCATGATCAGCCGGCAGATGACGCTGCCCTCCACGTAAAGCCCGTTTCCGGGTATGTCGTTGATATCCGATGCATTTACCGCGTTCGGATGGGTGATAAGGTTGTCGCAGATCGTGGAAAGCAACCGAACAACTGGTGCCGCGTCACCCGCATGACCACCTATCTCTGCACCGATACCCGTAGGCACAAGAAAAACCGCGTTGAACTTGTCCGTGTTTTCCAGTTCACGCTGACGGTATTCGAAAATCGAATTTGTACTATTTCCCTCCAGGCCTGAAGCGATGCCAAGTTCACAGTGGTAAAGCGTATCGTCCGATTTTGTAACGACAAAACGAACCGCCGTCTCATCAGATCCAAGCCCTTGGCTGACAGCTTCTCGGAAATACGCAATCAGTCCGTTGTGGCCCTTACGGGCCGGTATATTCAACTCTTTTTCTACGGCAAACATTCTATGACCCCATTACAGGAAGCGTATTCTTCAAATGTAAACCTTTTCATTAACTCCAATTCACCATTTTCCGCCAGGTACCAGACGTCCGGCAAATTGATGCCGTTGAAGCGGTGTGCTTTGACCAGGGAGTAGGCGCCGATATTCTCAATCTGCAGACGTGAACCAAAATCGATCGGTTCCATGAATCTGTATTCACCGAAAACATCACCAGCCAGACATGAACATCCGTTTATCAGGTACTCATATTCACCCGTTTTGGTGTATCCGGCAATATCAGGCTCATACTCAAATTCCAGTACTTCCGGCAGATGATTCACCGTCGCGTCGACCACAACAACCGTTTTTCCATTCTGGTCGAATATATCGATAACCGATGTAATCAATGAGCCCGCCCGGTTCACGAAGGTGAAGCCCGGCTCGATAAAAACATCCAGGTCGTAATCCGTCCTCAAGCGGTGAATAGATGTATTGAAATCTTCAAGATTCTTCGGATCATCAAATAGGTACCCGCCGCCGGGACCGATCCACCGGCAGCGTTCCAGCAGTTCGGGGATATGGTTCTCTATCTTTTCAATCGTGCGTCTGAACTGCGCGAAATTGTCTGCCTCGCTGTTGGAATGGATATGAATACCATCTAATCCGTCAAAGAGGCCGGGTTCATCCTCAAGCGCTATTTTTACGGTTTCCAGTGGTGTGCCGAGCTTCGAAAAAGTCCGGCAGGGATCGTATTTTTTTTCCGCCACGAAAGAAAGCTCCGGATTGATCCGCAAGCCGCACTGAACTTTTCCAGCAAAGGCGTCCCTGAACCGCTTCCAATGCGACAAGGAATTCATGTTGATATAGTCGCAGGTCTCTAAAAGTTCGGTAATTTCATTCTCTACCAACCGTGGCGAGGTAAAATGTATCGTCTGCGCCGGAGTTTTCACTTCTTCTGCAAGACGTGCCTCAAACACAGAACTGACGGAATACCCTTCAACGTAATAACCGATCTTCTGGAGCATGGGATAGAGCGTCAACGGTTTCATGGAATATATCAACCCGCACCCAGCATTCCTGGCAGCGGAGACAACCGCCTCTGCGGATCGTTTGAAAACCCTTCCGTCATACAAAAACGAGGGTGTGTTTAGTTCTAATTTTTTTAAATCTACAGCCATATCCGCTTATTTCAGGCCGTCATACGCGACAAACACATAGAGGGCTTTCCATTTGCTGTCACGCCATGACTGCCGGCACCGCTCCAGGAATCCACCTCCCGCCAAGCGGAGATCAGCTACCAGTTGAGGCGACTTTTCCTCCAGCTGTGTCAGTATGCCCTTTTGCGGTGACGAATGAAGATCCTCATATATCTCTATATGATCGACACCTTCTGTTCCCCTGGCCCATTTATGCCAACCGTTAATTTCCTCATTACGTTCCGCTGCGGTCCGATAAACGCCGGGGCATATCCATAATCTGTCATTTATCAGCAGACCAAACGGTGCGTCTTCATCATCGGGTCCGAGCACATGAAGAAGATCTGTGTCTGGTGTAAACGCTTCCAGGGAATAGAGAACATCTTGCGGGATATCCTGGGGAGGATCATGATAGTAATACGCTTCATCCTCGCCGTGTAAATTAACAGAAAGAAACTTCGATCGCGCCAAGTAGGCCTCGGCCTCATCTCCCTCTGCAAAAACCAGATCGATCGGCCCACCTGTAGCATCCACAAGCAGTTTTTTACCATCTACTATAAAAATATTCGCGAAATGGCTCCAATACAGCTGAGCATCTTCTTTAAAACGAAAGTCGTAATCATCAAGCGTTCGACGCAGTTTCTCATAAGGAAATTCGCCCTTTGCCCCATCACCTGCCAGAGCCAACCGTGACGCTATCCCCCAGTTTTGAGCGACAAACAAAAAGGCCGCCGCCTTTTCCGAACAGTTACCGCCTCTGCCAGACATAATAGCGTCGAGCGATTCTGGCCCTGTACGAAAACGGAGATTCCTGCCAATAAATCGTGAATAGAGTTCATACGGTGCGGAATGGAGCCGTTGGGCTATTGCTTTTAGAAAATCGGCAGCATCCCGATAAGTTTCGGCCCGAAGAACATCCTCCCCGTGTTCCGCATATATATCAATGATAAGGTCTTCTATAAATTTTTTATAGGAAGGATTATTGTCCCATTTGCGTTTATAATAGCCCTTCCAGTTGCGGCTGAATGGAACGTTGTCCCGGTCAAGTATCAGTTCGGCGACATAAATGTCATTGTACCTTTTTTTATCAGTTTTGCGATGCTCGAATTTCAATCCTTTATCAGCTTGCAGGGTTCTGCCTCGCTGTTTAAATACGATCTCTTCAAGAGGATCCTTAAAATTTCCCTCCTCATCGATGTTATAGGCGATTGTTCTAAAATCTTCGAGGTCATTTCTTCCTTTGTCACTCAACCGTCCCTCTATTACCAATTCCTCGATATCTGCTTCGGAGAGTTGGTGAATATACTCAAGGAACCGTGAAAGAGAGGTAAATTCATCCGCACTTTGCAGTCGCAGTGCAAACCGACGCCTGGACCACTTGTCAGTTATCTGGATAAAATAGGCAAGCGCATTCATTTTGCTGATCAAAGATCCTGGTCCATTACACCTTTACTCAATACGCCTATATTCTGTTTTCCCTGGAGCATTACCTGCTCAAATTTTTCGGCATCCAGCTCCAATTCCTGGACAGCCGCGCCACCAAAAAACCGCGCAAAAAACTTTTCTGATTGGATCTCGTTTTGCCAGCTATCCGCATGATCATCATAGACCCCTGTGAAAAGGTTGATCACCATATTGGCCCTGTAAGGGTTCAGCCCATCATAGCGTATCGCGGCCATTCTCAGGTCAATTCCTTCTTCACTTTTAAAATCAATGTATCCCTCTTCAAAAAAGACACTTGAGAAAATATCATAGTTGTCAATATAATACTGACACTCTTGTTCTAACTGGGCTATCTTCTTCCTACCTTGTTCCGTTACAGAAATGGTAATTATTGAACCCTCGCTTTGGTCAAGCAGAATCAGGTTCTCATCGATACAATAATCGAGCGCTTCTTCCAGGTTTCCTCGAATAGCAGAAGAAGGAACCGTCTTCATGTTGTGGTTACATATGAGATAATGAAGATAGAGTCCGAGAAACGCCTTTTTGTCATCATGCAGCACACTTTGATCTTCATAGTCTTTAAAAGGTATCTCGTATTCGTCAAGAACAAGATGCAGTGTTTTATACGATTCAGCAGATGTTGCTTCATAGGATAGTGAACAATAATCTTGAACCGTGACTGAAGGATCCACATGGACCGGGCCCAAATTGATACTCCAATCGAGCACAACCTCCCTTTTGGCCTCAGATTCAATCAATTCAGCAAGATACATATATATGTTTGGCAAATCAGGGTGTTCAACAACATCCAGGGCTGACATCCGGTCTTTCTGTTTATCAGGCTCGCTGGGGAATACATATTCTAACAGGTCAATAATCGACCCGCTGGCAAACTTTGCAGGCACTTCGATATAAAATGAATCATCCGGGTGCATTCCTGAAAGCGTTACTCTGAAGACGGTGTTTTGATCTCTATAATCTGCAAGGTCTGCTGCCCGATAATGTTCGGTAATACCAGAGAGCGCCAGTTCATACCCCGGCATCAGGAACCGCCTCGTATGCCGCCAGGTGATGCCGCAGCCCGTGATGCCCCAATTCTGGACATCTGTTTCTGCCGATAAGTAGACCGCTGACGTGACAAATTTTGGGGCCTTGAACTGAAGGCCTGGGGATTGCGCGCTTTTTGCTGGCTAAAAAAATCCTTGTTGGCGCTGCGTTGAGCCGCATAGCCGGATGAGCTTCTGAAACGATCTCTGTCACGCCGCATCTGGGCGGCGCGTTCCCGGTCTGTTTGATATGTTAACCGGTCTCTGGCTCTTTCATTGTCATACCTGAGCCAATTTCTGTACAGTCTATTATCATCATAGTAATAATAATCATCGTCATCACCATAATCACCCCCCCAATAGTAGTAGTGGTTATAGCCATACCCGTATACTTCATATTTTTTTTCCTCTAATGTAATGGAGAAAAGTTTGTCGTCATTCGCTTCTTCGATAGCATTCGATTGGTTCAAATCCTCAAAGCCGGATATGATTTTCTGGAATTCTTTATCCTCAACCCTGATCAGGACGAGATTATCTCCTTCGTATATCTCATTGACCCTTTTTTCAAACTCACCTATGTCCTTTGAAGTTTCAAACGCATCTTTTACCGAATCGAGGTTTATCCTGCCCGTTGCGATGTCCGTAACAAACCAGTCCTGCTGCCTGGAAGCGCTACCGCCGCATCCTACCGCACCGGAACCTACCAGGATACCGACAGAGGCAAAAACGGTAATTTCTTTTCCCGAAGAAGCTTTTTTATATTTTGCCATGTATTTATCCTCATTGTCAGGTTAAAGAATTCGCCTATCCACATACGATCGCGTAATCTATCGAAAATAACCAGATGGCTTTTCCTGCTTGTTGTTTTACCACCAACTGCCAGATAGTAGATTTAATATCTATAAATAGTTAATGCAAAAGCTCCTCTATTGAATTGGAGACAGTGCTATAGTTACTGTCAATACTGAGCTCGTTTGGCAGCGGAACGCGAAAAAGATCATGCACAAATTCACGTGCTGTGTTCAATGAGCAATGATCAAACCTTGCGCTCGTCAGAGTGATATAATGCGTTTTGGGATCCTTCCCGCAATATCCGGCCAATTGAGCCGTGTCCTTTAAGTATTCCAGATCATAAAGGTAGTCAATCCTGTTTCTGTCAACAACTTCAAGAAGGACTTTCTTTTCGAATTCTTTCTGCCCAGAGGTGTTCTTACTGTTTTGTCTACTTTTGTAATAGGATAAAACATGGTTTCGCAGCACATCGAATAGAACTGTTCGCCAATTATCTGAGTAGGAAATATGCTTATAACTACTTTTTAAGCCATCGGTTCCTGTATTGAATAGCTCACCAACCTTGAGAAGGATATCATCGAAAGCACTTTTCGAGAGAAAACGAGATTTGCAGGAATCATTCATCATATCATCAATTATATAGGTAACTGCAGAATAGACGGTCTCATTCAGATCGAAGTTTTCCGACAGTACCCACTCTCTAAAACGCTGTATTCTATTCCGATGTTCTTCCGCGATATTATAATAGAACAGCTTCTCCCTTCGCCGAGATTCAGCGTTCTTTTCACTTTGGACATAGATCACCTTAAGAAGCAAGCCTTTCGCCATTTGATAAAATAGGCTTTCATTCCCGTTGTTCTTTTCCTTTCCTCCGAAAAAATAAGACAGGATTGGGCCAAATGAAGCGTTCTGCAGGAATTTGTCTCCAGGGGCGTAGTAAAATTGCGACGATCCTCTGGTTCCCTGCCTTCCTGTTCTCCCGGCCAGCTGCAGCATATACCGTTCTGAATCACCGGTGTCCTCACCCAAAACAGCCAGCCCCGTACTGAAGGTAACATTCACGACCTGTGATGTCTGTGTAGCATGATCTCTATTTTTCTTTGATATTGTTAATACCCAAATTTTTCTAAACCGCATTTTATCGCCGGTCACATTGCAGTTCAAAACGCCAGCTTGTTTAGCCAGTTCCTCGCGCAGCAGGTCATGATCCAGCCGGGTATGAGAAACGACCCTAATATGCCTTTCGTCCTGTAATAACCCCGCGATTAAGTGTACAAAACGTTTTGCGAGTTGCCTGTTTTGTTTTTCCGATACAGGGATATCAACCCCCCGGCCGGCCATGTTCGTTGAAACGGTTACAGCAGACGTTTTTCCTGCGTCTGCGATGATATTCGCTTCGCTCTCTTCATGACGCGCGTTCAGCACCGAGCATCTGATACCCATCTTGTCCAATTGGCTTTTCAGACTTTCTGAAGATTCGATTGAAGCGGTACCAACAAGTACCGGCCTTCCAAAGCTGTGACTGTACAGAACATCCTTTATGACTGATTCTCTCTTGTGGCTATCACTATAGCATATTCGTGGACCATGGTGTTTTACCATAGGTAGTTTGAACGTGGGCACATCAAAACATGTGATGTTGTATATGTGGTGCATCTCTTTCTGGTTGGGGGTGATCGTACCGGACATGGCCCCAATCCTGGAATATAAACCGAAGAACGACGTTAGCACTGTGGATGCGATGATTCGACCATTTTCTGTCTGCTTTACACCTTCTTTACATTCCAGCGCCTGGAAAAGCCCTCTCTGATACTTTTTCAGGGGATCGCCTCTTCCGGTTGAGGGTGTGATCAATTCTATCTTTTCCTTCGTCACCATGTAATCCACGTCCCGTCTCAATGATAGATGAGCAAGAAGCGCATTATTTATCGCGTCGATGACGTGGAGCCTCGCTCTGAAATCCGCATGAATTTTTTCCAGCTCCATGGCGTATTTGTAGCGGTTGAGCCCCTTTGCCTGCAGCGTCTTTTTCTGTTTATTAATGTCAGGGATCAGAAACAGGTCCGGAAGCTCCGGGCATAATTCTTCAATGCGTCTCATTCCTTTTTCAGTCAGAGCAACCCAGTTTTCTTCCAAATCCGCCGCGAAAAACAAACCCGGTTCAATCAGATCCACAAACCCCTCATTGTCAATGTAGGCCGTTTCGAATTTCTCAGCTTTGTTTTTTAGGTCGCTATGTTCTTGATGATAGTTCTCTATCCATCGACTATCGAATCCGGAATATTTCAGCCGAAAAAGAAGCACATAAAAATCGCGTTCATCCGCATACGTCTCCGCTCCCTTTAAGAGATCTAGCTTAATTGTTTCGACTGCCTCCCTCTGGCACGCCAGGAGATGCTCGACCAGTCCGTTAGCGTAGGCTATCGTTCCGTCCACTTCACCTGTGAGTCCTGAAAGCACAACCGGTGTTTCGAGCTCATCGAGCATGATATGGTCCGCTTCGTCTACCAGAATATAGTCTCTCTTTTCGCAGCAGGGTTTCTCATCCAGGGAACGGACGCTGTCCCGGAGCATATCAAACGCGAATTCTTTATCGGAACCAAACACCACCGAATGATTATAGCACTGTCGTTTTATTTCTTGCTCAGTCGTAAGGAAGGCTGAATCAATACCAAGTTCTCTCAGGACCGGACCAATCCACTGCTGGTCTCGATTCGCGAGGTAGTCATTGCTGGTCACAACATGCACGGAGCCATATAACGAATGATAGGCTATCGGGAAAAGCCCAATAAGTGTTTTTCCTTCTCCGGTTCTGGCTCGTATGAATCTGTTCTCTTCGACTTCATCACACAGGATCAAACCGGCCTGGATCTGAGTATCTCTGGGGATGAGTTCCCATCTGTAGTCTTTATCAAAAATGGACCACTTTTTCCCAAAAGCCCGTTTGCAGGCGAGGCAGACAAAAGCTGCAGATTCGTTAACAGCATTTGCAGTGTTGTCTCCATACCTCGAAAGGATATTTCGAAAAGTACCGATCACATCTTCTTTGTTTGTCAGCCTCCTGTCAAGTTTTGCGGTTCTTGCCATGATATAGGTCACGCGTTCCTGCAGATCGCTCTCAAGTAAACTTTTCCTGAACCGAAACCCTTCAAGTGTTGATTCAAACAGAGACATTATCCCACCCGATAAGCAACAGAAATTACTCCTTTGTGGCAATAAGAAGCCAGTCATA
>JASJAZ010000229.1 GCA_030066785.1 Desulfobacterales bacterium | reverse complement strand
TGTCTGATTGCCGTGCCGGAGCAATCTAAGGTTTCCATGTATCGTAAAACCCATCTATTTTATCGTGAAAAAGAGTGCTTTGACCCAGGCAATACCGGTTTTTTCGTTGTAAAAGATTCCTATCGCGATGTCGTTATTGGACCGATGGTTTGCTATGATTGGCGCTTTCCGGAATCCGCCCGAATTCTGATGCTTCGTGGGGCTGATCTGATCGTGTGTCCGTCTAATCTGGTGACCGACGCCTGGCGGATGGTTATGCCGGCCCGGGCCATCGAAAATAAGGTCTATTTGGCAGTGGCCAATCGGATCGGCGACGAAACAAATAATGAGGAGACTCTACGTTTCAAAGGCCAATCGGCCATCTACGGATACAATGGTGAAATCCTTGCCAAGGCCGATGCGCATCAGGAAAGTGTTATATTCGCCGATGCTTATCCGCAAGCAACCCGAGACAAATCCTTTAATGCACTGAATAACGTATTGACCGATCGACAACCACACCATTATAAAAGGCTGGTTAAATGAAGTCGTTTTGAGACGCTGTTTCCTGGAAATGAGTCTAAGAAGATGATGGCAACCATTTTTTTAAACCGTTGATCAAAAATGCTTCACCTGTCTGTTGTTTATTGGAAATTAAACTCTGAGCAAAGGAGGAACTATCATGCGCGTAAAAATCGATTACGATTTATGTATGGGTGATCGCAACTGCGCCAAAGTGTGTCCCCAGGTGTTTCAGTATGATGAAGATGAAATAAATGCCAAAGTCGTTGTGGATGTGGTACCGCCTGATCTGGAAGATTTGGTGCGCCAGGCCGCTGACGAATGTGCGCCGGGAGCCATTATTGTTGAGGATTAGCTTCCCAGTAGTTTTTGCCAAATTTTAACGATCCCATGTTGCTGAATTACCATGCCGATGATTGATCAGATTCCCGCGCTGCTGCGCGTTGCCATTGTATTTGTCATTATCCTATTGGCGATCCGTAAAAAATCATCCCTTGGCAGCGCATTTTTGTTGGGTGCGGCGATTTTAGGGCTGCTATTTGGACTGTCACCGTTAGCCATCGTTAAATCTGCTTTTTTATCGGTAATATACCCTCAAACGCTCTCGCTGGCGATTATTGTCAGCCTTATTCTAGTGCTCAGCAACAGCATGGAGACGGCTAAACAAATGCGGCGATTGCTGGATCGCTTTCGCGGTATCGTCGCTAATCCCAAGCTTAATTTGATCATTTTCCCAGCCTTGATTGGTTTGCTGCCCATGCCGGGCGGCGCGGTCTTTTCAGCCCCGATGGTTAAAGAAATGGGCTCTTCTTCGCGGCTGTCCGCCGATCAGCTTAGTTTTATCAATTACTGGTTTCGCCACATTTGGGAATACTGGTGGCCGATGTATCCGGGTGTCTTGCTGGCCACGCTTATGGCGGATGTCAATTTGTTGGTATTCGTGGTGGTCATGTGCCCCCTTACGGCGGTGGCACTCACCACGGGATGGTGGCCGATTAAAAATATCAGCCATTCTCAGCCCGCCGGCGAAAAACTGACCCGCGCCATGATCCAACCGTTTGTCAAAGAACTATTGCCGATTTTAATTGCTATTATCCCGGGATTGGGCCTGGGCGTTTTGCTATCAAATGTTCTGCCGGATTTTCCCATCGGCAAAGAAACCGGTCTGATCATTGCGCTCTGCCTGTCTATTGTATGGGTCTGGCATGCCAACCGGTTTCCCAAAGTCCAGATGGTCAGTATGATCAAACACCCGCATAACCTGAAAATGATGTATATGGTCTTTGCCATTCTCATCTTTAAAGGCGTTATAACCGACAGCCAGGCCGTGACCGGGATCACCGATGAAATGCTGGCCCTGCAGATTCCGCTGGTGTTGATTACAGTGGCATTGCCGTTTATTGTCGGCATGGTGGCCGGCATCACCATTGCGTTTGTGGGCGGTACTTTTCCGATTTTAATTTCTCTGATTCAGTCACACGGTGAAGCCGGTTTCATGCTGGCCTATATGATGCTGGCCCTGACCTGCGGATTTGCCGGTGTGCTGTTATCTCCGTTGCATCTGTGCATGATTCTATCCAACGAATATTTTTCGACGCCGGCGGGGCCGGTTTACCGCTTTCTGATGTGGCCGTGCATATTTCTGATGATCTCCAGTTTGGGTTATTTTTGGGTGCTGCACTGGCTAATATAGCCACAAGGAGTCAGTAGATAGAAGATAGAAATCAGAAGAAAAGGAAACGATCCATTAAACTGTAAACAAATTACGAGGTGTCCTATGACCGTGCATATGATTTACATTACCTGCGGCAGTATAGAAGAAGCGCGAACCATCGGCAAAGCCCTTGTGGTGTCGCGCCTGGCCGCCTGCGCGAATATTTTAGCCCCCATGAATTCTTTTTACTACTGGGAAGGAGAACTGCAGGACGACCAGGAGGCGGTCTTGATCGCCAAGACCACGGAAAAAAAGGCGCCCGATGTGGTGGCCAAAGTGAAACAGATGCACAGTTATGATCTGCCCGCGATTGTCGCGCTGCCGGTGTCAGGCGGCAATACGGCATTTTTAGATTGGATTGCAGGGGAGGTGAGCGAGAACTAATGCGGTATTAATATTCACTTGGCAGTCATCCGACACAACACCATTCGAATTTCCTGATCATCTCCGCGAATGATTTTCTTTTGGGCGGATACGTGATAGTTCTGCTGCATGCGCTGGAAAAAGGCCGCACTGGTTTTATGCAGACGTTCGGCCAGAATAATTTCCCCGTCTGGCCTTAGATAATTTTTTAATACAGCTTCCAGGGTATCAAAATCCCTTTCGTGGTAAACAATTTCCGAACCGACAATATAATCAAACGTCCCCAGCGGTGCCGGGTTATGCCAATCGAGCTGGTAGATCGTCAGATCCTTGCAATTGTTTGCCTGGGCATTGGCATACACGAAATTCAATGCATGGGAATTATACTCCGTCGCCGTGATATTATGGCCCCAGCTTGCCGCTGCGGTACTCACCAGGCCTAAGCCGGCCCCCAGTTCCAAAAACTGCTTGGCGGGGTCCACCGGCAAAGTTGCCAGGAAACTTGCCAGCACACCGGAGGCCTCCCATAACTTGGCCCACAATGGAAATTTATTGAACACATCCTCGGCATCGATGAAACGCTCGAGGGATTGGGGCACATAAATACGAAACGCGCGCCCATTGATGTTCACCTCGGTTTGTTCGGTGTCGTATTCTCTATGGAAGCTTTCTAGGGAGAACATCGTTATTTGGTTAACGCATTTCCAAAATTAAAACCTGATAACGGTATTGATATCCGATTGCCTTATTCTGGCAAGCAAGGTTAGGGTCAGAAGACAGACGCTAGGTGTCAGAAGCCAGGGGTCAGAGGTCAGAGAATATATGGAATCTGTCATTTGAGTTTGTATTTTGTAAAATGGCGTTACGTTTGTGCGCAAGGCCACCGCCGTCAGAATAAAAATTAGCAGCAGTTGTTGCCGCCCCCGCAGGTGGCGTTTTCTTTGCCTTTAATCCAACCGTTGATGATATATTCGGCACAACCAACTCCAGGGGTCACGCTGATAGCCTCTTCCGGGCAATTGGTGGCGCAGGCCCCGCATTCCATGCAGCCGTCACGGTCAACGATATGGGCTTTGTGTGCATTGATTTCAAAAACCCCGTGCGGACATACAATGGCACAAGTACCGCAGGCATTACATTTTTCAATATCGAGTTTCAGTGTGGTCACGTCAAGTAAATAGCGAAAATTTTCCATTGCGTTTTCCTCAACATTTTTTGATTCTTAACTGATGAATGCTGATCCAACCCAGGCCACGGCCGCCGTCACGATTGCCATAAGTTGCAGCGGAATGGCGCGGCGCATTTCCTTTTCAACCCCGGAGGGTGAGGTGAACGGCGTGGAGCCGGTAAAATTCATGGTTAAATAAGAACTCACCGCGGTTACAAAAAATATGAGCGCCACGGCCTCGGTCATGGTTACGTTTTGCCAGAAGATGGCCATTACAATCAGTCCGGCCAGCACACCGGTAAGACCGCCTTTGAGTGCAAACGCTTTTCCGGGAATCCATGGCAACAGCACGGGAGCTGCCAAAGCGCCCGCCAAAATGCCGGCAATATATGCCGCAACCAGTTGGATGCCGCGCGTCCAGGCGGCTGTGAAAGAGAACACATGCGAGCCGATACCCGAAAGTACAAACACAATTAGTAGCAACCACAGCGTCGGTTTAGGAAGATGCCACAATTCCACCGGCGCTAATATAAACCGATCCCAAAGTGTAAATTGCACCCGCCGCATTTCTAAAGAAGCCTGCATGCCGTTTTTGATAAAACTTTGAATGTCGGATGCCCGGATGGGTCCCCAGATCACTCTGAATCCGCAGCCTTTTTTAACATCACGACCTGAAACTCCCGTGGCGGACAGTTGCGGCAGTATCAGCCGGCGATGGCTCACCACATCAGCGAGTTTAGCTTGCTGCACCCGACGAATGACCTCACCGGTTGAAAAGGTTTTTTTCCCGGCCGCACACCACACGTTTACCCCGCGAGTGTCCAGAACTAAAATCCAGGCATTAACGGTCTTTAGCTCCCGTCTTAGCGTATCAAAGGTCAGTTTATAATTGGCAGTTACCAACACCGGCGATTCAGCTTTTGGGTTACCAAGGCTGTAAAGCCCGGGTGCGATCCTATAATCATTGCGACCAATTCCGATTCTAACCGCCACGGCGCCCAAATAGTCGCGTTGGTCCAGCTGCGTTTTAATCTGAGGAATTTTGCCGACGGACGTGTCTTTGAAATCCTCTACAAAACGGCACACGCTGTAGCCTGGTTTTTCAAATGAGTGGCTTTCCGGAGCCGGCCGGGTGCCACAGCACCCATCGTCATGAGGTTGGGGCGGTGCCATCGGAAACGGTTGTTGGTTGGCATTGCATTGACAAGGGTTTTCATTGGCATCGCTACATTTATCACTCATTATGAACCATCCACTGCAAAATGTTGTTATTGAAATGATGGCTGACCATCAA
Source organism: Desulfobacterales bacterium (assembly GCA_030066785.1). Taxonomy (GTDB): domain Bacteria; phylum Desulfobacterota; class Desulfobacteria; order Desulfobacterales; family JASJAZ01; genus JASJAZ01. The sequence continues at coordinate 1,969 of JASJAZ010000229.1, read as the reverse complement.
GTGACCCGATCGATTTTATCCTGCCACGCGATTATATCGATCTATAATTCTGCTGCAATTTGTTTGAATTTTGCCAACCTAGCGCGGTCCAGACAGTAGCAGGTGCGGGGTCCTTCAACCTCTCCCCGGACCAGGCCGGCGTCTTTTAAAATTTTTAAGTGTTGGCTCACAGTCGATTGCGCCAAGGGCAAAATTTCAACGATCTGTCCGCAAATGCACCCTTCGGTCTGTTTGAGGTGTTCGATTATGCGCAAGCGCGCCGGATGTCCCATTGCTTTGCAGATTTGTGCAAACATATCCCGGTCCAATTTTCCCTCACCGTCAAACGGTCGCGGTTTTGACGGTTTATCCGATGTGATCAACATACATGGCTCCTTATCGTTAAACGACGATATACGATGAAAAAACAACTGTCAAACAAAAAGATCAATAAAATCGAATCTTTTTAATGAAAAGATGGCATTGAAGTCGACGCTGCCAGGTATGGACAAACAGCCAGGATGTATTACATTCCCAGTAACTTCTAATGTGCACGGATGGCAAACATCGTCACAAATTTTAAAACATTTCAAACGTAACGATTGATTGTTCCTAGCATTGTTTTTGGAGCTTTAATAAAAATGGCGCACAAAAAACATTCACGCAACTTCGAGCTTAGTGCTTTGACCAAGGACCGGCCGCAGACGCGAGTACCTTTAGCACTAAATAAAAAGAAGCGACTGGAAATTGTTTTAAAATGCGATGTGGCCGGTTCCGTCGAGGTGTTAACAGATAGCATTGCGGCGCTGAAGGTGCCTGATGTCGACATCCATATCATTCACACGGGCACAGGTCCGATTTGCAAATCCGATATTTTGATGGCCCAAACCGGCAACCGGTTGATTTTCGGCTTTAACGTCGAGGTAACGCCCAAGCTTAACCAATTGATTTCAGATAATTGCATCGAAGTGCGCACCTATAAAGTCATTTATGAATTGCTCGGCGATCTAAAAAAAATTGCCAACAATCTGATAGCGGCCGAACCTGAGGAAAAAATCACCGGCCGGGCCAAAGTGGTGGCAACCTTTAAAAGCAGTCGTAAAGGGATGATTATCGGCTGTGAAGTATTGGATGGATTGCTGGAAACCGGCAAACGGTTCCGCGTGATCACCGCTATGGGGCCAACCTATAAAGGTCGCATTGATTCGCTGAAAATAGAAAATCGCACCATCAAGACCGGTAAGCCCGGCCAAAAAGTTGGTTTGAAAATTGCTAATTGGAAAGATGCCAGCATCGGCGATTTGGTCGAGTGTTATGACCCGCCTCGATGGGAAAAATCTCAAACCTGGCAGCCGGCCTGCCGAATTTTTCGTTCCTAATTTCCCCCTTCAATTTTGTCTCGGCCAATACCAACACTGAAAACCCAGTTTGCACCGAATCAGCGTTATAGATATTGTCAGTATTCAATACAACAACGTCTGGGCGCAAATTGCGTAATGAATTGTTAGATTTGGCCTTATAACTGTGTTTAAAGTGACATGCCTTTGCGCAACCAATAGAGGCCGTAACGCCCCCTCAGGTTAAACAGAAACAGTCCCAGTGGCAGAATGCGGCGTATAAAGGGTGTGAGGTAACACAAACGAATCAGGTGGTGGTAGAGCGCTTGAATATCTTCGGTGTTGATGAACAATTGGTTGTATTTTTGCGATATTTTCCAACGCCGCGCTAGCTTTACCGCCGTCGCCTCCCCATCCCGCATGGTGATAGCCGCCCGAAAGGGCCCCTGGGGTCGATACGGCTCGGTGGATTGATTTGACAGCGATCTGACCGCCGCCGCCGCCAAACCGGAACGCCAGGCTGATGCTTCGAAATTCCGGAAATTGCCTGTTTTCTCGATGGCGTAGGTTTCAATTCCTGGAATAATATAGGCAGCCTGCGCGCACGCGGTGGGGCAGCCTGAGAAAAAGATCGGCCTGATGTTGAAGGGTGC
>JASJAZ010000228.1 GCA_030066785.1 Desulfobacterales bacterium | reverse complement strand
CCACCGATACATTTGACGACGCGCCGATCGAACCGCTGCGAGGTCTGCTGGCAGGTAAACCCATCCCCGGAAAGGTCGCGGCCCACCTGATATTCGCAGGAAAGCGAGCCAGCGGCCGTTTTCATCCCCCCGGGTGTCGCAGGGATTGTTGTGGCAGACAGTAAAAAAGGCGCCGGTATTCTTCTCCATGGAATCGAGAAAATCATTCTGGAAACCTTTTCAGTACAGGTCTTTAAAAAACTGCACGATCTCCTTGGGAAAAACGATGTACAACCAATTCGATTCCTTTATTATCGCCTGCATTATGTAGAATGTGAGCGTCAATAGGAGGGGAATCGCAATCGAAGCACTTTTAACCGTAGAAACCATGAAAGACAGGGGACTGTAATTCCAGATAAGTTTTTCCCTGAAGTTAATTATTTCACCGATGAGTTCGCCTGTTCCCGGGGATGCATCGATGCAGTCGATTAGCGCCAGGAGCTTCTGCTCCGCGCTTTTCACCGTCGTTTGGTAGCCGAAGGCAATCAATATCATAAAAGAGAACAATACAGGGCCGAGAAAAATCCATATAAATATTTTCGTAATCTCTATCGCTGATTGTGTCGAGGTATCAATTGAGCCTGAAACCTGCTCGATTATGAGAAATATCGCGATGCCCAGTATCAATGGGACGTAGCGTTCGCAAAAGTTTTTAAGCAGGATGACATAATTCTGAAAGGCGAGCTCAAATTGTCTGAATCGCGGAACGGTCAAATGCTCCGCCGATGCCTGCTGCTGGTGCGCCAGATTTTCCAAGTGCTTCTTGCTTTGAACAAATATGCTCAAATCGAACTTAAACCTTCGAAGCGAAAACAAAATAATCGGCAGCATAATGCCAATATATACGCCAATGGCGTACAGTGAATAGGGGATATAGGGCAACGTAATCTTTTTAAATGAATACATTTCAGGGCTGGCCTGTAGCGATGGGTAATTCCTCAGGGGCAGATTGCGCACAAAATCATCGCGAAGGTAGGTAAATTGGAGAATCAATAAAAGAATTGTGAGGGCAACGACGGTCATTGTCTCGAACGCGCTCAGACGGAAGATGGGATAACAGTTTTGGGGCGCCGTCCGCCAGTCGGCCAGAACATCCAGGTTCCACAAAAAAAACAAGCTCACGAATGTTATCGCGATTGCCCTTATGGCATCCTTGATCCATGCATCTTCCCCGGCGGGACTCCAAATTCGCCAGGCCTCGGATCCAATGGGTTCATTGTAGGCCAGATAGGTCCCCAGAATACTGAACAGCAATGACAGCAAATACCAGGCAAGGATTGACCTCGGATTTAGGTATTTATCGAATTTATCCATGGCAACTCGGTTTGGTTATAGGCATTGGGGGCAGAACTTGTAGTGGTCGGTTACTTGCGTTCCATAGGCTACATCTCGCCATTTACGAATGCGCTAATCAGCCACGCGGCTTTTCCCAGCAGCGGCCTGAGGGCTGCGTGGCAATTTGTATTTCCCGATCCGGTCGTTGTGCAAACTGCCCAGATAGAGAAAACCGTGATATTCCTGAGCGGAAGTGACCTCCTTCAGGTGTTTTCCGGTCGGTTCATGCAAGCTCTGGATTATTCGGCCTTGTTCATCAAGTTCCAAAACGAAGCCGTAGGGCTTGGGTTTGGGCCAAAGCGCCTTGGGTAGCTTCGACAGTTGGGCCTTCAAAAAAGGAAATGGATGGAGTTTGTCCATGGTTTCGTTGCGAACCGTGAATAGCGCCAGCCAAAAAGTGCCATTCGGGTTGCTTGAAATGTTATCGGGAAATCCAGGCAGATTATCCATAAAGATTTCGTGTGTTCCCGCCCTGGGGCCCTTCAGCCAGTAGCGCACAATCCTGTAGCGGTAGGTCTCGTTGATCAAGACGAATTCTTCCCGCCGGGACAAGGCCACGCCGTTGGCAAAGTAAAGGCCTTTCAGGAGAACTGTTATCTGACCGGTGTCCGGGTTGTAGCGCATGAATCGGCCATGCGGTTTGGATTCTAAAAGGTCGAAAAGATAGTCCGTTTGCCCATATTTTGTGCTGGCATCCGTAAAATAGATTGTCCCTTCGCTGGAAATATCAAGGGCATCAGTGAATTTGAAGGGGATGCCGTCGGCGGAATCGGCCAGCGTTTCGACCCTCCCCCGGGGATCGATGGAAAGCAGCCCCTTAGATGCATCGCAGACAATTAAGTTGCCTTTCCTGTCAAATTTCATGCCCAAAGGGCGGCCTTTGGTATCGGCAAAGGTCTCAAGTTTGCCATCCGCCAGTAGACGCATGACCTTTCCGTCCGCTGTTCCGCTATAAATACGGCCCCGATCATCTACGGCGACTTCTTCGGGACCTCTGATTTCCCCCAGTGCCAAAAGCTCAGCCGTCTGTAAAAGGTCATTTGGGGTTAGAACGCCAATCAACGCCGGCGATTTAGGCGGGTTGTACGCAGATGGATCTATAGGGGCAGGTCGGAGGAGGAAAACGATGACTATAATGGACAGAAGCCCAACAATCCCGAGGAGCATCTTTTTCATAGTGCGACCCTCCTTTTTTAGATTGGGATGTTTCGCCGCATTCGATTTCTGGGGCTTATCGATCAGTCTTTAGAAGAAAGGTTTTTGGTTCCTGCGCTTTTGGCATCTATAATTGCCGCCACGACTTCGTGATGGCCGTTATCGAGCGCGGCGCAGAGGGCACAGCCCACATACAGGCTGTCTTTACAGGGATCAGCACCTGCGCTGAGCAATACGCGCACAACCTCGACATGACCGTTCTTGGCACTCGCAATCAGTGCCGTTTCCCAGTCGTCATCCCTTACATCAACGGGAACACCTGCTGCAATAAGCCCCTTGATTTGCTCCAGGTCACCCTTTCGGGCGGCAACGATTAATTTTCCGGCATTGCGTGCTGCATCGGTGAGCGTAACCGGGTCCACAGCAATGGAGATGATATTATTTTTGACTTCTATGACTTTGCAGCATTTGATCTTTGCCGCGAAGGCCTCGGCGTCACCGACGCCCTGCAGCTTTATTCCAATGGCCCCCATCATATTCATCGTCGACCATGATTTGATGCGCGCATCATAAGACAGCAGCGTATCCAAAAGTATATCAGTCTGCGCCGTATCAAGTTTTTGTCCAATTTTAATCAAGACGGCAGATTCCGGGCGTTCGACTTGCACCCTTAAATTCTTGGGCGGATTATCAGCGGCCAGCAAATGGGTTCCGATGACAAGGCAGAGCATGGCGCTAAAATATACTATTTTATTTCTCATAAAAATCGCCTCCGATATCTGGGATTTCACAGCCGGTTTTTTCAGGCCTTTGGTTACTGAGTTAAATCCCATCCACACCACGGTCATTTGTTAGAAAACCACAAGGTGAAAAACGTCCTCATAGTATCGGTTAAGCTTGGAATTTAGCGATGTTTCTCCGAACAGGTTCGGTAAGTCTTCTGCCTTCAACACCATCTAATTTTGCATGATCAGAAGGCAAGTTGACCTTTTGGTTACGGACAACCATAATGAAATGTATTAATCGTTCTGCAGGCCAAATCTCATTTGGCTTTGTGAGCATCGTAATGATTACGCATTTATATCGGAGAACGTTAAGTTCACCGGGCGAGCTTCCGCGGACTCGAGTGGAGCGGATCTGAAAGTGCGAAACGCCATGTTATCTGGTAAATTTTACATGGATATTCATTTCGGTATATCTTCAAAACATGGGTACATGTCTACTGTAAAATTATGATTTGAAATTTTATGTGTTTTTCCAGTATCTAAATCGTAAATATATTGTTTCATTGCCCACATATTTCCAATCCCTCTGCTTGATGAATAGACAATGTACCTTTCATCAGGGCTCCATCGAGGGTACATATCTATGTGATCACTATCTGCTGAAGATATCACGACTTCATTTTTCACCACAAGATTTTCCAATTCAAATTCTGCATAGGCAATAACTGCATCGTTATAGGTGTTCAGCTTGCCATCGAGATCCTTCATGTAAACAATCTTGGTTTCAGATGGAGAAAGACTCAGTTTATGTGTAGGATATTTATTTTGACGCTGCACGGGGTAATATATTTTAGTTTTGGGATCCAAGAGGAGATAGGATTGTGTATTAGGCAATGTATAAAATGGAGTAATATAATTCAATGTATACGCCATACGATTTATTCGATAAATAAATATACGTCCGTCCTTTAGGCCGCTTTCAGCACATTCAGCATTATCTGGATTTGATATTAGTATAGCGTCATTCATTTGGGCATCAGACGCAATCCAAAAAATTTTACTTTTCCCAAACAAGCTTTTGGCCAATTGATTATAGATAATGAAATTTGAGCCATCTCTAGTCCATGTTGGATTCACATTTGGGTTCTCCGCATCAGTCAGCTCCCTAAAGCTAGTCCCGTCTGAATTAACAACGCAAATATGGGTTCTATACTCATGAAACGATTTAAAATCTGTTTTTCCAGTTGCTCGGAAAAAAGTGACCATTTCTCCTGTTTTTGACCACACAGGTTTGTGATCACGATATCCTTCGGTGATAAATTTGTAATCATCACCATCATGGATAGTTATACGTAAGCTATTTTGGTAGTATACTTTTGTGGAGGATACCCAGCGATTGGATTTAGAGTATTTAATTGGATCTACTTGGTCTTGGGCATGAGCCGGTAAGCTCACCAGCATACATAATAGGGCTAATAAAAAATATTTGTGAATTCTGAGGACACAATTACGGCTATTCAAATCTCTCCTCCAATTAAAAATTAAGATAACGCTGATTCGAAATACAAGCGCGCGATTCCGTCCGAGTGATTAATGGTGTGATCCGTTTTTTATGCTTTTTTATTACTTTATGTAAATTCTATTTGAAAATGATCCATGCAAGGGTAAGCCAGAATATAAATCCTATGATAAAGCTCAAGTCTATAAATATAGCTAATTTGATTGATCCGCTTTTGCTTTCCCTTTTCCATACTGGTTTTCGTTTCCCGAGTGATATGATGTAAAGAATTATTTCGCCCGTTCCGATAAAGAAAATTTCTATAATAACGTGAAATATTAATTGGATGATTCCTTCCGCAGCAACTCCAATCATGATTACACCTCATGTCTTATTGTCTACACATACCGCCCCGGCTACTGGTGAGGGCCGCATCGCGGACCAAGTCCTGTTACAGCCGGATGTTATACCCATTAAATTGAAATGTTATTCTTTTTTTCATCTATTTGTACTGGAGATTGTAGTGCACTTAATACACTCTTCGTAATATTCATTATAATTGCCTTTGAATCATTGTTTTTCTTAGAAGCCATTTCAAAACCTAAGGCTTGTATTGCGGATCCTTCAATACCACAATATGTAGTATATACAGCAGGTTACAAAACTAGACTTTTATAGTGTTTCTGTGTATTACGCTATTGGAGGTGCGCCAATGGCTAAATACACACGCTTCATAAATAACGAGCAATGGAAACTACTGAAAACACTGCTTCCAGAACCCCGCAAGAGCCCAAAAGGTGGACGCCCACCGGCAGACAACCGGGAAGTTTTGGAAGGAATATTATGGATCTTGCGCACAGGTGCACGATGGCAAGATCTGCCCGAGCAATATCCAAGTCCTTCGACTTGCTGGCGGCGATTACGGCTCTGGGAGGAGCAAGGCGTCTGGCTTGATGTCTGGCGTAAATTCCTCTCAATGCTTGATGAGAAAGGATTGCTGGATTGGGAAGAGGCTTTTATTGACGGCAGCTTCGCACCAGCAAAAAAGGGGGCGCTTGCGTCGGGAAAACCAAAAAGGGCAAGGGAACGAAGTGGATGGTGGTGGTCGACGGCCAAGGTATTCCTCTGGGAAGCACCCTTGCCTCGGCATCGCCCTCGGAGTTCAAGCTCGCCGAAGAAACGCTCGAGACGGTAAAAGTACCGCGAGCAGGCCGTGGCCGCCCTAAAAAGCGCCCGTTGCGCTTGATCGCAGATCGTGGCTATGACAGCGATCCACTTCGAAAGCGGCTTAAAGTGTTCAAAATTGATTTGATAGTTCCGCATCGAAAAAACCGTAAAAGGCCTAAAACGCAGGATGGAAGAAAACTCAGGCGATATCGTAAGCGTTGGATTGTTGAGCGAACCTTCGCTTGGCTTGGTAATTATCGACGCCTGCTGGTCAGGCATGAGCGACGAATTGATATGTATCGAGCCTTCTTTCACCTTGCTTGTATTATGATTGTGTTAAATAGGTTTTGAAACAGCTTCTAATCACATCGATCGGGTAACATTAAGTTATTGGATCAAACACATACGGCTGGTTATCCAACAGCATTTTTCGAATACGAAGTATTAAATTACGCGCAATGGCCACGATCGCCCGTTTGGCTCCTGCCCGCACCTTGATTGCCTCATATTTTCTTCGCATGGCTTTGTCTTTTCTTATCAAATGCCAGCAAGATTCCACCAACGCCGCCCGTACCGTTTTTTTGCCAGCACCAGTGATGCGGCCCATTCTGATTTTATCGGCACTTGAAAACTGTGATGGAGTCAATCCCACATAAGCAGCCAACTGCTCAGGGCGTCGAAAACGAGATATATCTTGAAGTTCCAACAAAATCTCCATGGCAGTTAAGATGCCAATGCCCGGAATGGAGCATAAAATCTTTACGCGACCGTGATATAGCTTTAATTGTGCTAACTGCTTTAGCAACTTAGTTTGCTTATCGATTTGAGTGCATAAAAATTCATATTGATCCAGCAGCTGGTTGAAGCTTTGTTGCATCCAACGATTTTTAAATTTAATTCGCTGTAAATTTGTAAAATACACATGGGTCCACTTGCCTTGCGGTGCTGGTATATCCACACCGTAAAAATAAAGCTCTGATTTGATGCGGTTTTGTGTTCGCACTCGATCACCCACTAACTGACGACGGCGGCGGATTACTTGACGATGAAAGCGTTCTTGTGCACTGGGAACCCACACACGCTTTAACAGCCCC
>JASJAZ010000227.1 GCA_030066785.1 Desulfobacterales bacterium | reverse complement strand
TATGAGGGATATATCCAAGGAAATGGCCGCTTGAATGCCATTGGTTCATCGCTAAATGGTGACATGCGTTTGGATGCTGAAGATGGCCGTATCTATCAACTAAATGTGCTTTCCAAAGTACTGAGTGTGCTGAACGCCACCGAAATATTCAGAGGTACCATACCCGATCTGACCGGCGAGGGAATGGCTTATAGGACGCTGACCGTGAAGGGAATTCTTGAAAACGGTCAATTAAACATTAGAAAGGGCATTATCAATGGCAAATCCATGGATATCGTTTTCGATGGGTTCATCTATCCACAAAGCCGGCAACTGGAATTAACCATTTTGATAGCACCTTTTAAAACGGTGGACTTTTTGATCAAGAACCTGCCGATTATCAATACCATCCTCGGTGGTAATCTTATCACCGTGCCGATAAAAGCATCGGGTGATTGGAACGACCCGGATTTAACCTACCCGCTGCCATCCGAAATCGGATCGGGATTGCTGGGGATAATGAAACGAACCGTTCAATTGCCGTTTACAGTCATTACACCTGGTAATGCCGAGGATCAAAGCGATCAGAAATCAAGTGGAAAATGATGTGGTCCGCACCGGTACTGTTTGTGGAATCTGGGGTGGCAATCTCATAAAACCGGGATCATACCCCGAAAAATCTTTGTGAGGGTCGATCGGGGGTTCCATCGGGCAAAGGGCGGCGCGCATAATAGCGCGTAAAAGTTTGATAGCCATCCGGACCCATAAACCGTTTGAGTAGTTTGGGATCGGTGGTGCTCAAATCGACAATTAGCAATCCATCCACAACGTTTGAAAAAGCTTTATCTACATTAAAACTGACCAGGGTGCCGTTCAGTTTCAGATAATGTCGCAAAAGTACCGGGATACCCTTTCCATCTTTTTCGATTTCAGAAATTAGCAAAGAAATATCGTCAATATCCTGAAATGAGGATTTAATTGCTTGTTTATCGACACCGGTCAATTTTACGGATCGATAAGGGTGCCGTGCCGACACATATTTGGAGAGCGTATTATCGAACTTATTTTGTTTCAAAAATCTCACCATCAAATTCTTGGAAACCGAGTGATAATCGCGGCTGATGCTCACCGGTCCAAACAGTATTTTATACTGCGGATTTTGGACAACAAATTCACCAATGCCCCGCCATATCAACATTAGGCTGTTGAATTTCTTTTGATATTCAGATCGGATAAATGATCGACCGAATTCAACGGCGGTTTGCAGCCGATGTACAAATTCATATTTGTAATGAAACAATTCACTGGAATAGAGACCCTTGGTGCCATAAACATCCAGTATCTGATCTGTCAATCCCAAGCGATACGCTCCAATCAGTATCTTTTTTTTACGATTCCACAAAAATAAATGGCGATAATACGAATCAAATCGGTCCAGATCGATGGATTTACCGGTGCCTTCCTGTACCTCACGAAAAGTAATTTCACGCAACCGACCTATTTCATTAAGTAAATTAGGAACTTGGGAGGATTCGGCGATAAAGACGTCAAAATCGCCATTTTCAAGCAGATGCTGTTCGCTTGATAACTGGTTGATTTCGCGTTGTAAAATTTCAGGTGACACCGGGTTGATCACCGGTTCGGATGGCGATTGGTTTCGATTAACGAACTTGGCAAGTGGAATTGGAGTATTGGCTTTGAACGGCTTAAATGGGCTTGGTTTGCGATGCTTTTGAAAATAAGTGTTGATTCGCAGATACTCAGTCAAGGCTTGATCGGATTTAAATTTTTTTAGTTTACCCCATGGGATCGGTCGGCCGATATAGACCTTAATGGATCGAAACTGCTTGTTTACTAATTCACGCGGCAACATGGCCGTGCGCAGGCGCGGATGCAGCAATCCCAGCAGTTGAAAGAGCAGGCTGTTAGCTCCCGGAAAAAAAACCGGCAAAACCGCGGCCCGAGTATGTCTTACAAGTGCGCCAATATGGGGCGACCAGGGAGGATCCATGACCTTGGCTTTGTTCAACCGCAAACTGGAAACCTCGCCGGCAGGAAAGGCTTCTAAAATGCCCCCGTTTTTAAGCCAACGCAAAGCATCTTTCAAACCGCGTGTATTGGCGGTCTTTGAACGGTTATTATCGAAGGGATCCACCGAAATAATATGCTCTTTTATCGGCTCGATATGAGTCAGCAGATAATTTCCTAAAATCTTTAAATCCGGCCGAACCTGAGAGAGAATTGCCGCTAAGATAACACCCTCAATACCGCCAAATGGATGATTGGCAACCGCAATTAATGCACCTTTGGTCGGTATTTTTTCCAAGTCGCCGGCACCAATCTGGTAGGTAACATGACAGGCTTCGAGGCAAGCATTAAAGATTTCATCGGGGCTGTGTAACGCAGCAGTTCGTCGACAAACCTGCGCATAAAGCGAATTTAGTTTTCCAATAGATAAGAGGGCTTCGACAGGATGTTTTACCAACGAAATGAGGCACCTGCCAACGGGATGGTTCACTGCATTTTTTAGGTCAATCAGCACAGGATCCATGTCATACTGATTCTCAAAATTCGACAATTCTTGAAAAGGTTCTCGCATGTTCTTCCCTTCTCTGATGACGAAATTGATAATGTTAAATGGCTTGATGCTGATTAAACCTTGAGTCGCAGCCATAAAAGCATTCTACTCAGCCATTTATTACCGTTTCAATAAAATAGTATTTGGATTTTATTAGGACCCCGCGAGCTGGCTTTTATCATTTACCTTGCCGGTTTGATCGGTGCAAGTAATTATCTGTTATTTTTCCAGGAAAGGCCCCGCTGAAAACCAAAAAGCATCATAACTTATTAGATTAATATACATATACTTGCTATTCGCTCAATAGGAATTAGGGTAGGCAAGTTGAAATCAAAGTGTAAGGTGACTGAAATCCAACAGGCTTTCACGGTAAAACATCTCAATTACAACGACAAGCCTATGATGGCAACATCAAATCAGCATACCAAAAGAGGGCTGCGAGGAAAAAAGAAGTGGCAGTTGGTATTTGCCAGTTACGGACTATTGTTGGCCATCTCATATCTGGTCCAATTTCTTTTTCCAATAGTACCCGAGCGACTTTCCGAGCAGCTGTTAGTAAAAGTGCCCCAAAAGGACGTAGGCGCCGCAACAAACAATTTCGTCACAATTGCCTATACAGATTCTCATCCTTTGGCTCATAAAGAACCCCCTGTAATTCTTTTGCTGCATGGCAGTCCGATAGCCGCCCATCCAACCTTTAAAAACCTCAAAGCCCATTTAACACCCATTGGTCGAGTTATTGCGCCCGATATGCCGGGATTCGGTGCATCAGTTCAAAGTATTCCCGAGTACTCGATAGAGGCCCACGCTGACTACATGCTGGGATTTATCGATAGACTCAAGATCAGCAAAGTCCATATTGTGGCCTATAGCATGGGAGGTGGTGTTGCGCTGCATATGGTCCAAAAAGCTCCCAATCGAATTCAATCTTTGGTCATGCTGTCATCGATCGGTGTGCAAGAACTTGAATTACTTGGAAATTATCATCTCAACCATGCACTGCACAGCGTACAATTGGCAGCATTGTGGTTAATAGACAAATTTGTGCCACACATGGGACTTTTTAATCGATTGCCTGTTAATGTGAATTATGCACGCAACTTCTATGATACCGACCAACGTCCATTGCGCAACATCTTATCAAACCTACAGGCCCCGACACTCATTCTTCAGGGACGAAATGACGCTATGGTTCCGCTAGCAGCTGCCAAAGAGCATCATCGACTGGTTCCGCAAAGTGAAATAATTGTATACGATGGTGGCCATATGTTGGTATTGTCACCACCTCCTAAAATGGCCCGCGATATTGTAAATTTTATCATCAATGTTGAATCAGGAGAGGGTATCACTCGCCAAATGGCAACACCATATCGCACTAAACAGGCCCAAAAACCTTTTGATGACGTTTCGTTCATCAATGCCCAGGGACTAAGCCTGATTATCATCATGGTGTTGATTGCTTTGGCGACACTAATCAGTGAAGATTTAACCTGTATTGGTGCCGGTTTGTTGGCAGCCAATGGTACCATTGGCTTTATCCCTGCAGTGGTGGCCTCGTTTAGCGGTATTTTTTTAGGCGATATCCTCCTTTTTTTAGCCGGCAAGTATTTGGGGCGACCGGCGTTGCGCCATGCTCCCCTGCGATGGATTGTAAAAGAGACCGACCTGGATCAAACTGCTCAATGGTTTGCAGCGCGCGGCCCGGCGATCATTATCGCTAGCCGATTTCTGCCGGGCAGCCGTTTGCCAACCTATTTTGGTGCTGGTCTTCTTGACGTAGGGTTTTGGTTATTTACCATCTATTTTGCAATCGCAGCCGCCCTCTGGACCCCATTGCTGGTTGGCCTGGCAACTCTCATCGGCTCGCAACTTTTCATTTACTACCAACACTTTGAACGCTATGCACTGGTAGTTCTTGTCGGAACCATAGCGGTCCTATGGGTAATGATCAAATTGATTATGCCAGCGTTTACATTTCGTGGTCGTCGTTTGTTGATATCCTCCCTGCGTCGTAAAATTAGGTGGGAATTTTGGTCGCCATTTATTTTTTATATTCCGGTCGTTTTATATGTTTTGTATTTGGCCATACGCCATCGCCATTTAACCTTATTCACCGCTGCCAATCCAAGCATTCCGGCAGGTGGATTTATTGGTGAATCCAAATCCCGTATTTTAGATCAGCTCCATTGGGGTCGCCAATTTATTGCTCGCTATCGGCTCATCAGCGGTAATCTTTCGTTAAAAACCAAACTGTCGCAGATCAAAGCGTTTATAGATGAAAACGCGTTGTCCTTTCCGGTTGTGCTAAAACCAGATAGCGGACAGCGTGGCAAATGGGTTGCCATCATCAAATCGCACCAAGAGGTAGCCACATATCTATCCAAGGCCGAACATAGCGTCATTGTACAGGAATATGTTGATGGTATGGAGTTCGGAATTTTTTACTACCGCTACCCTGGCAGCCATACCGGTCAAATCTTTTCGGTGACCGATAAACGTCTGATATCATTAAAAGGCGATGGTTTAAACACTTTGGAAAACCTGATTCTATTGGATGAACGGGCCATGTGTATGGCGCGCTACCATTTTGATAAACACCGCCAGCGTCTGCATAGGGTTCCGGCCAAAGGCGAGCAAATCAAACTTGTGGAGGTGGGAACGCATTGTCGCGGGGCGCTTTTTCTAAATGGCAGCCACGTCATGACGCCTAAACTTCACGCGGTTATTGATCACATCTGTAAGGGCTTTAAGGGATTTTACTTCGGGCGATTTGATATTCGCACCCCTGATATCAAGAGCTTCCAGGATGGCCAGAATTTTAAAATTGTTGAACTAAACGGGGTTACCTCTGAGGCCACACATATTTATCACCCTGGCACCCCTATTTGGAAAGCCTATGGTGTGCTCATGAACCAGTGGAAAATTGCATTTGAAATCGGCGCGATGAATACCAAAAACGGCATGCGAGCAACATCGGCCCAGCAACTTTGGAAGCTGCTTTTCAATTGACCGAATACGCATATTATTGCTGTCTTAGTTTTTACTGCTTCCAAAGCACCTGCGGCATAAAGTTCTTCTGCCACCATTTTCCCAGCCTTCTAACGGTTTTGTACGAACTATATAGACACTGCCTCGGCTGTCTTGACAGCATCCAAAAGAAGGCTAATAATCCATAATAATTTTAACACCTTTATCGGCATGTAATGATGTCTGGCATCAAACGACCTGGATGCTCGAAGTTATCTCAACTTTGTTCTACAGGTGCTTATTCATCCGATTTCACGGTGCGACATCAGCGCAAATAACAGCTCGATAAATAAGGATCCTAAGCAATGCCGCGAAAAAAAATTAAACTACCGTATCAGATCGATTATCTTTCGGTTTTGAATGAAAAAGGTCGGGTAGATGAAAAACTAGTACCAGACATATCGGACGACCTGCTATTAAAGCTCCATTACTATATGCTTTTGGGACGACGGTTCGACGAGCGTCTGCTCAACCTTCAACGCCAAGGTCGAATCGGAACATTTCCGCCCATTTCCGGGCAGGAAGCGTCCCAACTGGGCGCTGTGGCGGCTTTACAGGAATCGGATTGGATGGCACCCTCTTTTCGTGAGACGATTGCCGAAATTTGGCGGGGTAGAACCCTGGAAAGTGTTATCATTGCCAACAATGGTTATAGTGAAGGGGCTCAGGCGCCTGCGGATAACCGCAATTTGCCGGTTTCCATTCCTGTGGGATCGCAAATATTGCATGCGGTTGGTATCGGGTACGGCATCAAATATCGCCATCAAAAAGAGGTCGCAATGGCTTTTTTTGGTGACGGTGCAACCTCAGAAGGTGATTTTCACGAAGGCTTAAATTTCGCAGGAGTTTTTCAAACCCCCACTGTTTTTGTTTGCCAAAACAACCAATGGGCGATCTCGGTGCCTCGGAGTCAACAGACCCATGCCGAAACATTGGCACAAAAAGCATTGGCATATGGGATGCCGGGCATTCAAGTAGATGGCAATGACATTTTGGCAGTTTATGCCGCAGCGCAAGAGGCGGTCGAACGCGCTCGCAATAGCGAGGGGCCAACGCTAATTGAGTGCGTAACCTACCGCCTGTCGGTGCATACCACCGCCGATGACCCTAAAAAATACCGTGGGGAAGAAGAAGTAGAAATTTGGAAAAAACGTGACCCTTTGGATCGTTTTCAAAAATTCCTGATAGCCCGCCAACTGCTTTCCACATCAAAAATTGAAACGACTGAATCGGAAATCAAAGAAGTTATTCAAAAAGCTGTTGATCGTGCCGAAGAGCAGATGCAAACAATGGGCAATCCAATGGATATGTTTGAACATGCCTACGCCGAATTGCCGCCATATCTTAAAAAACAGAAAGAATATTTAGCCCAGGAACTGGCGGCGGAAAAAAAGGAGTAATTTGATGGCCAAAATGACCATGGTACAGGCTCTCAACTTGGCCTTAAAGCA
>JASJAZ010000226.1 GCA_030066785.1 Desulfobacterales bacterium | reverse complement strand
GGATAGAAAAATCAGCAGATAGTCGACGACACGCATCCATTTGATTTTGGATTTATACAGCAGAAAAACAAGGATGTAAGTGATAATTACGTAAATCCCACGGTGATACTGGGTGGCAGCAGGTTGCACAACAGCAGAATAGGAGTAAAAAAGAACCAGCGTAACGGCCAGGACATCAAATATTATTTTCTCGATTTTGGTTAACTTATCGTACACTTTTTACCCCCTGTTTAGATATTTTACCTCTCCCAGCCTCCGTATCCGGACGAGATCCCCGTGGTCTTTATAAACAGAAAATAGAGGTATGAGATATGGGCTAGGCAGCATTAAGGTATCACAGCGCTATACCCATATCTCATAATTTATATCAAGCGGAAAAACCGCTCTGTCTGAATATAAAATCAAGCATGGATTTTATTTCAGCATACCCTTTTCTTTCCAGAATTTTTCAGCTCCGGGATGAAACGGGGTTACGATATTCGTCGCACCGCTTTGCAGGCTCATATTTTTAAAAGTCTTTTTCTGACCGTACATGTGCTTGAGACCCTCATCCGTGTATATCAAGCTAAGCATTTTGTAAACGGTATCCGCAGAGACCTTGGAATTGGCCACCCACAGCGCACTGTCCTGGAAGGCACCGGCATCATAATCGACACCTCTGTATGTGCCGGCCGGTACCGCTAGTTTCCCGAAATACGGATACTTCTTGTAAAATCCGGAAGCTTCCGCATCTTTATCGAGATTGACCAGTTCAATATCATTGGTCTGGGCGGCCATGATGACCGCGCCACTCGGAAAGGCCGTAAACAGCCAGAAGGCATCCAGTTGTTTGTTGCCGAAGGCCGCCGCGGCATCGTTGTAGCCCATGGCATTGCGTTCAATTTTATCCCAGACACCCATGTGGCTGAAGAACAGCTCGCAGTTGGCGAAAGCGCCGGAGCCGGCATTGCCGACCCCCACTTTTTTGCCGACCAGGTCTTTAACACTTTTGATGCCCGAGCCTTGGCGAACCACCAGTTGAGCCGGTGCGCCGTATAGCCAGGCAACAGCTAAAACATCTTCATATTTTTTAGGATCGTTTTTCATTTGACCGTTGCGGCCCAACCACACGTGACCGGAATAGACCACGCTCATCTGCTGCCTGCCAGCGTTGGTTTTTCGCAGGTTTTCTACCGAGCCTGCAGATGTTTGGGCCCTAACGGAAAAATCTTTACGGGCTTTAACCGGTTTATACACTTGAATGCCGTTGGCAACCACTTGGAAGGTTCCACCGGCCGGTCCGCCGCCGAAAATAACTCTTTCTTTGGCAGCATAAGAATCGGTGGTAAACCCGACGGTGACCATCAGCACAGCACACAGTGCGACTGTCAATATATACCATTTTTTGTTCATCGTATTCCTCCTTTTCGATGTTTATGGATAACCATTTGGTAGTTATCCGGTTTAAAGGATTTTGTTTTTTTGTCAACCAAAAATCCTAATCGGTTTACTTTTTCAAAAAGAATAATAAAAAATAAAACACCGATCTGATTTGGCCAAGGGTAATTCTAATTAAAAAATTATCAAAGCTGAGTCAATTAGCTTATTTCTGATTTTGTTGTACAAATTTTTCTTACAAGGGCGGGATCGTGGCGGGGTGTTAAGGTTCAATTAAATGGTTTTGAATGGCAAAGCGGGAAAGTTCGGCGTTATTGCGCAGATCAAGCTTTTTTAGAATTCGAAAACGATAGGTATCGACGGTTTTAATACTAATGCCATAGGCATCGGCAATTTCACGATTGGTATGCCCTTGGGCGAGTCGGCGCAGGACTTGCAATTCCCGCAGGGAAAGCGAATCGATCGGAGTTTCATTTTTCTTGCCCCGCACAACTCGCAGAGCGAGAGCCTCGGCTGCCTCTTCAGTCAGATAGCGCTGTCCCTGCATTAATTTTCGAATCGCTTTGACCAGTTGTTCCGGAGCTGACTTTTTAGTGATGTAGCCCATGGCGCCGGCTTCCACTGCCCGGACCATATACTGGCCCTCTTCGTGCATGGTCAAAACCAGAATTGGGAGTTTGGGGTAATAGTCTTGAAGTTGATCAATGACCTCCAGGCCATCCAGACCCGGCATAGAAATGTCGATGACGGCGACATCCGGAGACGTCTTGTGGGTTTTGGCGATCGCCTCCTTGCCATCGGCGGCTTCCGCCACCACAGACATGTCGCCGCTTTCCTCAATGATGCGGCGTAATCCCGCGCGTACGATGCTGTGATCGTCTGCCAATAATACTTTGATCAGGGTGTTATTCATCAATTACTGTCGAAAGAGACCTTAAAATTTACCTGGGTGCCTTGGGTCGGTTTGGAGTCAACTTCCAACCATCCCCCCACCAGACTTGCACGCTCGCGCATTCCGGCAACGCCCAGTCCCTCGGATTCAGTCAGGTCGGTCACTTTAAACCCGATACCATTATCTTTAATCTGAATCGAAAGCATACCATTGTTTTCGTGCAGGATGACGTCCACCCGCGTGGCCTTGGCATGACGCGCCACATTGGTTAGGGCTTCCTGGGTGATACGGTAGGCCGCTGTTGCCAAGTTATCGTCAACTTCGGAAAAATTGCGATGTTCAAAGACACACGAAATACCGGTCCGGCGTTCAAAGTCATGGGTATACCATTCCAGCGCATCTACCAAGCCGAGATCATCAAGAACGCCCGGGCGCAAGCGAAAGGCCATTCCACGGACTTCCTCGATGGTTGTATCGATGAGGTTGGTCATTGTCAAGGCGCGGTCGGCGGCCTTCGCATCGAAGGCTTTGAGTCGGTCACGCAACCAGGCCCCATCCAGACGTAAGGCCGTCAGGACTTGCCCCAGTTCATCGTGCAGTTCGCGCGCCAGCGCCGAACGTTCTTTTTCCTGGTTGGTCATAATGCTGCCCGATAGCCTCCGCAGTTGATTTTGGGCCTTCTTAACCGCAGTGATGTCTGTAGCAATGCCGCAGATACCATTGATATGTCCGGAATCATTATACAATGGGAATTTAACCGATAGATATGTATGCAATCCATCAATTTGATCAAACTGCTCTTCAACCTGATAGGAGCGCCCTTCATTGAAAACCACGGCATCATTTTGTTTGAATTGGTCGGCCACCGAACGCTTTAGAATTTGGTAATCGGTTTTTCCCCGAATCTCTTCATTTTTGACCCCGAAAAGTTCTTCATAACGTGAATTCACCAGTAAATACCGGCCCTCACGGTCTTTTAAGTAAACCATCGCCGGCGTATATTTTAAAATGCTAGAAATTTCGCGGGTACGCATGACAACCTGGCGTTCCAAATCACGGGAATAGTGGCTCAGTTCTTCTTTGGTTTTTTCAAGGGCTGCCACCGCGCGGTTGCGCTCGGTTACATCCACGGAAACGGCCAGCGTTCTGGTGATGGTGCCGGTAGCGTCCTTTTCGGCGATAGCCGAGAGCAGCACATCGATGACACCGCCATCTTTTTTTACAAACTGGTAGGAGACATCCTTGCAAAACCCGCTTTTAAAAAATTGCGGAAACACAATTTGCTCTGCATACTGTCGTGATTCCTCTGTGAAGAAGTTGGTAATTCGACGTCCCAGGACTTCGTTGCGCTGATAACCGAGCATATCGACCCAGTGATCGCTGACACTTACCAGTTGGCCGTTTTTATCAATAGAGTGCAACATAGCTGGTGTGTTCAGATACAGCGAGCGGTACCTTGCCTCACTTTCGCGCAGCGCTTTTTCCGCGGCTTTACGCTGACCGATTTCATGGCTGGCTTTTTGATATAAAAAGAAAACGCCAACGCCTACCATAAAACACAACGAAAGCACAATGGGACCGGTAACCCGAAAAAGCGGATCATAGACGGTTCGATGTATGGATTGTAGACTGCGCATGTGAATGACGTGCCAGTCGGAATAATTTTCGATTTCGCGCTGGTGCATTATGAACTGGTTACCATCATTGTCGATAACGCGATGATCATTTTTGGGCGTTAATCCAACCCACTCCCATGGACCATTTCCAAACTGCCGCGATTTGACAATAACGTTAATTTGTTGCTCACCAAGTTTCCATGCCGATTGAAAAAGCCACTCTTTTTGGTTGGAAATAAAAATGATGCCTTTGGGGCTGGTGACCATTACGATGTCATTTGGTGAAAAAACCAACTTTTTTTCAATACGATCGATGCTGGCTTTGATCACCACCAATCCAATGGGCAGATCCTCGCCTTTTTCAAATACGGGATAGCTGTAGTAAACACCACGCTTGCCGGAGGTAACACCTAATGCCAGATAAGTAGACGGAGCGCTGTGAATGGCCTGCTGGAAATATGGACGGAACGCAAAATTCTTGCCCACAAAACTATCGGGTGCATCGCGATTGCTGGATGCAATAGTGTTTCCTTCATGATCCATGAGGTAGCAAACGTCCACCTCCAGTGCTGCCTTGAATTGGTCCAGAATCTTATTGGCCTTGTGCAATGCCTGCCGATTGTTTTGCGTCAGCATATTTAACATTTCATCCATGCTGGCAAGCGCCCGCACCGGCTTGATATTTTCAGAAAGATAGGAGGATAAAGTTTTGCGGATCAGTTCCACTTTTAGCAGCGCCTGGCGTTCGGCTTCCTTAAAGGCGGCTTCTTTTAGAGAGGCATAGTACAAATAGCCGCCGATGGAAGCCGATAGGAATGATAAAAGCGATAAAACAAACAAAATTGAGCGTAGTTTCATGGTTAATATTCCCAGGTCATAAAAATGGAGTGGTTTTTAAACAAATTACCATCAAAACGATTTTAAAAGGGCAGTTGGGTACATAAAGTTGTAGTTGGTAAAATATATAAATATAATTATTTACATACTTTTATTGATGTACTTGATGATGTTTTTTCATTAACATGGCTGTTGCTGGGATCTTTGCTGAAACCAGGCAGTGGTGGGAATCCCATAGTTCAATGACATTGGTCCTCATCCTGGTATCTGCTTTAACGCTAACCGATGCGCATCCGGTCCGGGCTATTATGGCGCTAATGTTCGCATTTTTCAGCCCTTTAACCTTAGACACATTAGCGGGATGAACTTTACAAATGATGTTTAGCGGTTTATGGTCCACACTGTTCAACATTTCACCAATGGTATCCAAATACCATTCTGAATATACCATATGTCCAAAGGCTGGATGATATGGGCCGGCCAAAACTTGGTTGGTTGCATCCGGTTCAGTCGATGATTGCAGTCCGATCCGAACCACAGGAATGGCGTGTGAGGTGAAAATGACCAACGCCTGTTTCGCCATATTGACCGCTTCTGCTAGCGTCACTGGCTGATAGATACCGTTTTTGTACAACTGCGCCAATGGGCTGTTTGCCAGCACCACGGTCGGGTAGATCCTTACAAAATCCGGTTTCAATACAGCGATTTTACGAGCCGTTGTTTCAGCCGACCGTTTGTGCTCTCCGGGCAGACCGAGCATCATTTGAATACCAATTTGGTATGAATGCGCTTGCAGGCGTGCAACCGCTTGAATGGCATCTGCGGCTGTATGTCCTCGGTGAGAGCGTGCCAGCACATTATCTTCCATGGATTGCACCCCGAGCTCAATCGTCTTGATCGGATACTTCTTGATCAGGTTTAAGGTGGAGCTGCAAACGGTATCAGGTCGTGTTGAGAAACGAATACCGTCAACGTCACCAGCGGCGACAATTTGCGAGGCTTCCGATAGAAAAGCTTCGATTTCAGAGTGAGGCAGTCCAAGAAAATTTCCACCATAAAACGCAATTTGGGTATAAGTGTGTGATGACTTGCGATAGGCTAAGAATTCATAAATTTGATCCCTGATTGTTTCAGGTGTTGGCAGCGGTTGGTTTGGGCCGATGATACTGTTTTGATTGCAAAAAATACAGCGATGCGGACATCCCCGGTGCGGAATGAAAATAGGAACAATAAATGGTTTTAAGCCTGAAATTTTCACACGACACGAAGTGATTTGTATATTCCTTAAATGACCGCGGCGGGATTAGGTGCGCGATGCTCGGTCGCTGCCGTGAAACATTGCCAGCACTAATTTGGCGGCTTTTTGCTCGGCTGCTTTTTTGCTTTTGCCGCTGCCCTCAGCCTTCAATTCGCCGGCGATTATCTGGACACGAAATGTTTTATCATGATCCGGGCCGCTTTCCTGCACCACCCGATATTGAGGAACCTCACGTTGATGGGTTTGCGTAAGCTCCTGCAGTTGGCTTTTATAATCAAAGGGTTTTTCAGCGAGATTTTCATTTTCAAGAATTGGAATAAATTGCGTTTTAATAAACTGAAAAGCGGATCGGAAACCGCCATCCAAATATACGGCAGCGACCAACGCCTCAAAAGCATCGGCGAGAATAGATGGTTTATTGCACCCGTTGGTCTGTCTTTCGCCTTTTCCAAGGTAAAGGTGGCTGCCAAGCTGCAACTGTCGGGCAATTTGGGCCAGTTTGGTTTCGTTAACCAAGCTTGCACGCATGCGTGACAAAGAACCTTCCTTTAAATCAGGATAAAACTGCATTAACAGATGGCCAACGACAAGGTTTAAAACCGCATCGCCTAGAAATTCTAAACATTCATTGTCTTTGAGATTTTGATCAGGCTGTTCATTGACATACGAGCTGTGTCGTAATGCTTCGTGTAGAACCTCGCGGTTTTTAAACTGATATGTGATGATCTTTTCAAGGGCGATATGTTTGTCTTTTTTTTTCATATTTTCTACAAACAATAATGGTTTTTTTATGCATGGATCTGTTTGGATATGATCATGTCTATTTTACGTTTGCCTACCGTTGATTTATGACGATAGTATCATGAGCCTGAAAATTGGACCAATGCCGAAGTATCTCAAAATAGGCAACAGCAGATGTATTAAGCTTCAACAGTATGTATGTCGTTGCGGGCGGTTCAGCAAGCGGTACGGCGACGATTTATGCAGTGGCGTTGAATTTGCAAATATATTTCGTAGGGAACATTGAAATCGCCAGCTCCCAATCCCAGCTGAATCGCAGGATTAATGGT
>JASJAZ010000047.1 GCA_030066785.1 Desulfobacterales bacterium | reverse complement strand
CGGCGCTTGGCAAACGAACAGCGACGCATTAAAACCGCCCGTCAAATTGCCAAAGCTGACGGGCGCGTAACATACGCCGAAAAACGCCAAATAGAACGAATGCTGAATCGAGCCAGTCGACACATTTACCAGGCCAAACACAACGCATACAACCGGAAACGTCTGCGACATCACCGGCACTATCACCACAGACACCACTATGGTAATAGCGGTTATTACGCATCAGGCGCGGTTTCCGATCCATGGTGGGAAATCAGCATCTCCACCAGGGGTTTCTGGGATTAATTGAGACTGGTGACTTTTCATGCTATAGCCATCAATCGGAAGCTTCCTACGCTCCCAAATGATGGCTGCCATAACTTGCAACCAGAGGCGCCTAAAAAACCAATCAGGTATGCTGCTCATATGGTACTCGAGAAAGCTGTAGCACTAACTGAACAGATAGATGACACCAAGACCGTGCAGAGTAAATCTGACAACGGACCCTATCGTGACGCTGATTTAGTGGCGCAGGCGCAAAAAGAAGACCCCTGGGCGACTGAACAACTTGTGCGGCGCTACCAGAAAAAAGCATACAGTATTGCGTACCGGATGTGTGATGGCGACAATGAAGCGGCTCAAGAATTAACCCAGGAAGCGTTTTTGAATGCATTGCGTAATATTAAAAAATTTAAAGGTAAATCTTCTTTTTACACCTGGTTCTATCGAATCGTTGTCAATACCTGTCTGGATGCCCGGCGACGTAACCGTCGAAGGGATAAAGTCTTTTCACTTTGGCGCCCTAAGCGCAAAGATGGTGAAGAGGCTGATTTCAAACTGGAGGATCAGCCGGATCTGGATAAACGCTCGGATCCGGTTGATACGGTCCAGGAAAAGGAACTCAAGCAGGATGTTCAAAAAGTTTTGGGGAAACTGCCAGAAAAACAGCGTGTCGCTTTTCAGCTAAAAGTATTTCAAGAAATGCGAATATCAGAAATTGCCGAAATAATGGGCAGTGCCGAGGGAACCGTTAAAAGCCACCTTTTTCGAGCTACGCATACCATCCGCAAGGCTCTCAAAGGTTGGGTGGAAGCATAAAGGGGGTGAAAGCCATGACCATATGTACCGAACACCAAGATACTTTATGGATGGATGTTTTCGGCGAGCTGGATTCAGCCCATCGACCAATCTGGGAAAAACATCTGCAGAATTGTCGGGCATGCCGCCTTGAAAAAAAACGTTTGGTGCACCTGCTCGGCCAGGTAAAAACAACCATGGAGACGCCCGCACTGACCGACGTGCAGAGCGAAGCCCTGACGCGCTCGATAACCCGCAGATTGCAGCAAGAAGGCCATGCCAGCCGCTGGAAGCAATGGTTCACAACCAAACCGCAACGGCTGATTCCGGTATTGGCAACCGCCTGTATTTTTGTTGTCGTATTGAGCATTTTTTCCTATAATCAATTCTTCAAAAATGCGAGTATGCAGTCGACAACCCAATTCAGTGCCCAGGCATTGCCGGCCGAAGATTTGGATGTCATTGCCAATCTGGAAGTATTAAAGAAGTTGGATTATCTGCAAAAACTGGAACAATTTGTTGAAACGCCACCAAACGGGGACCTTTCCACAAAACAACCCAAAGGAACGAAGAAGAATGCAACGCTTTTCGTCTGATGAAAAATTTGACCAGATAGTTAAGTCTTGGCTGTTGTTCATAACCTTTCCGCTGATCGTTGTGCTGATACTTCCGGAAATCGGCCTCTCAGCCAACTACAGTCGCCAGCACTTATACCAAAACGTCATCGATGACCCAGGGTTTAATGCGTGGTTAGCCGTTCGGGGCAAAGGAGGCACCAAGCGCTATCAGGATTTATCGCCGCAAGAGAAACAAAAAAACCTGGATGAATGGCTGCGGCTACCGCCAGATGAAAAACAAAAGCATCGTAATAATTGGAAAAAATTGCAGCGTTTGAGTCCTGAAGATCAGTGGAAGCTGAAAAACTGGGAAAAATTAAGCCCCCAGGAACAAAAGGAGCTTCGCCAACGCCTTTGGGGCAAATAACGGTTTCAATCGGCCTCCTCTTTGCCCATGGATGAACCTCACCCCCTCATTTTTTTACGGAATGCCCGGCCCAAAATTCCATTAACCTCGCGGTTAACTGCTGCTCATTGCCGATTCTCACCGGCTGCCAATCAGAAGGAAACAAGGCCGCATACTGCCGGCGGGAAAACCGGCTGTCGATTAAGGTAATAACACCGTAATCGGACTCACTGCGAATTACACGGCCGGCAGCTTGCAACACCCGGTTAATCCCGGGATAAAGGTAAGCAAACTCAAATCCACTGTCGTGGTTCTCGGTAAAATACGCCCGAATAAGCTCACGCTCCAAGCATATGGCCGGGAGGCCAACACCGACAATGGCTGCTGCTGCTAAGCGTTCTCCCACCAGATCAATACCTTCGCCAAAGATACCGCCCATGACAACAAACCCTACCAGCGTTGCAGCATTATTTTGGCCAAACCGATCCAAAAAGGCATCGCGTTGCGCTTCTGTCATTTCGGGGATCTGGCAGATGACCTCCAGATCATGGGCCTGTTCCATAAAGCGTTCCTGGATCAGGGACATATATTGATAGGATGGGAAAAATAGAAGATAATTTCCCGTTTTTTGGCGAACCATCGCCAATAGTAAGCTTGTTACATCGTCAGCACTTTCGGTCCGATCCCTGTAATAGGTGGAAACGTTATCTGCCACCAAAACCTTTAGCTTGTCTCGGGGAAACGGCGAAGGAATGGTAAGTTCACCCGCCACGCTATCACTGCCGAACATCTCTTTGAAATAGGCAATCGGTGTCATGGTCGCTGAAAAGAATATAGCTGTCCGACACCGTCGCAAAGCGGCTGAAAGTTGCCCGGCGGGATCCATACAAAACAGCTTAACGCACAAATCCTTACTCTTTTTTTGATAACAGGTGACATAGGCATCATCATACTGTTCCGATACGCGCATAAAACCGCTGACGGCAAAATAAAGGTCCAGAAGATCATCTCGATAGGATGCTTTTATATTTTGCGATAGCCAATCTTCGGTGGCTTTTAAAAAACGATGCAGGCGTGGATACAAATCATGCGGGGCTTGGGAATCTGCCATTTCCTCACCCGCGTCCTCACATCGTCGGCGGGCGCGTACCAACCAGGAATTAATTTGTCCCATGCGACGATACACATCAGCCAATTCATGCCTTACGGCGCGTCGGACATCCAGAAACGGCTGCTTCGTGACCTGAGCGGAAAACATTTCACGGGCTCGATCTACTAAATTGTGGGCCTCATCGATTAAAAACGTATGATCGGTTTTTTCCTCGGCAAAAAATCGCTTCAGACTGACCCGGGGATCAAACGCATAATTATAATCGCAAATAATGACATCCACCCACAAGGCCAGTTCCAAAGAAAACTCAAAGGGGCATAACGAATGCTGGCGCGCGACCTGAATAACACTGTCACGCGTAAGCGCATCCTGCAGAAAAGCATCCTCCCGGGCGGCTTCAATACGGTCAAAATAACCCTTGGCAAATTCACATTCTTCTGCGCCGCAGGCGGCTTCAGGGCAAAAACAAATTTTATCTTTGGCGGTTAAGGTGAGCGATTTAAGGTGCAGCCCCTCACGGCGCAATTCATCCAAGGCCTGCTCGGCAGCCGTCTTGCCGGTTGTGCGGGCGGTCAAAAAAAATATTTTTTCAGTTAATCCCTCGCCCTGTGCTTTTAGTGCCGGAAAAATTGCGGCCATGGTTTTACCGATACCGGTGGCCGCCTGAATGAAGAGTTGATCGCCAGCTTTGATGGCTTTATAGACATTAACCGCCATGCGACGTTGCCCCGGTCGGAAAACCTCAAAAGGAAACGCAACTCTTTTGACCGAATCGCTGCGCACCTTCGTCCATTGGGCGATCAAATGGGCCCATTTTAAATACCGGTCAACAATCTCTTTGAAAAAGGCGGCCAAGTCGACGCGGGCCCAAGTTTGGCGAATTTCAAAAAGCTCCCCAGTATCAATCTGAAAGTAAGTTAATTGCACATCGATTTCATCGTAGTTATGTGCGCGTGCATATAAATAGGCATAAATTTTGGCCTGGCCCCAATGCAGAGGGCTTTGGGCTACGCGCAGTGTCGCCAGGTCTCTGCGGGTGCTTTTAATCTCATCAATAACAATACGCCCATTCGAATTTCCAGAATCGCCAAAAACCCCATCGATACGGCCGCTAACAGATAGAATAACCGCATCGGTTTCAACCTGATGGGTCACGGATACTTCCGGGGTGTAGTCCGGTGGGCGGCTCTGTTGAATCTTTTGGTGTGCCCGCAGGCCTTCCATGGAGCGGGCCGTTCCTAAAAAGGTAAATTCCAAATCCCCGGACCGCAGTGAATGATGCACCAAATCACGCACCGCAATGTTTAGTTTTAATTTCAAATCGATGCCTATGATGGACTTTACTGATAGCTAAAAATATAAGGAGAAAGTTTAAATTTCAACGATTTAACCTGATAACTTTTCCGGATTTGGTCGCAGGGAATGCTTATTGGTCTGGGTTGTCATAATGGGGCAAATGGGCATTACATCGTGCGGGAAGGGATTTGCGCCTGGAACCAATCAAAGGGATTGAATCATTTCTCTTCTTTTAAGGCAGCTTTGGCCAGTTCGATATCATAGGCCTGGTGGGGATCGAAATTTTTCCCGGTAAACATGGCCGCCGCTTTTTGAATGGCATCATACGGAACCCATCCGTGTTCTTCCCACAGTTGCGGCACGTCTGCATTCCAAAGCCTGAACGCGATGACATCATCCATTTCGCAAACATACATGCGGATGCGTTTATTAGAAGGGTTCGGGTAATAATAGGTGCCGCGTTTGTCTTGCATATTCGTCCTTTTGATATCTAAACCTTTATGGAAAATCCGGCAATCATTTGTTTTGAAGATTATCCCAGAAGGCACGCCCCTTGGCTTGTCTGTGGTCTGGGGACGATCCGTTGGAAGGACTTGCCGGACGCACCCCCCGCAATCGGGCAATGCGCTCTTCCAATGGTGGGTGTGTTGAAAACAAGCTCGTTAGGCTTTTACCGGAAAGCGGATTAACGATAAACATATGGGCGGTGGATGGATTGGCTTGCATTGGCAATCGCTTGGAATAAGCACCCAATTTTTCCAGCGCCTGTGCCAGGCCCTCAGAATGCCCTACAAAACTAGCGCCGGTGGCATCTGCTAAATATTCGCGAGATCTTGATATGGCCATTTGAATGACAACTGCGGCAATCGGAGCTAAAATCGACATAACAATCAAACCCAAACCGCCTAACCCACCTTCGTCATCATCTGAACCACCAACTCCAAAAATGGCTGACCAGCGCGCCATGGTCGCCAGCATCATCACCGCACCGGCCATCGTGGCGGCAATGGAACCGATCAAAATATCGCGGTTTTTTACATGTGCCAGCTCGTGCGCCAATACTCCCATTACTTGCTCGCGATCCATAATCTTAAGCAACCCCTCGGTAACCGCGACCACGGCATGCTCCGGGTTGCGGCCGGTAGCAAAAGCATTGGGGGTTTCTTGGGGAATCACGTAAACCTTGGGCATCGGCAATCCGGCTCTCTGGGTCAGACTTCGCACCATTGCATAAACTTCCGGTGCCTGTTGGGCGTTTATTTCATGGGCACGATACATGCGCAATACGATTTTATCCGAATACCAGTAGCTAAAAAAATTCATTCCGGCGGCCAATAACAAAGCGATAACCATCCCCTGCTGTCCCCCCAAAAGCTGTCCAATCCACAAAATAAAGGCGGTCATGACTGCCAGTAAAATAGTTGTCCGAATTTGATTGCCCATTTATCTAAGCTCCTATAATTATTCTAATTTTAATATTGTAAGCTTTCAAATGACACTTTAAAACGACCATATAATATAACCACCAACCTTTCAATTGCAAAGCCGTCTGACAAGCCCATAAATTTAACAGAATATGTTTAAATTTATGAAAAATCAGAACATTTCAATAGACCCCTCAAATGATGACGTATTTTTGCCACCCACGGAAACCAACCTGTCCTAACCTAAAAAAGGGCAGATTTTATTTTTTGCAGACAAAATCTGCCCTTTCTTTTTTTTTTAGCGATCATTTTTGCATCGGCGCTCGATTGCAAACAATTGTTATCCAATGGTGGCTGCTATGATTTCCTCGGCACGGCCTCGGGCCGATTCAAATGGATCCCGGGGGGGTATTTTTTTAATTGTCGCCGACTTGCCAGCAAATATAACAAAGTAAAGCGATTGAATGAGGAAAAACATCCAAATTCCCAAAGACCATTCAAACATAGATGCCGGTTGAAATGCGCTCACCAACATCACACCACCGCAACCAATGATAATTTCACCCGCCAGCATCCATAAAATCGGCAGCTGATAGCATTGGTGACTGCGAATCCATCCCAGAATCAACACCATCGCACCCAGGCCAATTTTCAAAGTTGGCAAGAAAAAGGCAACGAGGGCTGTAGACGCGAAGGCGGCCACGACTGTTTTGCCGCGCTGACCTGCCACCTGACAAGCAACCAGAAAAGCATATAACACCAAGTAGATCCCCAAGGTTATCAGAATGGCGCGATGCCAGGGAACCAGTTGGTAAACCACCATGCTGAGAGGGTAAAAACAGATCGCCGCACCGACGCCAAAAAACATTGTGTTTAATACGGGGCGATAAATTCTTTTCATTGGGCAGCTCCTTCAAAAATAGTTTCTTTACGTTTTAAAAGCTCTAACTCAACTTCTTCTTCACGAGGTTCCCATGCGATATCGGTTTTTGATGGCGTCTTTAGAATAGTGTTTAAATCCTCTAAAGATTTTTCCCGAAAAACCGATTGGGCTTTCATTTTTATCTGGTTGTAAATTTGCTGTTGTTGCTTAAGGGTTTCGCGCAGCTGCTGAATCTTTGAATCGTGATCAGTCACAGTAATCGCCAAATCGTCACGGATATGGGCCATACTTCCGGTTTTTCGAATCAACATCCGCGCAATATCATCTTTTTCTTTACGAATAGCCGTGTTCACATCATTTTCCAGTTTTAAAATCTCTCCGGCCAATTGATCTCTTTCTCTGATCGCCTGCCGGCGAGTCTGCAACAAGCTAGTCATCATCGCTTCCTTTTCTCTTATGGCCATTTCCATCTCGCGTAGATATTGGCGCAATAAAAGTTCACGGTTTTCGATTTGATCCATCATACCGTGCAGGTCTGCTTTGCAAATCCGTATCATTCTGCGCATGATTCCCATACTTTCCTCCATCTTTATTCAGTCGCGGGTTGATATTGGTCGACACATTATTGTGTTGATCACTGATAACTTCTTCTGCCTTTATAGCCCTCAAATTGAAGTGCTTTTGCATTGGATTTCTGTTTCTTAGCTACTTCCGCCGGCGCGCCTGCAAACGTTTCGGTAACCACTGATCGCAGCTCAGATACGTCTGTTTTCAGATTTTGTTTGACTTTACCCGAACCGATCGTGGCATTGAGTGCATCTTGGTCATGGTAATATTGCTGAATGCGGCCCAATGCTTTGTCTTTTTTGCCGGCCTTAATATCGGCGGCAACCTCTTCGCGCAGACGATTAAAATCATCCTGAAGAACCTTAGATTCCCACTCGGTTTTGTCAATCGAAGCCCGCACCGCGTTCGGATCGGCAATGCATGCAATCTTAAAAGCGTTGGACAGTGAGATAATATGCGGATTGCCACGGACACTATAGCGCAGTTGGATACCATTCAGCGTATAGGTGTCACGTTTATTGGTGGGGACTTTCAACGTTAAAAACAGTTTGCGGGTTTGGCCTGACTTCAATGCGCCTGGGTGGAACACGGCATATCCATCTTGCATGGTTACAGGATAACCCGCCGCGCCCACTACCGACACCCCCTGTGGCAAAGGTATGCGCAATTCTAAGGCGGT
This sequence comes from Desulfobacterales bacterium, assembly GCA_030066785.1. Taxonomy (GTDB): domain Bacteria; phylum Desulfobacterota; class Desulfobacteria; order Desulfobacterales; family JASJAZ01; genus JASJAZ01. Next base: position 14,741 of record JASJAZ010000047.1, on the reverse strand, counting down.
CGCCACCGATGTCTGTGATGCATACAATTCATTTTGAAACGCGGTGGCAAAGTCCGCCGGATTCTCCAGGTAATAATAATAGCCGCCGCCACTGTCGGCAATCAGCGACATCAGTTGTTCGTTAAAATCAGTGCCGACACCCACGGTAGACACGGCGAAATCGGCTTCTTGCGCAACTGTTGCCATGGTGGCCAAGGCCTGAGGCCCGGTTATACCGCGATTGGCCAATCCATCCGACACCAGCACAACTCTGCCTGGCCGTTCGGTGTTTCTATCTTTCAGCAACAGTCTTAATCCCCGATCCAGTCCGGCACTTAAATTGGTTCCACCTGAAGCCGGCAGACCGCCGATCAGATCCAACAAACGTTGATGATTCGAGGTCGTCATCGGCATCAGATTAAAAAAGGTCTGAACGCCCTCGGAGTAGGCTACCAGGGCTAATCGATCCTTATCGGTCAGATTGGCCGCCAGCTTCCGAATCGCCTGCTTGGCATCGCTGAGCTTGCGCCCTTTCATCGATCCACTGCGGTCAAGTACCATCACCATGTCGATATTGGGCGTGTCCAAGGCGTCATCGCTGATGTATTCATCAGCCTGTAAGGTAAGGGCCAGATGAACGGTACCATCGCTATTTTGCAAAACTTTGTCCTGGGTTAACTGGCCGCTGAGATGAACCGTATGAGTGTCAGCTGGTGGCAGATGAGAACCACTGCTTTTCAGCCGGTTATAAGCCATGGCCACTGTGGTTAAAGAGATTAATACGCCAATTAGCACTAAGGGTTTAATGGTAGATGTTTTCATTTTCTCCTCCTGCATTTAAGTGATGATGCTTCCTATTGGCATGGTAACCAATTCAGCCGGAAAGACAATTCAAAGAAATGTAAAAGCCTCAGGGCATTTTTTTACATAACTTTTACTTTTAGAAACCACCATTTGTACGTATAATGACCAAAGGAATGGCGTCTAACATCAAAAACTATTAACATCTGCGATCGACCAATCTTTTGCTAAATGGAATTAAAAAGTATGCCAAAGACCAAAACCCGTATTTTAGTGGTAGAGGATGACCCCGCTATTTTAAGTGGATTATTGGATGTCCTGGTGTTTAACGGGTACCAGGCAGTAGGAGTCGAAGATGGCGGCCAAGGCTTGAAACAGGGCTTAACAGATTCTTACGATCTGCTGATTTTGGATGTTATGCTGCCAACAATGGATGGTTTTGCTATCTGTCGAGAAATTCGCCGCCAAAAACCGACCCAGGCAGTTATTATCTTAACTGCCAAAGGCGCTGAAGAAGACATAGTGGCTGGATTTAAGGCCGGTGCCGATGACTACATCAGCAAACCCTTTTCACTGCGCGAATTGATGGTGCGGGTGGAGGCGGTCCTGCGACGCGCAGGCAAAGCGGCGGGTGACACGCATATCATTTACAAAGGAATCGCGTTTGACGGAAAAACCCTGACCGCTGCACATGGCACGCACAACATTGAGTTAACCCGCAAAGAGATGGATATCATTGCCTTTCTGCATCAGCACCGCGACCGTATTGTCTCCAAAAAGCAATTGCTGACAGATGTCTGGAACTACGCGGATGCCGATATTGAAACCCGCACCGTCGATATTCATATGCTAAAGCTGCGCAAAAAAATGGCCGAACTATTGGGCGACACGCCATTCATTACAACGGTGCGGGGTGAAGGCTACCGGTTGGAGCCTGAACCGTGAAACGACTGAAACTGTATATTCTTGTGTTTTGTTTGGCATTGTCCATCCCGCTGGCCTACCTCATTCTGCAAACTTATAAAGGTATGGTCATTGAAGAAATTGATCAATTGCGTTACTTTGCCGATACACTTTTCAATCAAATCGAGGATGAACTGGCGGTCATCATTATTGAAGAAGAAAACCGGGCCGTGGATGAATATAACTACACCATCTCAACACCCGGCAGTTCAACCGACATGCAGCGCTCGCCACTTTCATACGCCCCTAAGAAGCCCTTTATCTTAGGCTATCTGCAAAACAATCCCGATGGGAGCTTTCAAACGCCCTTATTGGATAAGCATCAATCCCTTGATGCCAAGCAGACCCTTTTCTTGAGTCAATTACGTGAAACCAACCGTATCTTTAACCATAAACGTTTCACCGGAACCGATCGTATCACACCGACACCAGCACCATTAATTGCGCAGACTAAGGCTCAGAAAGAGTCGCGCTTTTCAAATCGTTATTTAAAAACCAAACGGCCTTCTCCTCCTAAATCCTATTTGGGACGAAAAGCCCAACGCGTGGAGACCATTACGGAACAGCAAGCTCTCAATTTGGGCCAGGCCGAACCTTCGGTCGAAGGTAAAAAGAGGCGCACAGCTGCTGCCGGCAAACTGCCGTCTGCATTAGCGCCGATGAGTGCGGCGGATGTCTTGGAAGAAGAAGCCCCCTCCGAAGCGTTTGCGTCAGGCCCCCGGAAACGTTTACAAAAACAATTTAAAGATGAAGATGCCCTGACCTATAATGAGCATAAGGGTAGTAGTACCAATAGACTCAGTATTGAAGTGGCCCCCCTGCAATCAGTCTATATTGCCGATGAACGCGTTTATATTTTCAGACGCATCATGATTAACCATCAGATTTACCGTCAGGGGTTTATTTTAAACGTACAAGCCTTTTTAGCCTACCTAATGGAGCGCTATTTTGAAAATCAACCCATGGCCGACTTCGCGCGTTTCGAGCTAAACGCTTACAATCAGCAGAAATCCTTTGCCGCCATTGACGCGGGTGCCAACAGCGAACTTCCACGCTTTGTTCACACACGCACTTTTCCAAAACCGTTTGCATTTCTCAACGCGCGTATCAGTTCTGACAGCATTCCCGCCGTGCCCGGCCGTAGCACCTTGATGATAATGCTGGGTGTGCTGGGCAGTATTATTGTGCTCGGTATGGTTTCCATTTATCATAGTGTGCGCGCGGTTGTCGATTTATCTGAAAGACGTTCGCGATTTGTATCTTCCGTTACTCATGAATTAAAAACACCCTTGACCAATATCCGCATGTATGTGGAGATGCTCGAACAGGGCATTGCACGCAACCACGAACGTGAGCAGGAGTATTTCCAGGTATTGGGATCTGAAAGCACCCGTCTGTCTCATCTGATCCACAATGTGCTGGAACTCTCCAAGCTTGAAAAGCGGCAGCGTCATTTAAATTTATGTATCGGGGATCTTTCCGATGTTGTCCTGGAAGTACAGAGCAGCATGCAGGCTCATCTGCAGCAGGAGGGTTTTACGTTGCAGGTGAACCGGCAAATACACCAACCATTTAAGTACGACCGCGAGGCGATGATTCAGATACTGATCAATTTAATCGAAAACAGCATTAAATTCGGCCGTAAAGCTACTCAGAAACAAATCGCGCTAACGATTAAACAGGCAGCTGAAAAAGTCATCCTGCAGCTCTCAGACACAGGCCCGGGAATACCCCGCACCGAACTGAAAAAAATATTCGATGATTTCTACCGAGTGGATTCGCCCCTGACACGCGCCACCGGCGGTACCGGTATCGGTCTGGCGTTAGTAAAAAAATTAGTCGTGGCCATGGGTGGCCGGGTAAAGGCCGCAAACAACGCGGATGCCGGGTGCACGATTACCATAACGCTGCCATTCGCCATCACCATAAAAAAAGGGCCCCCAGCGGGCCCTTTGTGATGTGCAAATCGATTAACAGCCTACTCCTGCAACTTACAATCCTTATCCCAATCCGGGCAGGCATCTTTCATTTCTTCGGTATACTTCAGCATGCATTCACCACATTCCAAATCGATATTAGGAACATCTCCATAGCGCTCTTGCATCTCTTCAGCTGTCATAACACTGGTCTGTGTGCATCCGCATTGGGGACACGCTATTTTCATCTGGTAACGTTTCTTTGCGGCCATTTGATAACCTCCTTGAAAATTGATTGCATATCTAAAAGACTCGATAAACTGGGCGCTTTCCAGGCCAAGAGCAGTAAGTCTTTAATACATGTTTTAAGATTTTATTGCAACAATCGGTTCAAAAGGTCTTCCGGTAAAACCTTGTCCGCCAAGGCTACTTCTCGAACGGTCTTGCCGGTCTCAAACGCTTTTTTTGATATCTCCGCCGCACGGTCATAACCAATATGCGGCACCAGTGCCGTAACAATTGCCAGGCTTTTGTCAACCGCTTCCGCACAACGATCGCGATTGGCAGTAATACCCTGGACACATTTATCAACAAATACGGTTGACACGCTGGTCAACAATGCAATGGACTGTAACAGATTATAGGCCATTACCGGCAGCATCACATTGAGTTCAAAGATACCGGCCTGGCCGCCCATCATAATCGTTGTATCGTTACCCATTACGTGTGCGGCTACCTGAACGACGGCTTCCGGAATGACCGGATTGACTTTGCCGGGCATAATGGAAGATCCCGGCTGCAGGGACGGAATGGTAATCTCACCCAGGCCGCAGCGGGGACCGGATGCCAGCCAGCGTATATCATTGGCAATTTTTACCAGACTCACCGCAACCGTTTTTAAAATACCACTGGTTTCCACCACCGTATCCATCGTTGCTTGGGCCTCGAAATGATTTTCGGCCTCCCGGAAAGGCATTCCGGTATGGCTGGCAATTTTAGCAATAACCTTAGGTGCAAAATCAGGGTGCGTGTTCAGTCCCGTACCCACCGCCGTTCCACCCAAAGCCAGGGCGCCGAGACGCGCTTCCACGGATACTAAGCGTTGAATCGCCTGGTTGATCTGATGGGCATACCCGGAGAATTCCTGTCCCAAGGTCATGGGAACGGCGTCTTGCAAATGGGTACGGCCAATTTTTTTTATGGTGTTAAATTCCTCGGCCTTGGCAGCCAGGGCTTGTTGCAGTCCTTTCAAGGATGGAATTAGATCAGTTCGCATGGCCGTAAAGGCTGCCAGATGAATCGTGGACGGGATAACGTCGTTACTTGACTGGCCCAAGTTAACGTGGTCGTTGGGGTGCACCGGTGATTTTCCGGTTTTTTGGCCGGTGATGATTTCATTGGCCCGCGTTGCCAGGACTTCATTCATGTTCATATTGGTCGATGTGCCGGAGCCGGTCTGAAAAACATCCACAACAAATTGATTGTCCCAGCGGCCATCCATGACTTCCTGCGCGGCCTGCTGGATCGCCTCGGCAATATCAGCTTCCAGGAGCTTCAAGTCAAGATTGACCACCGCAGCCATCTTTTTAATCAGTGCTAACGAGTGAATGAATAAAGACGGCAGACGCAGATTGCTGATGGGAAAATTGATGGATGCCCGCTGGGTTTGCGCGCCATAGTAAGCTTCCCGGGGGACGGCCACCTCGCCCATGCTGTCTTTTTCAATTCGTGTTTTCATATTCTGTAATGATGTTATAAATTTGAAACAGTTGACAATTGCCAACCGGAGATTTGCAGCATCGCGGCATCAATCACAAGACGCAAGCGTCCAAACAGTTTTCCAAATCATATTGGTTAACCCGTTCACATAACTTGGATTAATGTGGATCTATACGCTTTCAATATTGGATCGCAGTTGCGCAATCTCAAAACTCAGGCCAACACATTGCTTCCCGTCCAGGCAAAGAACGGCATCTTCATCTTCAAGATATGTTTTGAGCTCATGGCTGTCTTTTTTAAGGTCCACAATCCATGCCTTTTTTTCATCATCATAATCGACGGTGACATCGATACCACATTCGCCGATATCTGGATATAATTCTTTAATTTTGTTACATAATTCTAATTTATCGATCATTTTCGCCTCCTTTTAAGATTAATCGGAACACCTTCCTATATTGCTGCCATATTCAAACATCACAGAATCAATCCCTCGCCACCAATCTTACTGTCTGACTTAAAAGACCATCTTGACAGGTTGAACCACACTATTCCGTCTCAAATAATGGTGTACTAATATAACGCTCACCCGTGCTGGGCAGTATGACCACAATGCGCTTGCTACCGGTGTTTTCGTGTTTGGCCACTTCCAAAGCAGCCCAAGCAGCGGCGCCGGAGGAAATACCGCACAGAATGCCCTCTTTTTGGGCTAGCGCCCGCGCGGTTGTAAAAGCGTCCTCATTGGTAACAGTGACCACTTCATCAATTAACGATTTATCCAAAACATCGGGTACAAAACCAGCCCCGATTCCTTGAATTTTATGCGGTCCAGCCTGGCCGCCTGATAAGACGGGAGAATCCGCCGGTTCGACCGCAATCGATTTGAAGGCCGGGTTGCGCTCTTTTAAAACTTGCGAAACACCGGTAATGGTGCCGCCGGTGCCGACGCCGGACACCAAAATGTCCACCTCACCTTCGGTATCATCCCAGATTTCCTGGGCGGTGGTTTCTCGATGAATTTTAGGGTTGGCAGGATTTCGAAACTGATTGGGCATAAAGGCATCATTCTCATCGGCCACAATCTCCCGGGCCTTTTCGATGGCACCTTTCATGCCTTCTGGCCCAGGTGTTAGTATCAGTTCAGCGCCCAGATGCTTCAAAAGTTTGCGCCTTTCAATACTCATGGTTTCGGGCATGGTCAGACATAGCCGGTAGCCTTTAGCGGCACAAATAAATGCCAGGGCGATCCCCGTATTGCCGGATGTTGGTTCTACAACAAGCGTGTGGGGATCTATGAGCCCTTTGCGTTCTACAGCTTCGATCATGGAAGCTGCAATGCGGTCCTTAACACTTCCCAGCGGATTAAAGAATTCAAGTTTGGCAAGTATCTTAGCATCCGAACCAGCTGTTACTCGATTTAATTCAACAAGAGGTGTCCTACCGATGGTGTTTTTAACGGTCGAATAAATTTTCATAGGCGCTTCCTTCGCGTCTAAGGTTGATTTGCAACGGTTTAATTTCTATCTTCGAGCGGCAATATTTCATGACCGACATCTCGATAAGGGCGATCATCGATATACCAGCCTGGGTGTTTCCATTAACACTTTGGTATCCGGTGGAACACTTTCTGTAATCCAGACGTTGCCGCCAACCACTGAACGGGCCCCAATGACCGTATCACCGCCTAAAATTGTTGCGCCGGAATATATGATGACATCATCCTCGATAGTGGGATGGCGGCGTTTGCCTCTCAACTTTGCACCCGCATCTTTTGGAAGTGAAAGCGCGCCAAGGGTAACCCCTTGATAGATGCGTACGTTGCGGCCGATAACGGTTGTTTCACCAACCACTACACCAGTGCCATGATCAATAACAAAGCGCTCGCCGATCTCGGCGCCGGGGTGGATATCGATACCGGTCATGCTGTGGGCGTACTCCGTCATAATGCGCGGCAGTAATGGTACTTCATATTCGTATAATTTATGCGCCACGCGATATACCATCAGGGCGTACAAACCCGGGTAGCTGAAAATAATTTCATCATGACTTTTGGCAGCGGGGTCACCCTCATAAGCGGCACGCACATCCGTTGCTAAAATTTTGCGAATGGATGGAATCTCTTGCAGTAGGGCCATGGCAAAACGATAGCTCTGATCACTGCAATCGGTACAAGGCAATTCATAACGGAAACAATCATGACGAATACTACGACAGATCTGGTCGGCCAACAAATCATACAGAGTGGCCACCGTTTGTCCCATACTGTAGCGCAAATTGGCCGGATCAATCTTTTCACAGTTAAAATAGCCAGGAAACAACACCTCGCGAAAACGATTTATAATGTCAATCACATCTTCGCGGGAAGGGATCGGTTCATAGTCAACATGCGTGTAACATTCTTGATCATCGCAATCGCGAATGACCCTTTCGGCAATCTCCGGCAATTGTTTGCGATACTCTGCAGTTGAGGCCGCTTCCGTACGACATTCCGAAAGCGCCAACTTAGCGTCATCGTCCATTGTTTTCTCCTTGCTTGCCGACCTTTGTCAAACCAACAGCATTGATTATGAATCTATGGGTAAATTTAGGACACAAGCTGGTATCTGTCAAAAGGCGGAATGCTGCCGTCTGTTGGTGCTTAATCTGATGCATTTCTTGTAAATGGACGGATTCTAGAGGTTGCGATGGGCAAATAGAACGCCATACCCCTTAATTGTTGCCAAAAATTATTGCACGCAGTGGTATCGATGTTCTCTCAAGAAATTGAAAGATCTTTCAGGAAACTGCCGCTCTGGCGTACACACAGGATTCGACGATGCTGGTAAAATAGGACATACACGCCCATCATTAGATAGCCGATATTGCGCAACAACAGCTGCCTGGCCGAGGACGTATAGCCTGGTTCCCCAAAAGAAAAACACCCGCAGTCAAATTCATGCCCCCTGATCAGATTAATCGATATGGCAACGATAAATCCCGCCAGCATCATATTGATAAGCAATGCCGCGGAGCGAGGGTAAACACCCATTATCAAGGCCAAACCGCAGAAAAATTCTATATAAGGCAGCCCAATGGCCAACAGATTGATGGAAAAATCCGGAAATAGATAGTATCCGTATATAATCTTAGCAAAATGGGCCGGCTCAACCATTTTATGGTAGCTGGCGAAGACAAAGGTTACCCCGATGAATAGGCGTAGAGCCAATTCAACGATTGGATGGTAAAAAACCGGTAGCTTATTCAATCGGAAAACCCTCCGCCATCCACGCCGGATAACCGTCAATAAAAACGCTGACATCGGCATAGCCGTGTTCAAACAGGCGCTGAGCCAGTTCATGGCTGTCATCGCATTCGCGCCCGGAGCAATAGGCCACGATGTACTGCGATAGGGGATAGCTCGCCTTGAATTGATCGATGCGCGACTCAAATTCCCCAATCGGCAAGGATACCGCACCGCGGATATGGCCCTCTCTAAAATCTTCCTGTGAACGCGCATCCACAAAGATCGCCTGCTGATGATCATAAATGTTTTTAACCATTATAATATCATCAAGCTCGAGTTCATGGGCCACCATATCATTTTTCGCCTTGGCCGTAATGACACCCTGGGCCGTATCCCACTGACCCACAAAAGCAATGCCCTTGGGAGATACCCAATTGACGCCAAAAGCTGTCGCCAGAGAGATGACAGCTAAAATAACAACTTCTTTTGCAATCGATTTATATGGCATGCTATCTCAAAACACCGCTAATAATTTTAAAAAACGGCCGCAAGCGAACTTAGAAGCCACCGCACCGGAATAACCGCAAATATTTTTGGTCAAATTAAAACACACCGGCTTAGGGGTCAACCTTATACCCGGAATCATTATCCAGTTTAGATTGGGGGATCAAAGTTAGCTTATAGGTGGGAATTGCATGTGATGATCGAAACAGGCAATAGCGCACTAAAACCCATCAGGTAAACAGATTACAATGTTTTCAGAAACTGTTTGGCCGGATATTCCCACTCCCGCGTTTCAACATCCACGACCCTTAAATTGGTTTCATCCACAATGCTCACCATGACATACCCGCCAACCCCCTCAAAAGAAATACAACAGGGACCGCGATCTTTTTCTATCAGCTGTATACCGTCTTTACCAAAAAAACGGGCAGCTTGGTCAATGATGACATCCGATTGCTTCCGTGTATTTTTAGATATGCGCAGCATCGTATCCTATCATCTTGTTAATCATTATTAGGATTTTTTTTAATGGTTTATGCTATAACATAAGGCGATGCCCTTGCTTCGCAAGCACGATCGAGTCCAAACCCGCGTCTGTGAAATGAACCGGTAGTCATCTCAATCTGATCGGGTTTGACAGTTTCCCAGCAGTTCATTATAAAGCGCTGTTCGGGTGGTAGGTTTTTGGCATCAATCATTGGTTAGATTTGAGGGCACATTCGATTTTTAAACCAAATTAATTGTTACCAATTAAAGGGCATTTTTACATTTAAACCTTTCGCATTAAAAATATATGATCAGCGCGGAAAAATTAACCAAAAGTTTTGCCGGCCACACTCTTTTTGACGACATCAGCTTCAAGGTCAATGCCCGGGAGAGAGTGGGCTTGGTGGGGCGTAATGGGCACGGCAAAACCACCCTGTTCAAGCTGATTGTCGGCGAGGAAACGCCGGATAGCGGATCCCTCCGGATACCGAAATTGTATCGCATCGGCTATGTACGCCAGGAAATCGCGTTTACCCATGAAACGATTCTTGCCGAAGGCATGCAAGCGCTACCACCAACGGAAAAAAATCACCACTGGAAAGTCGAAAAAATTTTAGCGGGTCTTGGTTTTTCCGCCACCGATATGACGCGCCATCCCATGGAGTTTTCCGGTGGCTACCAAATACGGCTCAACTTGGCCAAAACCCTCGTTTCCGAACCCGATTTGTTGCTATTGGACGAACCGACCAATTACTTGGATATTACCTCTATTCGATGGGTTGAAGCCTTTCTGAACAACTGGCCGCATGAATTGCTTCTGATTACCCATGACCGCAGTTTTATGGATAAAGTCGTGACACATGTTTTGGGTATTCATCGTAAAAAAATACGCAAAATATCCGGCAGCACTGACGATTACTACACTCAGCTCGCGCAGGATGAAGAAATATATGAAAAGACACGCCTCAATGATGAGCGTCGCCGCAAGGAAATTACCCAATTTATCACCCGTTTCAGGGCCAAAGCCCGATTGGCAAATTTGGTACAGTCGCGCATTAAAACCTTGGCTAAAATGGAGAAAAAAAACCATCTTGAAAGAATCAAAACACTCGATTTTGCCTTTTGCAGCAAGCCGTTTGAAGCCAGAGACGTTCTACATGCCCGTGATCTCACATTTGGTTATGATGATAGTCCTATTCTCATTCGCAATTTTAACCTGACGGTTCGGGCCGGTGACCGCATTTGCATCGTTGGCAGAAATGGTGCGGGTAAAACAACGCTGATCAAACTCTTGGCCGGTGCGCTCCAGCCCCGAGCCGGTGCGGTTAAATACCATCGGGCTGTTTCTAAAGGTTTTTTTGAGCAAACCAACATAAGCTCGCTCAACCGTCAGCGCACAGTTGTTGAAGAAATTCTGTTCGCCCATCCAGCAGTCGATCAACAAAAAGCCCGCAGCATCAGTGGTGCCATGATGTTCAGCGGCGATGATGCCCTCAAAAAAATCGGAGTCTTATCGGGGGGCGAAAAAAGCCGTGTGATGCTGGGCAAGTTATTGGTGACGCCGGTCAATCTTTTATTGCTGGATGAACCCACCAATCATCTGGATATGGACTCATGCGATGCATTACTGGCCGCCATCGATAGTTTTGACGGCGCTGTCATTATGGTTACCCATAACGAGATGTTTTTGCATGCCCTGGCCAACCGTCTCATCATTTTTCAGGACCAGCAGGTTGAGGTTTTTGATGGGACATATGGATATTTCTTGGAAAAATGGGGCTGGCAAAATGAAACTTTCCGACCACTACCAGTGGCCCAAGCAAACCGCCCCGCCCCGTCGATCCCTAAAACCAGTCGAAAAAAAATGCGCCAAAAACGATCTGAGATTATTGCGGATCGATCCAGGACGCTGCGGCCGCTTGAAAAGCAAATTGCTCAACTGGAAAATGAAATCGATGCCCATGAAACTGAATTGGCAATTCTGAATAATGACATGGTGTCTGCCTCGCAATCCCAAGATGGCCGTAGAATCAAGGATATTTCATTGGCGATACGATCCTGCGAGCTCAAAATCGAACAACGTTTTGAGCAATTGGAAACGCTCAGCGAGACTTATGAAAAAAAACGTTCCGAATACGACCAAAAGCTTGAACAACTTGAGGGCGGTGTTTTGCCCGGGTCCGCCGTTAACAAAAACGGCAAAAACGTTACAATGCCATAGCCGGTATCGCGCCAATGTTCGGCAGTGGGGTTTAAAAATGATAAAACAAGGGTTATTAATATAAAATGCAATCTCAACAAAAAATTATCGTGTTTCAACAAAACGGCAGCGGCGAAAGCAAAATTGAGGGTATTGTCAAATACGGCGGAAATCAATTTGAACTAAAGCGCATCAATATCGATGCGCCTCTGCCCGATATTCTGGATGATACCAGTCCATACCTGCCCCCAAAAATTGATGCCGATTTGGTACTCGATTTTTTGAGCCATCCGGATCTTTCGCAAGATTTGGCCCATTTATGTGATCGTCAGGGTATTCCCATGATCGCATCGGGTAAAAAAATCCGCCGCAAAGGCATTTTCACACCGCCAACCTGATGCGGCCTTGCCCGGCAGGATTGTCTGGGACAATATGGCCGATTGTTCGGATCACCAAAATTCACCGTTGCCACCCACAAAAATCAGGTCACGCAAGTAAATGTGAACCGGGGAGCGAGCTGCGGTGCTACCTGGAAGGCTGCCAGCCGCGTTATCGGCCTTCCGGTGGATGACGCCATCGTGCGTATAGGTCTTGAAGTCCAGTATTTTTGTTCGGCTGATCCGGCGGGGTGGGATCCGGTTCATGGCAAAAGCCCGCTGCACTTTGCCGGTGAAATTCATCAAGCGGCCTTTCAGACCGCTCTCAAAAAACGCTCCTGATCCCGGGCAAGCGCACTTACCTCACGATAAGGCAACTTACCGCCCATGATCAAATTAATCTCTTTGATTTGAGGCTACCACTATTAGCGCTTGACAGTGAACCGAATTTGTCATAATAACTATTTAGTTTAACTAAACAGTTAGTTTAACCTATAGGTCAGTTTTTGATGGCCAGATTAATAGGAGACAGCATGCAAGATACCACGCCGCAAACCAGCAGAGGGGATGACACCACACGTCGCATTATGGACACGGCCGCAGAGGTTTTTTCAGAAGTAGGTTACGCCGGTGCCCGCGTGGATGCAATCGCCAAAAAGGCCAACGTCAATAAAGCCATGATTTATTATCACATCGGCGACAAAAAAACGCTGTATACCCGTGTACTGCATGAACATTTCGGGCAAGCAGCCAATCGCATGCGCGAATTGCTGAAACAAGCGCAGACCCCGGAAGAAAAGATCAAAACCTATATCCATTATATAAACCAGGTTATGGATGAAAATCCCAGCAAAGCAGCGATCATGATGCGTGAGATGGCTGGCGGTGGGCGTAGCCTACCCGATGTTGTCGTCGAAGACATTGCCACCATCATCGGGTCTGTCGTGCAGATAATCGATGAGGGCATTTCCCAAAATCGTTTTCATCCTGTTAATCCCATGTGCGTGCACCTAATGGTGATCGGCGCCTTGATGTGCCATAAAGCCAGTCGTCCTATCCGTCAAAAATTGCCTCACATCGCAGACGCCATGGATCAAATGGCCGCTATGGATCACGGAGATTTTGTCAACGGCATCGAAACGTTGATCCTGCGGTCTTTAACAAAGCAAAACACTGCCTGAGGAGGCAATCACCAATGGCCAATATCCGCATCCGCATCGAAAAATGGTTTGAAGGTTTTGCGCTGCAAATTTATCGGCATCGTAAAAAAACAATTGCCATATTGTTGGTTGTCATCGCCGCAATGATATCCCCCATAGCCAACATCACCATTGACACCTCTATTGAAGGTTTCATGCACGATGACGATCCAGCCTTGTTGGCCTACAATGCGTTTCGCGACCAGTTCGGCCGCGATGAGGTGGTTATCATCGCCATTGAGCCGGCGAATGTATTCGATGTTATTTTTTTAAAAAAACTGCAACGCCTGCACGAAGAATTGGAAAGCAAGGTTCCATACATTGAAGATATTACCAGCTTGATCAATGCCCGCAATACCCGTGGAGAAGGTCATGAGTTAATCGTAGAAGATTTTTTAGAACAATGGCCGCAATCACCGCATGAACTGGCAATCCTTAAACAGCGCGCGCTTTCCAACCAAATGTATCAAAACCTGCTGATATCGGAAGACAGCCGTTTCACTACTATTGTCATACAAACGCTCAGCCATTCCGCCATCGGTCTGCAAACCGATGTTTTGGAAGGCTTTGATGACGATGCAGCCGTGTTGGCAGCCGATGCCTCATCGCCACGTCCCTACTTGACCGATCAAGAAAACTCGGAAGTCATCCATGCTGTCAGACAAATCGTTGCCAATTATCGCGCAGACGACTTCAGGATTTATCTAGCCGGGTCACCGGTGGTGACACACTTTCTGAAAAAATCCATGATGAAGGATATGCGCAATTTCATGCTTATGTCCATTGCAACAGTGGCGATTTGCCTATTTATGATGTTTCGCCGCATCACCGGTGTGGTGCTGCCGCTCATCATCGTCATTTTTTCGCTGCTTTGTACGCTTGGCATCATGGCTGCCCTGGGTGTCCCGATCAAGCTGCCCACTCAAATTCTACCGTCATTCCTGCTGGCGGTGGGCGTCGGCACGTCGGTGCATATCCTGGCCATCTTTTTCCACCGGCTGCGGCACACCAGCGACAAACGAGCCGCGATCGCTTATGCGTTGGGGCATTCCGGCTTGGCGATCGTCATGACCAACTTGACCACCGCCTGTGGGCTCATGTCGTTTGCCACTGCCGAAATCGCACCGATTGCTGATCTTGGTATATTTGCCGGCATTGGTGTACTGCTGGCCTTTATTTTTACCATTGTTTTATTGCCGGCGCTACTGGCAGTGGTGCCCGTTAAAATTAAACCGGCAGATAGTCTTGAATCCAAAAAAACCGCCATGGATTGTGTCTTAGCGGGCTTTAGCCGGGTTTCAACGTCGTACCCGCATGCCATTCTGATTGTCAGTGGCCTGATTGTTGTGATGGCGGCGATTTCGATCACCAAAA
>JASJAZ010000046.1 GCA_030066785.1 Desulfobacterales bacterium | reverse complement strand
TGTATGCCCTTTAAGAAAGGAGATATTCATGCTGACCCAAGCCAGAAAAGTTTTAACGGTTATAATGGTCTTGATGCTGGTGCTATTGCCCTTTCATTCTGCTGTATTGGCCCAAAGTGCAGCAACCTATGAATCCACGGAATACGAAGTTCAGCCGGACGGCGCCGTGATGACGGCAGATTTTGTCCTGATGCGACCGCTGGGGATCGCCTCAATGGCTTTGGGAATGGTGTTTTTTGTTGTTACTTTGCCGTTCTCAGCTTTGGGTGGCAACACCGACGAGGCGTTTGATGAAATGATCGCCAAACCTACCAAATTTACATTTACACGACCACTGGGACATTTCTACAGCAAGTACTAGGGTGCTAGAAATTGAATGATTTGACAGGGCACAATTGCTTATTATGCCAGAACTATCCGTAGCACCTTGACTCTCGTATACAAGTTGCATATAAATCTTGCCATCAAGTGGGTTCCATTTAACAATCATCGCACTCAATTTGATCTGGATTGAAGGAGGTTGCCGTGCCCGTACACGTCGTCGATCATCCTCTGATAAAGCATAAACTGGCACTAATGCGTCAACAGAATGTTAGCGTCAAGGATTTCCGTGATCTTGCCTCCGAGGTGGCCGGATTGCTCACCTATGAAGCCACCAAAGATCTTGAAACCGAAAAACTGACCATCCAAGGATGGGCCGGTGATGTGGAGGTCGAAAAGATCAAGGGCAAAAAAATTACCGTTGTGCCCATCTTGCGAGCCGGCCTTGGCATGATGCGTGGCGTTTTAGACTTGATCCCATCGGCTAAAGTCAGTGTGGTGGGATTATACCGCAACGAAGAAACCCTCGAACCGGTCCGATATTACGTAAAAATGACCAGTAACATGCAGGAACGAATTGCGATGATCCTAGACCCGATGCTGGCAACGGGCGGCACGTTGATCGCCACTATTGATTTGCTGAAGGAATCCGGCTGTACGACCATACGTGGTATTTTTGTCGTGGCGGCCCCCGAAGGTATTGCACGGGTTGAAGCGGCTCATCCGGATGTGGATATTTATGCTGCGGCAGTTGATGAAAAACTAAATGATATTGGCTACATTCTTCCGGGTTTAGGTGATGCCGGCGATAAAATTTTTGGAACCAAATAAACGAATTCAGCACGAAACCAACGCCCGATCCAATACTTAGGATCGGGCGTTTTTTATTGGCACAAAAACGATAGTAGCGATTATGATCCAGCCCGTAATTTATCGGGTTTCAATTTTTAGCGGAATTGGTATTTTCACGCAGATTCATCGGGACATAGTCTTTCTGGGTTGGGCCGATATAAATTTGACGCGGGCGGGCGAGTTTCCATTCCGGATCATCCATGCTTTCCTTCCACTGCGCAATCCAACCAGGCAACCGACCGATGGCGAACATCACGGTAAACATGTTGGTGGGTATCCCCATGGCCCGCAAAACAATACCACTGTAAAAATCGACATTGGGATATAGGTTGTGATCGATAAAGTATGCATCCTTTAAAGCGATTTCCTCAAGCTCCATCGCAATATCCAGTAGCGGGTCTTGGCGGTTTAGTCGACCCAAAACCCGGTGGCACATTTTTTTCATTATTTTTGCGCGGGGATCATAGGTTTTATATACCCGGTGACCGAAACCCATGAGCCGGAATGGGTCTGATCTGTCCTTGGCCCGGGCGATAACGCCTTGAATGTTGCCACCGTCGGAATCGATGGTCTTGAGCATTTCAACCACCGCTTGATTGGCACCTCCATGCAAGGGACCCCATAGCGCTGCGATACCTGAAGAGATAGCCGCGTACAAATTCACCCGCCCGCTGCCGACCATCCGTACCGATGAGGTGGAACAGTTTTGCTCGTGATCGGCATGCAGGATCCAAAATATGTTCAGGGCATCGACCAGTAACTCGTCTATTTGGTAGGGATTTACCGGGCTGTCAAACATCATGTTGAGAAAGTTGGCGCAATAAGATAGGTCCGGACGTGGGTAGACGACCTTATGCCCTCGCGAAATCTTATAGGACATGGCCGCCATTGTTCTTACCTTGGACAGTAAGCGCGTCACGGTGATATTGATTTCTTCCTCCAGGGTTTGAAGTTCCGGATAGAAGCTGCGCAGGGCATTGACCATGGCGGCGAGAATCAGCATAGGATGCGACGCCCGGGGAAAATTTTGGTAAAATTGCTGCATGTCTTCATGCACCAGTGAGTTATCATTCAGCATTACGGAAAACCGGGTCAACTGTTTTTGGGTCGGCAGATTCCCATTGATTAAGAGGTAAGCGGTTTCCATAAAGGATGATTTTTCCGCCAATTGTTCAACGGGAATGCCGCGATAGCGCAATATCCCCTGTTCGCCATCCATAAATGTAATCGTGCTTTTGCAGCTGCCTGTATTGGCAAAGCCGGTATCCAATGTGATCAAGCCGCTTTTTGAACGTAACTGCGAAATATCGATAGCTTTTTCGCCTTCGCTACCCGTTACAATAGGAAGTTCATACCGCTGGTCATTGATAATAAGCGTCGCATTTTCACGCATAGGTCACATCCTATTTATGGGGTTTGAGGAATAATTTCATAACGAATTTGGGTGAAAATGTTTCGGCAAAAGATCTTGCCGGCAAATTGATGTCGCTCGCCAAGAAATAAAAATGAAGTAAAACATATACAAGCAGTCGGCAACAAAATCAACCGGCATGCTAAAGGAAAACCCGTTAATATATCCATGCCCGGCCTGCCACCGCCAAGATCTTTAAAAAGCGATACATTTTTCCTGCAACTGTAATATGATGAAACAGGGTTGTCAGCGGCCGGGTCCTGCCTGGCTAAATGCAAGCTTATAGTTCATAGATCAACATAATAGAACTGACGGTAACTGGTTGTTAACAGGGTAAAATGTTCTTGTATGCATCAAGATAAATCAGCTATGAATAATCCAATTGATTGGGTTAGCGGTAAAAATTTATTTATATTGGGGGAGTTATGGTATGGGTTTTAAAGAAAATATTCTTAAAAAAATTGAAATTGGTAATCTATCCGGGAAAGTAAGCCGATCCATCGGCCCTTCCGGCAGCGGGCAAAAAATCGATAAAGATGCCATGCGGCGGTTGCTTGATATGGGCGGGTATGATTACCAGCAAGAAAGAGATTTGGTAATATATAGACTGAATGGCCCCAATGAGCCCGGGCGCCTACTGGTATTGGACAATGAATTGGCCATTTATAATACGACCATTGCCGATGTTGGTATGCGCAAAAGCCCCACCGTTAAAGAGATGATTAGCATTCGCAATATCATCAAGATTCTAAATGATTCTGATGTTATTGTGAGCAAGCGCGAAGATTCGGTTAAAACCATTCAGCAAGGCTGCATCGATCAATTGGATTTGGATTTTGAAGCATCCGATCTGGATATGCTTGAAAAAGAGGGCGTTGCTTCACTGGAAATGAAGTATTCTGACGGGGTGATCGAATCGCTGACCGTTTTTGCTGAATTGCTGGATTTTGAGGCAGCCGCCAAACCATATCAAATGTCGCATCATGTCGTGTATGGCTGTTACGCCACGCAACCAGATGGTGCTAAGGCCTTTGGGCCCTTTGTGGTTTACAGTCTGATACACAATACCTTGGTGCTCATCGAGGAGCCGGTGGGCATTCATGATCGTGAGAGACTCAAACGACTTCCCCAGATTACCGCCGGGGATAAACAAGCGGATCGATCCGGCAGTGACGTATTTGCTTACTTGAAAAGTGAGTCATTGGCCAAGCATCAAAAGTAAATCATCAAAACCGGCCGCCTGCCGGTGATGTGTGTACGAGACAATATCGTTGAAGATTTTAAGTTTTGAACTGCGGTGCTGAATTTCTTTATGAATAAACTCCTCGTTCTGACTCCGGATGCCGAACAATATAGCGCTTTGCTGCGACAACACGATCTTGGCAACCTTGAGATTGTGACAGCGGTCAATGGTGAGAAAGGGCGGCATCGCATCGCCGACTGTCATCTTGTTCTGGGGGTTCCCGCCTTGGTGGCCCAATGCATCGATGCCGCGGCAGAGCTTAAATGGGTCCAGTCCACATTTGCCGGGACGGAGGCTTTGTGCGCACCGGCGTTGCGCAGGGATTATCTGCTTACCGGCATCAAGGGTATTTTTGGGCCCTATATGAGTGAGTATATCTTGGGCTACATCCTGGCCTTGGAACGGCATTTTTTTAAAGTTCGTCAAAACCAATCAGACAAAGTCTGGCAAGATATTTCCTATCAAAGCCTTCGCGCTATAACGATAGGCATTCTGGGGCTTGGATCCATCGGGCGGCACATTGCGAAAACCGCAGCCTATTTTGGAATGCGTGTACTGGGATTGAAACGATCGGCCGACCCGGTTCCCCATGTCGAGGCGTTATATACGATGGTAAGGTTAGAAAAATTTCTGATGACTTTGGACTATCTGGTCGTTACCCTGCCACACACGCCGGAAACAAATCAGCTTATCAACTTAAAGACATTGGGAAAAATGAAATCATCGGCAATTGTGATTAACGTGGGACGCGGCGCAGTCATCAATGAAGCCGATTTGATCCAGGCACTGCGTGACCAAACTATTCGGGGCGCTGTACTGGATGTTTTTGAACATGAGCCCCTTCCGCCAACCTCGCCGTTATGGTCGATGTCCAATGTGATTATTACACCGCATATTTCTGCTGTCAGCTTTCCCAAAGACATTGTTGCTATATTTGTGGACAACTATCGTCGGTTTGTGGCCCAAAAGCCTCTGAAGTATCTGGTTGATTTTGATAAGGGCTACTGAACCATTTAAAAATACTTATGCGCCCCGGGCGTTATTATCACGCTCAGAGGGTGCCAGCTCAATCAGCGCAATTTGGAAAAAACAAAATAGCCCTATTAGGGCGCCCCTCGATCTAATCTTTTTAAAATCTATAAATGATGGCCCGGGCAAAGACATCAAAGGAAAGCGCTGCCACGCCTTACATCTAACAAGCCCGATCATAAGTTAATTTGCCCGCGAAAACTTTGGTACTGGGGGCCCGACGCATGCTCTCAGACGCTTTTGCTATCCGAGACACTCAGCCATATAGCCCTGAAAGAATCACCAAAACGGGATACTTTTTTTGCATTTTTCTTATATTTTTCGTATTATTTTTAAAAGGAGGATCATATTCGATACACACCATTTTGCACAGCATCTTAATCGACTCGATTTGAAAGGAAATAGACGCTATGGCTGAATCCAATCCCTTTGGTAAAATGACGGAAAAGCGTTTCAATGCTCGTAAGGCCTGTGATCGGGCAGTAGAAATTGTTGTTGACGATGTTGCTTGCAGGGGCGTCATGAAAAACATCTGCATCGAGGGAGCCTATGTCGAAACTGATCGAACATTTGAGATTGGGAAAGGCGTAACGATTTCGTTTCGGCACTCATCTAAGGACGCACAAATAGTGATGCATGGACGGATTGTTCGATTAGATCAAAAAGGTTTCGGAGTTAAATTTAAGTCTTAAATTACAGATCCAGCAGTTACGCATTATGTATTTTCTTTCATTTTCATTCCCGAGTTATTTTCTGCCTGCAAAGCATCCATAGAAACCGTTGTTAAATTTCGATGAGACTTCTCCGATGGGCACCTGCTGGGCACTCAGCCTTTGAGAAGCCTGATGGTATTTTGTAATAGCTATTTTTAGTTACTAAATACTCGCTGCAATAATTGGTCAATCGGTTTATTTACCCAATACCCTGGTGGAGTTGGCCACGGCCAGCAATACCGAACCCATATCAGCAAACATGGCCTCCCGCATGGAGGCCAAGCCAAAGGCCCCTGGCGTAAGGAAGATTCCTTTGATGCAGAGGGCCAGGCTGATATTCTGCCAGATAATTCTGCGTGTATGCTTGGCTATTGTTACCACCTCGGCCATTTTCAAGGGGGAATCGGTCATTAACACGATGTCAGCGGTTTCAATGGCAGCGCCGTTGGCACAATTCAAATTTTCTAAATGAAATTTTCTGATGGGAGCAGGTTCCACAATCTGTTCCTTTTTATATCTTTCGTGGCTCTACAACGTGATCCATTGCTAATGTGAGAAGCTGCCGAATGTGTTCATCGGCCAACGAGTAGTAAATAACCTTACCGTTGCGTCGGGCTTTAACAATTCGAGACTGCTTAAGGTTTTTTAGCTGGTGCAACACGGCCGGTTGTTTCATCTGCAAAAGGGCGCACAAATCACATACACACATTTCAGACTCACTGAGCGCCCAAAGGATTCTGACGCGTGTGTTGTCGCCGAAAAGCTTGAGCAGATTGGCCAGTTCATACAAGGCAACAGTGGCCGGTATTTTTTTGTGTACGGCTTGAACGACTTCTTGGTGGATGCCTTCCGTGATACTTCAATGCTGATTTTGTTGTGGTCGTCCATTTTTTGCCCAAGGGGATTTAAGTTAATATATGTACGTATGATAAAATGTTTAAGCTATATGTTTATCAAGCGCGTGCGATGGCGTTAGACTGGATTTAAGTACGGGGCCAAAGCATCGGTTTGAAAAGGGTATTTTTAGTCTTGAGCGTTAAGACGCTTGACACGGATGCACATCCCTTTTAAATGTGGAAGCTTAAAATTGTTTATAAACTGCGAGGTAACTTCAAATGAATGTTGGATTTGTTGGATGGCGGGGAATGGTCGGTTCCGTGTTGATGCAGCGAATGCTGGCGGAAGATGATTTCAGTGGATTTGAACCGTTATTTTTTTCAACTTCCCAAACCGGCAAAAAGGCACCCGACATTGGTTTTGAGGTGCCACCGGTAGCTGATGCTTATGATGACAAGTTATTGGCGACTATGGATATCATTGTATCCTGTCAGGGCGGCGGATACACGGAAAAAAGTTATCCTCTCCTGCGCCAAAACGGCTGGCAGGGCTTCTGGATCGATGCGGCCTCCACCCTGCGAATGGAAAAAGACAGTATTATCGTTCTGGACCCGGTCAACCGCCATGTGATCGACAGGGGATTGAAAGACGGCATTAAAGCCTATATCGGCGGCAATTGTACGGTATCATTGATGCTGATGGCGCTGGGCGGTTTGTTTGCCAACGATATGGTGGAGTGGATGACTTCAATGACCTATCAGTCGGCCTCCGGCGCCGGCGCCAAAAATATGCGCGAACTTGTGGCCCAAATGCGGTCTATCGGCCACCACAATGTGAACCTGCTGGATAATCCCGCTACCGCTATATTGGATCTGGATCGTCAGGTAATGGCAACTTTGCGGCAAGATTCGTTTCCGGTCGAAAACTTTGGTGCACCCCTGGCCGCCAGCCTCATTCCCTGGATTGACCGGCCCATGGAAACCGGTCAAACGCGCGAGGAGTGGAAAGGGCTGGTCGAGACCAACAAAATCCTTGGCACTGCGGACAACCCCATACCCATTGACGGGCAGTGTGTGCGGGTTGGCGCCATGCGCTGCCATAGCCAGGCCTTTACGATTAAATTAAAAAAGGAACTTCCTTTGAAAGATATTGAGGCCCTAATTGCCAATCACAATGAATGGGTCAAGGTGATCCCCAATGAGAAGGAGATCACGATTCAGGAGCTGACGCCGGCCAAGGTCTCGGGCACCCTGGATATACCCGTGGGGCGGCTCCGTAAATTGAATATCGGCTCCCACTATCTGACGGCCTTTTCAGTGGGAGATCAGCTGCTGTGGGGCGCTGCCGAGCCATTGCGTCGGATGCTGAGAATACTGCGGGAGTATTTAAACTAATCGTCCCCGAACAGTTTGCAAGGCAAAAGGCGCACCGAGGACCGTCTGCACAGGGCGCCTTTTTTTACTGCCCGGTGATTCATGCGCAGAATACTGATAAAGCGGTACATGATAAAACATCAGGTTTTCTAAAATCCCATAAATTGGGCCGTGATACTTTTCCAGGATTAACTCGGCCGCAGGGACTGCTGCCGCTGCGGTAATGCGGCACAAAATCATAGCAGACTGAATGGACGCCTTTGCATTCGGCAATCACATCTTCGCGTCCCAAGGTAAGCGCCACGGCACCGTCACCGAACCACGCTTTATAAAAATAAGTGGTGCGCGCTTCCCGGCGATCCGTCACACAAAGCAGAACTTGTTTTCTAGTTCCACCATTGCCGACGGCATCCAGCGCAACGATCAAAGCGGTTGTGGCGGCCGGAAAGAGGCCATCCAGTATATGATTCTTGCTTGCCGTGAGACAGTCACGCACGGCAGCCAACTGCCAAGTTTAAGATGATATCATCCCAGTAGCACATGGAGCGTCGCCCAGGGCCACCATCATGAAGGCGAGTGCAAACCAACCCATATTTCGGAAAATTGCCATGCGGAGTAGCCGTAATCGCGGAAGATAGGCGTCGTAGGAAGTAATTCCAACCACTGTTTTTCTCCTTTTAACGGCCATGCAATCTGGGCGGATCAAAACGAAAATAGTTTTTCAATAAGCTGGGACTTTATAATATCGCCTTCAATAACCAATTTGCCTGACGTAAAGGCCTGCATGGCAGGCAATACCCCGTTCATCATGTCCAGAAAATCGGCAGTACGCATTTTAAGGGTGCATTCGGGTTGGCCGTGCGTTCCGCTCTCGACCCGACACGACTCATTTTTAATGATGCAAAACCAGTCGCCACCATCTTCTCCGGATATATTGAACTGGAAAACAACATCCACACCGGCTGCCGCCTCGGCCTGAAAAGCCTGCGGCATAGCCGCAAAGACCATTTCGGCGGTGCTGTATCCGCTGCTGGTTTTTGCAACCTCTGGAGCCGACGCGTCAAAGGCGGACACCATATCAAGTATTTGCTGGCTTAGTTCTTCGTATTCCTTGCCCGTTTCTAATGCGCTGATGGCGCCCATTGCCGTTTGTACATCTTCGACGGTGGGAATCTGACCTTCTTTGGCCAGCACCGTGCCGGATCCGGTGATGACCGCCGCCCGGTTAAAAAAGCCCATGCCGGCGTTGTATATTTGTCCGCTCACTGGACAGCGTTCGCTGCACAAAAAGAGCACCATGGGCACGACGTATTCGGGTTTGGCCTTGGCAAACAATTCCGGCGGCATGACATCCTGGGTCAGTCGCGAAGCGGCAATGGGGGCCACCGTGTTGACCCGGATGTCATATTTGCACCCCTCTATTTTCAGGGTGTTCATCAGGCCCACCAAACCCATCTTGGCCGCCGAATAATTGGTCTGGCCGAAATTACCATACAGCCCGGCCGCTGAGGTGGTCATGACGATGCGCCCGTAACCATTGGTCTTCATGACCTTGAACGCCGGCCGTGTGACGTTATAAGCACCGTTGAGATGCACATCCAGCACGGCCTGCCAGTTTTCCGGTGCCATTTTGATAAAGCTTTTGTCACGTAAAATGCCGGCATTGTTGATCAGAATATCTACCCGGCCAAATGCATCTAAAGCAGCCCGAATGATATTGGCGCCACCTTCAGCGGTGGCGACACTGTCGTAATTGGCCACCGCCGTGCCGCCTTTATCCTGGATTGCTTTGACCACCGCATCGGCCGGAGATACCGAGCCTTCACCCATGCCGTCGCGGGCCCCGCCAAAATCGTTGATGACGAGCTTGGCACCACGGCGGGCCAATTCCAGCGCATAGGCCCGGCCTATACCCGCACCCGCACCCGTAACCACCGCTACCTGATTATCAAAACGGATAATGTCTGTGGGAATCGGTCCGTATTCGAAAATCCCCTGATCGATAACCACATCCCCGGATTCCGCATTGATAGTCCGCCATAGAGCGTGGCCGTCTGCCGTTTGCCAAATTTGGGTTTGAATTGGAACACCGGGATACAATGGTTTGGTGAAACGGCAGACCATCCGCCGCGCTTTTTCCGGTTCACCGGGAACCAGTGAATCAACCAGCGCGCGACAGGCAAACCCATGGGTGCAGAGTCCGTGCATGAGCGGTTTTTCGAATCCTGAATGCTTGGCGAAATCCGGGTCCACATGCAGCGAAAAAATGTCACCAGACAGACGGTAAAGCAGGGGTTGATCCGAGGAGGGCGTATTCTCCACTATGAAATCCGGTTCGCGCGATGGGATTTGCACATTTTGTTTGGGGGCATCCGGTCCGTCAAATCCGCCGTCCAATCGAGCAAATACCGTACAAATGCTGGTAAACAGTGTCCGGCCATCTCCATCGCAAGTGACGCTTTCACCCACCACCAGCGCTCCCTTGTCGCGACCCTTATCGTAAATATGGGTAATCTGTCCTTTGGTGGTCATAGTGCCTTCCGGTGGAATCGGATGGTGGAAAACCAGCTCCTGCTCTCCATGTAAAATGCCGGCAAGATTCACATTCGATTTTACACCTATTTCTGCCAGGATCTCGAAAATGGATGCGATTGAAAAACTAGGCAGAACCTTAAGCCGGTTTTCATAGCAGTATTCCAGATTAGAAAAGCCGGCACCCACGCCAAGGGCATAAAGCACCACGTCTTTCCACGTGTAAGTCTTGGTTAGAGGACCGAGCTCTTGACCCACAGCACTTAGATTCAAGGCCATTTTATTGCTCCTTATTGAAATATTGCTAGCACCGGCAAGATTTGCATCTTGGGTGCTAACCATGGAACGGTATGCGGTTATTCGTTACCGTCATTCGATTTGAATCGTCGGGCCACACAGCACAAAATTATGTCTTTTAGCTTTGGGGAAATTTTATTTGCAATACAATATCGTTTAAGCATTCAGATTGGGTGTTTAAGTTGCAGGGCGGGTCAGTTGGTGCAGCAAGATCGATCTTGCCGTTATTGCCAATGATAAGCGCATGGCGACATTAAGTTAGAAGAATGTTATTTGCGACCGAGATGATGAGAGTTTACCAATATGCCATCGCAATTAATAAATTTTATCAATTGTTGGAGAATCATATCGGCACCAATTATCTTGGTCAATATGAAAATTAACCGGTTAGGCCTTTGATCGTATGTATCTGTGTAATGGAAAATTTATTATGCACCTATAAAGCACAACTGCAAAAATTTTCCGGTCCTTGCCTTAAAGCGCAGAGATGTAGGGCATTGCTGAAATTGCGAAAATCCGATATGAGCTACATGGCTTAGGGTTGCGAGGTGGTTGTTTGAGAACACTTGGCATATTTAGCTCGAATGCCTTTATTTATAACCTATTATCGGATCATATAAAAGCGTCTACAGGAAAAAACCAATGGCCGTTAAAGAAATTTTAGTGCTGGGCAATCCGAAACTTTATAATGTCAGCGTCCCGGTTGCTCAGGATCAACTGGATCATATCAAATCGGTAGTCAAAGATTTGCACGATACCATGATGGATTTTCGCAACACCTATGGCGTTGGCCGGGCGATTGCAGCTCCACAAATCGATGTTATGCAAAGGCTTATTTACATGTATATCGATAAGCCAGTAGTGTTTATCAATCCCGAGCTGGATCAGAAAAGTGATGAGATGATCACGGTGTGGGATGACTGTATGTGCTTTCCAGATCTACTGGTTCAGGTCCAGCGCCATAAAACCTGCAGAATCATTTACCGCGACATGGACTGGTGCGAGCAAAAGATGGATTTACAGGACGATCTTTCAGAATTGCTCCAGCATGAATATGACCACTTAGATGGTATTCTGGCGGTATCGCGGGCCATCGATAGTCGATCTTTTGCGCTCAGAAACCAATTACTTGATTAACCGGTTTGATAGTGAATGAACTGCAGCATCGATGATCAAAATGCCACGGCCTTTTCTTCACACTGTTTAAGATCCGATTGAAGTTTTATTCACCAACGCTGTAACCAAATGAATATGAGGAATCAGGATTTATTGGCAGATTCGATCAAATACTGTTTTTAATAAACTGAATCAATATTTTCATTGTGAATTTCCCGAAAGGAGCGCACGATGCAGCACAGATTATTTGGCCAAACTGGGTTTAAAGTTTCCGAGATGGGATTGGGGTGTTGGCAACTGGGCGCTGATTGGGGCATGGTTTCCGAAAATACGGCGATGGATATTTTAAGAACTGCCTGGGAGCAGGGTATTGCTTTTTTTGATACGGCCGATGTTTATGGGAGCGGGCGCAGTGAAGAATTTGTCGGTCGTTTTCTAAAGGAATTGTCCGGTGAATGTTTTGTAGCCACCAAAGTCGGTCGTTCCCCTGACCTATACCCGGATCGCTATAGCGAAAAAGGGGTACGCAGTTGTGTGGAAGCCTCTTTAAGACGCTTGGGTGTGGAAGCACTTGATTTGATACAGTTGCATTGCATTCCCACAGAGGTAATGGCTCAAGGTGACGTTTTTGATTGGTTGCGTCGCCTTCAGCAAGAAGGGAAAATTAAAAACTTTGGCGCCAGTGTCGAGTCCATGGATGAAGCCTTATTGTGCATGCGGCAAGAAGGACTGGGATCGCTGCAGATTATATTCAATATTTTTCGGCAAAAACCGATTGAAACCATTTTTGGGAAAGCACAGGAAAAAAAGATTGCCATTATTGTGCGTTTACCGCTGGCCAGCGGGCTGCTAACCGGCAAGTTTGCCGCCGACACCTCATTTGCAGAAAACGATCACCGCAACTACAATCGCGACGGCGCCATGTTCAACGTGGGCGAAACGTTTGCCGGCCTGCCGTTTGAAAAGGGTGTGCAATTGGCAAATACAGTGGAACCGTTGGTTCCCGCTGACAGGGATATGGCCCAGATGGCGCTTCGTTGGATATTGGATTTTGAGACGGTCTCAGTGGTTATCCCCGGCGCCACGCGTCCCGAACAGGCAATCGCCAATGCCAGGGTGTCGGATTTACCGCCGCTTGATCCAATCCTGCATACGCGGCTGAAGGACCTTTACATCAAAAAAGTCCATGACCATATCCGGGGGCCTTATTAAGTTCTGCGGTAGGCAACATCGCTCAGGTTTTAAATTCCCGCTGGATACCGTACGGCCTCAGTCTATTTAACCAATCGAGATCATCGGATTTATATAAACGGTTGCAAAAACACCGCGAGGCAGATAAATAACATGCGCCTTTTCCGGGCGTCCGATACGCCTTATATTAGAAAGTATGTTTGTGAGAGACACGATAGAGGTTTATTATTATGCATTATGAAGGAAACATTATCAGACCACCGAGCGAAGCCAACAGTATCTTGTTGCAGGTGACCGTTGGCTGCAGCCGCAACAAGTGCACCTTTTGCGGAACCTATCAGGGCGAACGTTTCAAGATTAAACCGGATGCCATTATCATGGAGGATATTGCTTTTGCGGCCCAATACTGCAAACGTCAGCGCCGGGTTTTCTTGTGCGACGGGGATGCGTTAATCATCCCGCAGAAGCGTTTGCTGCGAATTCTGCAAGCAATTAATAAGCAACTACCTTGGGTGACCCGTGTGGGCGCCTATGCCAATGCCAAAAGTCTGCAAATGAAATCCGACGAAGAATTGAAGGCATTGAAAGCAAATGGACTGGGCATTTTATATATGGGACTGGAAACCGGTGATGATGTGACTTTAAAAAGTATCAACAAAGGCGCATCATCCGAACTGATGATTCAGATGGGGCGCAAAGCCAAAGAAAACGGCTTCAAACTATCGGTTACCGTATTGCTGGGAATTGCGGGTCCTGAACGGTCGCAGGTGCACGCCCGTGAAACCGGGCGGGTGCTTACGGCAATCGATCCAGATTATGTGGGAGCTCTCAGCCTTATGCTCATTCCGGGCACACCGCTTCACTCTGATTATGAACAAGGTCTTTTTGAACTCATTGAGCCGGAAGCAATGCTGCGTGAATTGCGGACCATGATTGCACATACCGACCTTAGCCGGGGACTTTTTCATGCCAATCATGCCTCTAATTACCTTCCCATTAAGGCGCGCTTACCCCGCGACAAAGCCGAGACCTTAGAAATAATTGACCAGGCACTTGGTGGTAATGTCCCCCTAAAACCTGAATGGTTGCGCGCCCTTTAGGTCAGGCTGTTGCTTTTCCCTTTAAAAAGGCACAAGGGATTTCAAGATTAAATAAAAACGAACAGGCAAAATGGTGTACATGGCTAGTTTCGCTTAATGCGAAAACGATATGCTTCGAGATTAACATGTGAGGAGACGATGATTGATTTAAAAAATGATGCTTACAACCTTCGGAATGGTTTTTTTGGCGGAGCTGGGTGATAAGACGCAACTGGCCACATTTTGCCTTTCGGCTGACTGTGGCAATTTTAAATATTCCGTTTTCATCTGCTCGGCGGCAGCGCTGGTATTAAGTTCTTTTATCGCGGTGCTGTTTGGTGAATATATCGGCAAGCCCATCCCTCCGCTATATACAAAAATAGGCGCAGGGCTGTTTTTTGTCGTTGTCGGCATTTGGATGCTGTTTACATCGGCTCGAACAATTTGTTCGCTCTAACCTTCTTTCATACCATACGGATTCGATTCAACTTATTCGCCTAGCAGCTGGTTGACAGCCCGGACTTGCTCTTCAGCATTGTGTTTTTCCAAAACCGATTGCAACGATTTTAGGCATTCTCGAATTATGGCGGTTTTTGGTTGGGGCGAGCCCAGCTGGGCATCAGCGGTTTTGATATCAGATGTCAACTCTGCCAGATCGTTAAACTCCGCACCCGAACTGCCGGCCCAAACTTTAAGGGCGGCAAGGACGTTATCGACGCCGGCGCAAAGAGTGGCGTCCATGATGACTTCATCACCCAAGGAGAGGCCCGACATCTCATTTGATTGCGGGCCTGCGCCTAATTGATGCGCTATTTGAATGCCATCATCTGTGATGCCGATTCCACCCGAAAGTGTTTTAACTTCCACCAAACCCCAACCGATCAACTCTTCCGCCGCTGTCGACGACGCATCCTTATCCAAACCCACCGATGCGCCCACATCATACATAGATGTCTGGACGGATACATCCGCGCCAACTTGGTCAAATAATTTTAACAAGAAATCCCTCGAATCTGGGTTGCTATTGGAAATGAAATCCATGTGATGTGGTTTCCTTTATGATTATCAGTGGGTTACGTATTTGTTTGAAACGATTTGCTTTTTGCCGGTAGTATCAGAGATTGAAAAGGCCGTTCATATTAAATCGGTTAAAGCGTATTTTCAATAATTTTGTGTCGTCAAAAGGCCATCTGCCTGAGAATGAAATAAGGCGGCATCATTGCATTGCACCTAAAATTGGACGCAGCGCCGATCGGTTTCATCGATGGTATGCTTGGATATGGTGATTAAAATAGATTTTGGGAAAATTTCCCGAGATGTGCGAATTTTTCCTACAAAAATGAGCGTTTCTCTCCATGGACATTGATAAATTTTACGAATATGGTTTGAATTGATGAATTAGGCGAGAATCCAGAATCAAAATTAAATTGCGAGGTGATACATGTCTAGGCCATTGAAATTATGCCGGTTTGACTCCTAACAAACAGGCTGGTTTGTTAGGAGATTTTACCAATAAGCATGGTGATGCTGATCGCGGATGCTGTCGCAAGCTGGTCCGGTAAATGAATATCGCCAGTCATCTGTTTTGTAAACATTGCTTCATGAAACCCCATTTCTTCTTTCACCTGCTCGCGCTCGCAGTGCACATCATTCGGTCTATTCGCCCGGCCCTTATGAAATGAGTTTTGATAGTTTAGATATTTCGCTATTCGGATTAATCGATTGTTAGCGGATGTTTCGGGTGCGCTCTTGATGCTTGTATGTCGCCGGTGAATAGATGCAAAAAATGGTATGCCTGAAAGCCGGTAATTATAAATATCATTTCTCTTTCATTCTAATTAAGCCGTTAGAAAGGAGGAAAGCCGATGAAATTTTCAGATCTGTTTGTACCGCGATGGCAAAATTCGAATCCAGAGGTACGCAAAAAAGCAATTCATGGTATGGATGACATTTCTTTACTTTCTCAAATTGCAGAAAAAGATGATGATGATTTGGTGCGCCAAGCCGCCAACAGCCGAATCGCAAGTTTAAAAGAGAAGTATGTGAAAGTGGAAGCTTAAAACAGAAACAATAGCAATGCGAACCATAAAGCCCGCGCAATCTATGCGCGGGCTTTAATTTTTGGGGAGGCCAAAATATATAGCGATTTTGCTGCGCTGTCCAGGGTGTATTAAGACGCAGATGGTTTTCAGTAAAGGTTTGACAAAAAATAAACGATATAATAATCATTTAACAGTTAATCATTGTTGTGCATATTGACTTGGTGACCAAAGCGACGATGCGTGTTTTAATTCTACTGTTGATTATCTTGTGGGCGGTTTCCGCTAATGCTTATGAAGAGCGTTATATGGCACCTGATGGTCGTGTATTTGATAATCATTATGCGTATTTGGATTACGTTTGGTCAATGGGTCGCCTGCTAACCGAACAACATTTAACGGCTCAGTTACCCCATGATATGATAACTGTTGAAAAACCGAATCCCGACCCCGTTGAAAATGCGTACCAACCCTTAACGCCGGGCAAAAATGTGTCCAGTCAATTATTGTCCGAGCCTCAAAAGAAAAACGATTACCCCCAGCATAACTAACCTTTCAATGCCCATCAATAAAATCGAAAGATCCGCACCACAGAAGCATACCAATTAAGCGGTTGACAATTTAAAGCACTATGGGTTTAAAGCTTCGTAAAAAATATGGACAATCTCTTCCAGGGCTCGACTGCTGGTTGATTGTATGAAAAAGCCGCGTTGGCTGGAAAGGGCCAGTTTCGAAAAGCTGTTTTTCTCAATATTGATATCAATGATAACACCGCCGTGCTGGTGCACTTCCCATGCCACTTGATTCGGCAAATTGGTTGCGCCGGAAGTGCCCACAATCAAGAGCAGTGCGGTTTGTTGGGCGGCGGTCAATGAGCTATAAAAACGGTAATGGGCCTCATTATAGGTTTCATCAAACCAAAGCACATGCGGGCGTGCCCATCGGCTGCATTGCGGGCAGGTTAGTTTTTGCCGGTCGGCATCCGTCAGTTCCTCACCTTTATCCTTCGGTACCACCTCTGGAGGCAGTGGATATACGGTTGCACTGCATTCTGCGGCACAGCGGATAAAAAAAATGTTGCCATGAATCTGATAGGTTCGATTCGGGCTGTTGCCGGCGCGCAGGTGAAGGTTGTCGACGTTCTGGGTAATTAGTGTCAATCGATCTCCAAACAATTTTTCCATATTGACGATAGCCCGGTGTCCGGCATTCGGCTGCGCCCGACGGCAAATCCCCATGCGGTAGAGGTACCACTTCCAAACCTCTTTCGGATCTTTTTGAAACATCTCCAATGTGGCCATTTCCTGGGGATGGTATTCTTTGGAACCCACGGTCCAATACCCCTCGGGCCCGCGAAAGGTGGGGATGCCGCTTTCGGCGGAAATGCCCGCACCGGTTAAAACCGTAATAGATTCTTTACTCCGCGCAATATTTGTGAGGGTGGATTTGATTTTTGAGTCCAAATTTCTTTTCCTTTTATGGTGGATAAACAGCTTAGTTTAGATTTTGAGGGCTTAAGGCTGTCATCTCATTTGGGCTGCGGGGTGACATCATTTAGCTGAGACCGTTTATAGAAAAAATATTTGGAAAAACGGAATCAACATGTTAAAGGCCTGACGTTTCATATTGTCTTAGCGCCGAATTGTTAGACAAACAACCGTAATCTTAAGGATACCGCCATTGGAAGGTTTGATACTTAACAAGATTCCAGAAAACGTCCAAAGCATTCATTTAATTGCCGTTTGCGGAACCGGCATGGGCGCGCTGGCATGCATGCTGAAAGATTTGGGTTACGAGATAACCGGATCGGACCAAAAGGTCTATCCTCCCATGAGCGAGTTTCTTAAAAGGAAAGGCATCAGCTTGTTTTCCGGCTATAGCTCCGCGAATATCGCCCATCGACCGGATTTAGTCGTTGTCGGCAACGCCGTTTCCAAAGACAACCCGGAAGTCCAGGCGCTTGAAACGCTGCAATTGCCTTTTTGTTCAATGCCGCAAGCCATCAATCATTTTATCGCTGCCGGCAAGAAACCGATTGTGATCACCGGCACCCACGGAAAAACCACAACAGCTTCGCTGATGGCTTGGATACTGCAGACAGCTGGTTTAGATCCCACTTTTTTTATTGGTGGCATTTTAAAAAATTTCGACAGCAATTACCGTTTAGGCCAGGGTGAGTATATTGTTCTCGAAGGCGATGAATACGACACCGCTTTTTTTGATAAGGGCGCCAAATTTTTGCATTACCATCCCTATGCAGCGGTGTTGACCAGCATTGAGTTCGATCATGCCGACATATTTAATGACATCCAGCATATTAAACGCACATTTGACCGGTTTCTTGACGGAATTGCGGCCCAGCGATTATTGATGGCATTAGATGCGGATGCCCATATCGATGAGCTGATTCGGCATCGCAATTGTTATACGCAGCGCTATGGCTTTAATCCGCATTCTGATTGGTCCATCGGCGAGGTGTTTTTAGAACCGCCTTGGACGCGGTTTGAAGTTTTTAAAGCCCAGCAATTGATGGGCGTCTTTCGCTCGCATATGATCGGCAAGCATAATTTGTCCAACGCGCTGGCCGATATTGCCATTGCCGATTCGCTTGGTATCCCGGCATCGATTATCAGTCAAGCGCTTGAATCATTTCAGGGAATCAAACGCCGGCAAGAAGTGCGGGGCCAAAAACGGGGCGTGACCGTTATAGACGATTTTGCGCACCATCCCACGGCGGTGGCGGCGACTATCAAGGCCGTGAAACCCTTCTATCCTGATGGGCGGCTGATCGCCGTGTTTGAACCGCGTACCAACACGAGTATGCGCGATGTTTTTCAATCCGTGTATGTGCGTTCGTTTGCGGCTGCTGATCTTATCTGTGTACGCCATCCCCCGATGCTGGAAAAAATTCCACCTGATCAGCGCTTTTCATCTAAACAACTGGTTGCCGATCTTCAGCAGTCAGGCAAGACAGCCCATTATTTTGTCGATACCGACGGCATTATCGACTTTCTACAAAAAACCGCCCGGTCTGGAGATGTCGTTTTAATCATGTCCAATGGCGGCTTCGACAATATCCATCATAGGTTGCTGGATGTATTATAATAATGGGCAGTTAAAAAACTTTTCCTACAATCCAATGGTTTCCCAAAGCCAACTTACACATTAAATTTCCCACCGAAGTATCTCCCCATATTCTTTATCCACCTTTTTCGTTACCGTCCGATTTATCAAAAATATTTTCGATTGACTTTACCCCTTATTTTGGTTAACCAGCAAATTTAATAAAGTTAACGAAAAGAGCTGGCATTGAAATCACACATTCTTACCCTGCTCAAAAGCCAAGAAGATGTTGTATCCGGTGAAATCCTGAGTGATGCATTAAAAACTTCCAGGGTCTCTATCTGGAAGCATATCCGTAAATTACAGGATTTGGGTTACCAGATCGATAGTTCCGCCAAGGGCTACCGGCTTATCAATTCGCCCGACATACCCTATCCATGGGAAATGATCGGGCGTGAAGATCGCATTCATTATTATCCGGAAATGTCATCAACCATGGATACGGCTTGTGAGCTGGCCCGCAAGGGATGTCCATCCATGACGGTGGTGATTGCCGGGCGCCAATTAAACGGCCGAGGGCGCATGGATCGTAAATGGCTGTCCGATATCGGTGGGCTTTATTTCACCATGGTTTTAAGGCCTGCGATTTCCCCGGCATTGAGTGCCATGGTCAATTTTGCGGCCTCTTTATCTCTGGTGCGCACTATCCGCGATCTGTATGACATAAAGGCTCAGATTCGTTGGCCCAATGATTTACTTGTAAATGGGAAAAAACTTTCGGGAATGCTTTCGGAAATAGAAGCTTCCGGCGACATCATTACACACATTAACATCGGTATTGGGGTTAATGTTAACAATGATCCCTCCAAGCGTGAGCCGAATGCCACCTCACTTAAATTTCTTCGAGGGCAGGAGACATCGATTAAGCAACTGCTGACAAGGTTTTTGGAAATGTTTGAGCCGTTTAGTCAAAATCCAACCGATCACGGTGTTCTCAAACAGTGGAAAAAATACGCGGTGACCCTGGGACGGGATGTAAAAATTACCACTATTCATGAAGAAATCGAAGGCCGGGCGGTTGATGTGGGCGAACATGGTGAATTGATCCTGAAACTGGCCGACGGCTCAACCAAAAGCGTTATTTACGGCGATTGTTTTCATCAATAATACCCCTGTTCAAAAAGACCCGCTTTTTTTTAGAACCCACTTGTCTACAAAAACAGAGGAAAACGTAGTGACGACCATAAATGAAATCAATGTAAACCACACCAATCAGCTCCAAATGCCGGTATATGCTTCCCTTTTGGCAGCATTGACTGCCGTGGGCGCCTATCTGGCTATACCGGTGGGACCGGTGCCGATTGTGCTTCAGAATCTATTTATCCTGTTGGCTGGCATTCTGCTCGGCAGCCGTTGGGCCGTTGTAAGTGTTGCCATTTATCTGTTGATGGGCGCTTTAGGATTGCCGGTTTTTGCGGGTGGCACCGGCGGTATTGGTCGCTTTGTGGGCCCCACCGGTGGTTATTTGGTGGGCTTTTTGCCGGGTGTATTCATCATCGGTTGGATCACCGATAGATTTCAGCTGCGCGTGGTGATGGATATCGTCGCCATGGTGGTAGGCAGTCTGGTTATCTATGCGTGTGGCATCTTTTGGCTGAAAACCGTTACCGGTATATCGTGGATCAAAGCCTTGTCTGTGGGAATGCTGCCCTTTTTAATCGGTGATACTTTAAAGATATTGGCAGCTGCCGCAATTGCCAAGGCTTTGCGCCCTATCATCAACATTAAGAGGAGGCATGCGTCAGGCCAAAAGATCCCTCACATCGACAGCCAACCCAATGCACTGTGAGAACCTGGTAATGGTCATAATCCGTATAAAAAACCTTTGTCATCGTTTTGAAAATGGTCATTGGGGGCTTAAAAACATTAATTTGGATGTTGCGGTTGGCGAGTTTGTGGTCTTGGCCGGCGCCAACGGATCGGGCAAAACAACCCTTTTGCGGCATTTAAACGGCCTATTGCTGCCCACCGATGGGTCGGTAACGGTCGACGGCAAAGAGGTTCAAAACAACATTTTACAGGTCCGTCAAATGGTGGGTATGGTTTTTCAAAATGCCGACAGCCAGATTGTTGGCGAAACCGTTTATGATGATGTCGCCTTTGGACCTGAGAACCTTGGCTGGCCGCGTGAAGAAATCGTTAAAAAAGTAACCACAAGTTTGCAGCAGGTCGATCTGGCGCATCTTCAGCATCAAAGGCCGCATTTACTGTCAGGGGGTGAGAAACGCAGACTCGCCATTGCCGGCATTTTAGTGATGAATCCTAAGATTATAGCCCTTGACGAACCATTTTCTAACTTGGATTACAACGGTGTCAAACAAGTGTTACAATCGATTATCGGGCTGCATGAGATGGGGCATACCATCATTTTAGCGACCCATGACCTGGAAAAGGTTGTGGCCCATGCCGACCGTCTCATTTTTATAGACAAAGGTCAGATAGCTAGAGACGGTGCCCCGGAAATGATTATCAAAGAGTCGGAAGCATACGGAGTTCGCGAACCCTGTGCATCCCGATTAGGAGAAAGATTGTCATCGTGGTTGAATTGACCGCATTCGGTTATCGAGCCGGCCGAACATTTCTGCATCAAATAGATACCCGGTTCAAGCTATTGATATTGGTCATCGTCAGCTTAGTCTGTATCCATGCTGACATCCCTTTGCTGACCCTCTGGAGCATTTTATTAACGGTATTGCTTGGCGTTCTCAGAATATCATTGTTCTCGATCCTGCATCAAATCAGATATTTTTTGTTTTTTTTATTGCTGGTGCTGATCGTGCGCTCTTTGACCACCCCGGGAACCGGCATATTGTCTTATGCCAATTACCAGATCTCGCTTGAAGGATTGAGGGAAGGAGCCGTCATTTGCTGGCGAATGCTGCTGATTGTGTTGTTGGGTCATGTGGTTGCCGCTTCCACGCGTTCGGCTCAAATGAAGGCAGCCGTAGCCTGGTACTTACAGCCGCTGCCGTGGGTGCCGGCACAAAAGATAGCTGTTATGATGGGACTGGTCCTGCGCTTTATTCCGATGGTTTTCGGGCAGGTGCAAGTAACGTCACAAGCCCTGCATGCCCGTTGTATCGGGTACCGTAAAAATCCGATTTACCGCACAAAAATGCTGGCGGTTCCGTTGCTTAAACGAATGTTTGCGGGTGCGGACCAGTTGGCCATGGCCATGGAAGCCCGCTGCTATTCAGACAAGCGAACTGAACCTGAATTCCAAACTAGTCGTAAAGACTGGATTTGCCTGGGCGTGGTAACCGCCTTAGCAGCCACCGGCATCATTTTTTAAGGAATTGATATAATTGTGCGGTATGAAAGGTGGATTATTTTTTGTTAAGGCTTGTCAATCGATATTCTCAGCATATCGCACAGAAAATTAAAAAGTGCCCTTTAGGCATTGAAATAAAATTGAAAAAATAATGTTTTTTGCATAAATTCTGTTGACAAGCCAACATCATATCGTTAAATAAAAACGTTTTTCGGGGCCGTTAACTCAGTCGGTAGAGTATCTGCCTTTTAAGCAGAGAGTCGCTGGTTCGAGCCCAGCACGGCCCACCACACATATTGTGAACTACGTCCCCATCGTCTAGCCTGGTCCAGGACATCCCGCTTTTAAGCGGGACAACAGGCCCGGCTAGAACAGGGGTAATTAATATAGCACTTAATTTTT
>JASJAZ010000045.1 GCA_030066785.1 Desulfobacterales bacterium | reverse complement strand
TTTATAATTTATTCACTATTTAAATATTTTCTTAGTGAATTTATTTCTGGAGAGAATTTCTTAAGATGTCATTTATGGATATTGCCCTATTTAGTTTAGCTTTTACCGGTCTCTGTCTTTTGTACGATTGGGTTTCGCGTTAGCAGCGCCCATCATTCTTTATCTTAACTTTTCGGGGCCTTCGGCAGTGCTGTTTTGTTATCCCTATGATCACGGGCAAAGTAATAGGTTGCGTAGTCCTGCTCCCAGACCAACAGGCCGTTGACCGGCAAAAGGATTTGATAACAGCGTACTGCCAGCGTAAACATTTACCGCTTATCGAACACTGGATCCATCTTGAAGCCCTACCCTACCGCCAAGCACGTACCAAACGCATTCAATCGTTTCTTAGAAAACTTCAAAAAAACGATCTTATGGTTGTTTCCGAGCTGACCCATCTCGGAAACTCAATGGGCCAAATCGCCGTCCTGGTAGATACCTTATTAAAAAATAAAATTTGGGTTTGTTCGATCAAAGAAAATTTAGAGTTGGAAGACCGCAAGGATCGTTATACTTTGGCTTTGATTCGGATGTTCGACATTTTTGCACACATGGAGCGCACCTTAATTAGGCGACGAACCCGGGAAGCACTGCGCCGGGCCAGGATAAAGGGCACCATTTTAGGAAGACCCAAAGGCAAGCTTTCCAAATCAAAATTGGATGGGAAGGAAGATGATATTCGATTTTACCTGGCAAAGGGTGTGAGTAAAAGCAGCATTGCCAAAATACTGGATGTGGGCTGGACGACCCTTGATCATTATATCAAAACCAGAAGGATTGCCTGAAAGCATTACACTTTTTCCAACCACTATACTTAAAGATATCCACACGCGGCGAAACTGTCTTGGCATTGAGCCGGATTTTCAAATTTGATGGTTTGAATGCCAATATGTCGGGCGGCTTCAAGGTTGATATCACTGTCATCAATAAAGAGCGTTTCTTTCGCTTTCAAATCAAATGTATGTAGCAAATGTTGATAGATTTCGCGCTCAGGCTTAATCCAATGCACACGACATGAAATGACAGCACCTTCAAAAATGTCCATAAATGAATTGGCGGTTTCAATATGCTCAATGGATGCTGTATGCATATTGGACAAACAATACAATCGAATACCCCTATTTTTAAGTCTCATCAGCAAATTAACCATTTCTGGAAAAGGTACCAGAGATAGAGGCACTTCATCCATTAGAGCGGTCATCCTATCCACGGAAACGCCGGTGCGTTGCACCGCACGCCGAATAGCCGCTTGACGACTGAGCGTTCCCCGATCAAGCTCCAGCCAGTCGGCGTGCTCAAATACCTGGGCACGGATATTGGCTTGAAGGATAGGATCAGAAAAAATCTTGGCAATAATTGAATCCGGATCCCATCTGACAATGACACCGCCAAGATCAAAAACGATATTCATATACCCTCTCTGCTGTTACCCGCTGCACGGACCGGCAAGGTTTCCTCTTGTTTAGCTGGTTGAGCGAAGCGCTATTTGGCATACTTATGCAGTTCCAGATTCCCTTCTATATACTTCAGGTTATATTTAAAATAATGTATTTTCCAATCCCTGCCGACCTTGCGTAATCCAAAATTATAACTACCGACAAACAAGCGACTGTTACGGCCGCTCGTATTCGGCAAATAATGCGTGGCAATTCCGTAACAAAATACCTCCGCCGCCTTATTCTTAAGCGTTACCTTGTAATTGCCCGCTTGATGATGGATCGCCTTTAACCCTTGTAGGCCTTGATTCCAAGCATCCACAATTTGCTGGGATGTCATTTTGCTTGGCTCTCCACCAACCATTGATGTCATATCTAAATTGACCTCATTGGTAAAACATCCTTTTACCGCATCCCAATCACGATTATCCGTGCTGATAAACAGCCGATTAACCGTATCGACAATC
Source organism: Desulfobacterales bacterium (assembly GCA_030066785.1). GTDB lineage: Bacteria > Desulfobacterota > Desulfobacteria > Desulfobacterales > JASJAZ01 > JASJAZ01. Next base: position 20,924 of record JASJAZ010000045.1, on the reverse strand, counting down.
TCTTTTTCTTCAGCGAATGTATTCATTTGGCCTTCAAGCTCTGCCAGACGATCTGCTTGAAGTTGGCTGCAACCAAACAAAAGCAATGTAATGAATATGCCGGTAAAAAACTTCATAACACCTCCTATCGTTTTGAACGTTTAGATGGTCAAAAATCGACAATATATCAGCGGGTTTATTTTGTAATCAAAAATACCGTTATGCGCAAGAGCGAACTAAATAAAGACACGGCCGCTTCCTGCAATGTAGAGAGAATGCAACGATAGAATTATTCCAGGTGAGATTATAAGCGCAACCAATGAAAAGGCACAAGCAGCAAGGGTTTCTGTAAAAACAGTTTTGCGGCACGCGTCACAGATTGCTGCAGGCCGAACCAGCCGATTTTATGTTTTCATCCGCTCTTTTTTGAAATGGGAAATGGCCTTAAATTCATCACTGGTTAAATCAAATCGAATACCGCAGACGGTGTGGGAAGCATTTAGCGAGATATGGGTAACAACGCCTTTGACTGTTAGGGAACCGCTTTGCATCGGAAGCACAATATTTTCTAGTCGCTCTCCAACAACAAAATGTGGCTTATGTTTTTCCAGGACAATACCAATGCCCGCATTGCTGATATCATTGATTAGAAATTGCTGCCCTTTAAGTCTGACCTTAGTGGGCACCAAATTATAGGCCCGCGTGTTTTTGCGTTGATTGCGATGATTCGGCATTCTCCGCTTCCGCATGGTCAAGGTAAGATCGATCTTCTTGCACCGATGATGGTGGGCGAAACGTTAGATAAGTGTTAAAGAAGAGTGGCATGTGCAATGGCCGTGCAAACCATAATCGCGACGGCCGATAATGCCATAATCCATTTAAATATCACTTCATCACTCCAGGTTTAAGTTGTGTTTATACTAGAATGGCGCGCTGGATAACCGAGGGCGTAATTTTTTGGTCTGATAATTTGTTGTTTGAGGGCGGATACTTGATTTAAATGTTAATCATAGGTTATCCAGCACGCCTAAAATGAATATTACTATATGTCGGGGAAAAAGGCAAGAAAATCAAAACGGCTTTTGATGTGCCAATGCTGTTATTTAGAATTGCGTCAGCGTATCTGAGCACAACATCGCTGTGAGACCAAGGCATCTGATACAGGTTTTAATCGTAAATAATTCTCCTATGGATTTGGTTTCTGCGCTCATTAATTAACGCACCATTCCTCGAGCGGCGATATGCAACTCCGTCTCAACGCAGCCTTGGCGTATACCGTAAGCCTTTTCAAATAGATTGATTGCTGTGCATGCATGGTTGGGAATGATTCTGAGTGTCTCACCGATTGTCAACTTTTCGTTTAAACCTAATATCAGGATACCATGTTCTTCAGAAAGCCGCTCTAGGGTAATGTTTCTGCCCAAGACCAGACCGAAACCTTTTATCAATTCATTGCCATGGGCACCTTTGTCCAGTGCAAAGACTTTACTACCGGCATCGATAACTGCCCGCTGCCGTTCAGGACGGCTGGTCACAGTAGTCAAAATGGTCAAAGCGCACTCTTCCGGTGCGGCTACACCCAGTGCAATTTGGATTGCATCTAAAAAAATATAATTGCCGGGACGTATCTCCGAAACACCAGCTGAGCCCTTCCATACTCGCATGGTCGGTGTGGACCCAACCGATACAACTTCTGGGCAGATTTTCAAATCTTTAAAGAGGCTGGCGGTAGCTGCCATTGCTTCACTTTCTAACTGGCTGACAGCTATGACATCCTTGAGCGATTGCTGACCGTAAACTTGGCCTGCATGTGTAAAAATGCCCTTAAATCTTATTCCGGGCAGCTGTCGAATAGATTTAAACAATTCTATGGCAGGTTCACCCGGCGGCACACCGCAGCGGTTTAGGCCGCTGTCAATCTCAATTAGATACTCTGTCTGCATGCCTGCATTCATGGCAACCTGTGATAGTATTTCAGCCCCGGCAACACTATCCACGCCGACAGATATATTGATTCGATTGGTGAGCGCCATTAGTCGTTTAAGCTTTGGCTCAGTGATGATTTGGTTGGCGATAAAGATGTCTTTGATTCCCGCATCCGCCATTTTTTCGGCTTCGGTAACTTTTGAGGCGGTTACCCCCTGGGCGCCCTTCTGTATTTGAATAAGTGCCAGCTCTGGTATCTTGTGGGCCTTGATGTGCGGACGGAGTGCGACATTCAGCGAATCCGCCTTGGTTTGCATTGCCTCAAGATTTTTTTCGACAATATCGAGATCGATTAGCAGTGCAGGTGTATCGATATCAAGTACGGCTGGATGGGACATGCGCAACCTCTTTGACGTGTAATCGTATGGCGGTCCCTAGCATCAATGGCTTTGTGCCTATGACATGGAAGTTATTGTTCATGGTTCTGGAGGAGTGAGGGTTCTTTGGATCTTTTCACCAAAGACATAAGACGAACTTGCCTTAAAAGTCTTCTTCGGTCATTTTTTCAGTTTCCAAAGCTCTTTGTTAGCAATGGCAGCCGAATGGATTTTTTCGTTCAGCCCTGCTTTCGTTAGAACTTTGTGGGTAGTGTCGATAAATCCGGTCAAAGACATCAACATGGCTGTCAGACCGCCTATATCATTTTCAGCCACCATTCGATCGAAGGTGTCGGCAAGGTCTTTCATTTTGGCCTGCAACTCTTTTTGGGCTGCGGTGAATTGTTTTTCAAATAGATGGCTTGTGAAATCGATGGCCATGCCCTATTCCTTAAATATTTAATTCAACAGTCGGGGAGTTCCTTCCGTGCTGCCGGCGCAGGCCGGCATCCAGCGATGACTCATACAAGCAATTGGATTCCGGATCAAGCCCGGAATGACAAGCGTTGATACTCAGAATTCCCCGATCCCTGAATTAATTGGTTATATAAAAAATAATATTGATTATCATGATAATGATCAAGTGGTTTTTAAATTCCTGGATCGATAAGCAAAGAGAGTCTCTTTTGATCGCAAAAACATTATGCCTGCACATCGACAGGTAGCCACAAACATCCTAGTGTGTTATTTTTTTGGAAAGCTTCACTTGATAGGTCTAATTTAGGCGAAGGATTGGTTTTAATCGATCAGAAAAGAAAAAAGGATCTTGCTAGATCCTTTGTTGGTGGTGCCTGGGGCGAGAATCGAACTCGCACGAGGACTTAGCCTCAAGGGATTTTAAGTCCCTTGCGTCTACCTATTCCGCCACCCAGGCATGGTTATTATTTGAAACGAGTGCCTTTTTAACTTTATTGAAATTTATTGTCAAGAAACCCGTGGGGTTTTCAGGAGTTATTTTCGCAAGCTCCGATCTGAACCATAATCTTAAACCGAATCAACCGATTCATCCCAAAAATCGAGGATGCTTGTCAAACCCAATCGCATTTGATATTTGAACACGATGGCCAACATGAACAGTAATTCCGCCCTCATTCTGGCGTCGCGATCACCGCGACGTAAATACCTGCTTGAAAAGGCCGGTCTTTCCTTTGAAGTAATTCCCAGCGGAATTGATGAAACCAAAGTTCCCCTGTCAGATCCCGATAAGTATGTGAGGCAACTCGCTGAGATCAAGGCGCAGGACATTGCAAAGCAATATCCTCGTCGGTGGGTAATCGCTGCGGATACCATTGTCGTGATAAACGATATGATTCTGGGCAAACCGGATTCGGAAGAGGATGCCCGCACCATGTTAAATCAGTTAAGCAACCGAACCCATCAGGTATTGACCGGCTACGCCCTTTTTTGTCGTGACGAAAACTGCTTTCATTCCAACGTGATTACAACGCAAGTGCGCTTTAAAAAGTTAAATGCCAGCGAAATCGAATGGTATATTCACACCGGGGAACCGTTTGACAAGGCCGGGGCCTATGCCATTCAGGGCATCGGAACTTTTCTAGTAAAAAGTATTAAGGGGTCGTATACCAATGTCGTAGGATTGCCGGTTTGTGAAGTGATCGAATTTTTAATTAAAAAAAATGTGGTTGCTATCGGGAAATGACATGCTGAAAAAGAATTTAGCCGGTATCAAACAACGTATTCAGAACACGGCACACGGTTGCGGACGCGATCCGAACGATGTAAAACTGGTGGCGGTTAGCAAAACGGTTGAAACTGAGCGTGTCCAGCAGGCTATTGAGGCGGGCGTTACCATCCTGGGTGAAAACTATGTGCAGGAGGCGCGCGATAAAATCACGGCCTTATCGCGCTACCCCGTCAGCTGGCATTTTATCGGGCACCTGCAATCTAATAAATCCAAATACGTCGTGCGGTTGTTTGATTTGATTCATTCCGTCGATCGTTTAAAACTGGCCCAAGAGCTCAATAAGCAGGCGCGCAAATTAGATAAAATTCAAAACATCCTGATTCAAGTAAATATATCCGGGGAAGCGGCCAAATCCGGTATTGCGGAGGCGGCCGCAATTGATCTGGTCAAAGAAATCAGCGCTCTGGAGCATTTATCCATACAGGGACTGATGACCATGCCGCCGTATTTCAACGAACCGGAAAAAGTTAAACCCTACTTTGCGGCACTGCAAAAACTAAGCGATCTGATTCGGAGCCTGAATATTGTCAATGTGAATATGCAAGAGCTGTCCATGGGGATGACCGGTGATTTTGAAGTTGCCATTGAAAACGGCGCCACCCTAATTCGGATCGGCACTGCCATTTTTGGAGAACGGCTATGAAGCTGCTGCTGCATATCTGCTGCGCCCCGTGCTCTATCTATCCCGTAAAAGTATTGCGTGATGAAGGCATGCAAGTGATGGGTTTTTTTTACCGGCATAATATTCATCCTTATACCGAGTGCCTGCGACGTCAACATACGCTGGAAACCTATGCGGAAAAAGTCGGCTTGGAGGTGATTTATCAAAAAGGCTATGATTTAGAAGGATTTGTACGCAACGTGGCTTTTAGAGAAAATCAGCGGTGTCAAATATGTTATCACGAGCGACTAAAAACAACCGCCTTGATGGCCAAGCGCGGTCATTTCGACTATTTTTCCACCACCCTGCTGTATAGCAAATATCAAAAACATGATGATATCCGATCCACGGCAGAGGCCATCAGCAAAAGCGTAGGGGTTCCATTTTACTATGCCGACTTGCGTACGGGTTGGAAAGAAGGGGTCGACACCTCCAAGCGCCTCGGCATGTACCGGCAACCATATTGTGGTTGCATCTATAGCGAAAAAGAAAGATATTATAAAGAAGACAAATGCGATTAAACCGATACGATTCTAACAAACCATCATTCACGCCCGTCGCTTGATAGGATCCAACGCAATCCATGTTTCAAAATTTCATCTACTTTATTGTGGTGTTGCTTATCTACTCCACGTACCAACCGGCCGAAAACACCAATTTCTCGCCAAGTGAAACCATATTTTTCTTTCTTTTATTGATCCTCGTATTCAGTTACCTGACGAATATCCAATTCCGCCGACTGGAAAAAAACCTCACTGCAATACGCCCTGATCAGCGTTTCGACGGCATTGTAACCCGTCAATCAATCTTGGCTATTACAATTTTTGCACTGGATATTTATGCCTTAAACCTACCGTGGTTTTTAAACCGAATTCCCCTATTTGGACAAATCCCGACGCTGCAAGCCGCTCTTTTCATTGGCTTGTTTATCGGTTATTTGAGCATTATCTGGGCCTTTGCCCACCCAAGCTATCACAACATCTACCGCACCGGTTTGTCGCGCAAATCCTATATATATGCCAACATTACCTTTGCCGTACCAGTATTGCTGCCCTGGTTTGTGCTTTCCGGTGTAGCAGATATCATCAATGCCCTGCCGTTTCGTTTTACCAAAGAATTGTTGGCCACGACGGAAGGACAGGTCGGCTATTTTTTGATTTTTTTGTTTGGAGTGGCCATGGTGGGACCGGCGCTGATCCAAAAATTTTGGGGTTGCCAGCCGCTGCCAGCCGGACAACACCGTTCACAAATCGAAAGGTTGTGCCGCCGGGCCGGGGTCCGGTACAATAATATCCTGCGCTGGCCGATTTTTGGCGGGAAAATGATTACAGCCGGAGTCATGGGTCTCATTCAGAAGTTTCGCTATGTACTGGTCACCGATGCCCTGCTGAAAATGTTGGAACCGGAAGAAATTGATGCGGTGATTGCCCATGAAATCGGCCACGTCCAGAAAAAACATCTGCTCTTTTACCTTTTCTTCTTTTCCGGATATTTATTGCTTTCCTATGCAACCTTTGATCTGATCATCTTCTTTATCATCTACTTTCGCCCCCTGCACCGTTTGACTGATATGAGCAGCATCTTTAATCAAACGGCGGTCATTTCCCTGCTTTTTAGTGGCGTTATCATTATGTTATTTTTAATCTATTTTCGTTTTATTTTCGGTTATTTCATGCGCAACTTTGAGCGCCAGGCCGATATACATGTCTATACTTTATTTAAAAGTGCGGTACCGTTGATATCAACGCTTAAGAAAATAGCTTTTGCCAGCGGACATTCAGCCGATAAACCCAACTGGCATCATTTCAGTATCAGCCAGCGCATCGATTATCTGGAAAAATGTGAATCGGATCGCCGGTGGATCCACCGACATCACCGTAAAATCAGACATAGCATCGCGGTTTTCATGCTGGGTCTTGTGGCCATCGGTATTATTGGATATCATATCAATTTTGGTGAGACGGGCCAAAAGCTCAATCGCCATTTTTTCAATCAAATTATTCAGAGTGAACTTGAAAAAGATCCCAACAATCCGTTTCTTTATAAAATCCTAGGCGATGTCAAATATGCTGACGAAGAATTTGAAGAAACCATTTGGGCCTATGAGCGCTCCCTAGCGTTGGACCCCAACAGCGCGGAAGTGCTAAACAACTTAGCGTGGTTGCTGGCTACCTGTGAAAACGAACAGCTGCGCAATCCCCCAAGGGCGTTAATGTTAGCCCAACAAGCGTCTTTGTTGCAGAAGGCTCCGCATATTCTGGACACCTTGGCCGAATGTTACTTTGCCAACGGGTTGTATCGCGAAGCGGTAAAAACCCAAGTCCGGGCACTTGAAATGGCCACCAGCAACCGGGCCTATTACGAAGAACAATTGACGAAGTTTAAAAAAGCCCTACGGACACAGGGCGTATAGACAAACTTTCAATGGCTGTTGGACGCGAAGCTGAAGTAAATTGGATTATTTATATAAATACCAATCAAAGACAAAAGATATTGCCGCTTCAGGAACTTGGGAACTTGCTCTACTGGTGCATTTTCAAAACCATTGTAAAAGAATAGTGTTTTAAGATAAATCCAGAATTGAAAGTGAATCGGGATTTGAAACAAAAAAAAGCAAAAGGTCGTTGGCCTTTTGCTTTTTGGGTTAGCGGAAAATTCAAGCGGTCGTGGCTATTTTATACAAACTTTGCGAACATTGACGAGGTCCACAAAACCTTGAAAGATTTTGTCAATACCATCCTGTTTTAAGGTGGTCATTCCGTCTTTAACCGCCTGTTTAGCGACATCTTCCATCATGGCCTTGCGCTGGATACGTTTCTTCATTTCGTCGGTACCCATCAGTAATTCATGCAAGGCAATACGGCCCCGATAACCGGTGTTGTTACAAAAATCGCAACCCTTGGGACGGTGCAATTTAAGATCTTTGGAGTACTTTATATTAAGCCCTTTTCCAAACGCTTCCTCTCCGCCATACTCACGCACCAGCTCATCATATTCAGTTTGGGTCGGCGTATAGGCTTCTTTGCATTCCTTGCACAGCGTTAAACACAAACGCTGGGCCATGATACACAGGATTGCATCAGCAAAATTAAAGGGGTCCATGCCCATATCCAGCAGACGGGTAATACTTTCAGGCGCGCTGTTAGTGTGCAAGGTCGAAAAGACCAAATGGCCGGTCAAGGACGCTTCAATGCCGATATGGGTGGTCTCACGGTCACGCATTTCACCCACCATAATCACGTCCGGGTCAGCGCGCAAAAAGGATCGCATGGCAGCAGCAAAGTCAAAACCGATTTTCGGTTTTACCTGCACCTGCCGCAAGCCGGCCTGGGTGATTTCAACCGGGTCTTCAGCCGTCCAAATCTTTTTCTCGGGCCGGTTGATATAGCCCAGGGCCGAATGCAGCGTAGTGGTCTTACCGGAACCGGTGGGGCCACAAACCAGAATCAGTCCGTATGGTTTGGTCACAACACTGATATAATTATCATAATTTTTTTTGGAAAATTGCATTTTATCCAGCGGAATCGGTTCACCCGCCGCCAAAACACGCATTACCACATCCTCCAGCCCGCCTGCGGTTGGAACCGTGGCAACACGCAACTCGACATTCTTGCCGCCGAACTTTTTAAATTTGATTTTACCGTCCTGCGGCAGGCGCCGCTCGGCAATATCCAGATCGGACATGATTTTGATACGCGACACCACTGCGTTGCGATAGCTGTAGGGAATCGTCTGGTAGACATAGCAGTTGCCGTCCACGCGGATGCGCACCTGAGTGTTTTGTTTGCCACCATAAGGCTCTATATGAATATCGGAAGCTTCCCGGGCAATGGCATCCAAAATGATTTTATTGACCAACTGAACCACCGCGCTGGCCTCTTCGTCCAAGGCGCCCTCGGCATCATCAATTTCTTCCTGTTCATCTTGCAACTGCGACAGAATGTCATCGATCGCTGCCAGTTCCTTTTCATCCTGGGTGAAAAGAGCGATAAGATCGAGAATATCTTTTTGCATGGCAACATTGAACTTGATGGCTTTACCGGGAAAAAGTGCCTTGATATCATCGATTTTGCGAAGATCGTGGGGATTGTCAACCGCAATAACGATTTTGCCGTCTTCGATCCGTAAGGGCACCCAAAAATTATTGCGCATAAACGGTACCCGCAAGCCAACAATCAGTTCCCCCGGAATCGGTGTATTCGGATTATATTCAAAAAACGGTACACCGTAATAGCGACTAAGAGATTTACCGATATCCTTTTTGGGAATTTTGAAGAACCGCATCAGATAGGCTTCCAGCGGCTCTTTACGCTTGCGGGCCTCTTTGGTGGCAGTGTCCAACTCTTTTTGGGTCAGAACGTGATTCTCAAGCAAATAATCAAACTTGCCTTTACGACCCTTGGCCACCCGCTTCTGGTTGTAAAAGGCGATTCCTAAAATTTTGGCCAGTTCAGTGGCCGAAACTTCATCTGTTTCGCTAAAGCGCTCATCATTTTTCTTGTTGATCAGCTGAAAAGCACCAAGGAGATATTTTTCAAAAAGAATCGGCATCACCAGCGCTTGACGGGTAGTGAAACCAGATTGCCGGTCCCAGGTACTGTCAAATTTCAATTTGGCATCAATACCGGCCAATTCTTTTTTATCATAAACATTTTTAATGTTTAGCGACGTTTGCTTGAAGGCGGCATAGCCGGCCAGGCTGTTTAAAGACAGGGGTAATTTGATCTCATTGTATTCCTTGCCGGATTTAAATCGTGAAATAAGCATGCGCTTGATGCCGTCCACGAAATAGACGGTAAACCGTTCGGCTTCGAATAACTTGGTGATCTCATCTTCGAGATCCATCAAGGTTTCATCCAGGTTTGGGGCCGCATTCAGTTGATTACCAATCTCCTGAAGCTTGGTCCGGTATTTGACTTCGGATTGTAGATTTTGAACGGATGAATTATCGGGTGAAGATGCAGCTTGATTCAACATTGGATAACTTCCACATTTTTACTAAGATGAATATGAATCATTCCGAAGGTGAACTCGGATCTTGTTCCCTCAGCAATTTAACATTGGCCAGTATCTTTTTGGCGCCACCGGCAACCAGCAGCACCCCGAGCAGATAAAAACAAAATTGCACAAAACCGATACTCGATGAAAAATATTCAATTTTACGAACTTCCGGCATTACCTGGGGAATTCTAAAAAAAACAGCAATTCCCATTAACAGCAAGGCTATTCCCCAAAAAATCTGGATAATCACTTTATCTTTAGGCATTTAATTTAAGCCATATATCCATGGACCATAGCACAGTAATGACAACAATATTTTAATCGGTTCTCTACCTAAAATATTGAACTAAACTGCTTGGATTGTCAATCAATTAAACCCGATATAAACCCGAAACGCCAGCTATTCAAACGATTCCAAGCGATTGCAACGACCGTATTCAGGTTGAGAATAATTGACGACATTTTGATGACACCATGGATCAACTTTAGGCGTCTGAAAGTGTGCCTTTGAATTCCGGCTTGCGCTTTTCAAGAAAGGCTTTGGTGCCCTCAGCAGCATCCGTGCTGGCAAAACACAACGCAAATGCATCCAATTCAATATGACAACCGGTGGCTAAATCGGTATTAATGCCCCGATTGATCGCCTGTTTGGCGGCGCGCAGTGAGACCCGCCCTTTTGATGCAATCGTTTGAGCAGTTTGGCGCACCTCATCCAAAAGCGTACCAGCGGCACAAACCTTATTGACCAGTCCGATAGCATAGGCATCTGCCGCAGAAATCATTTTGCCGGAAAAAATCATTTCTTTAGCTCTATTCATGCCGATCAAACGGGGCAATCGCTGGGTGCCCCCGAATCCCGGCATCAATCCCAAGGTAATTTCTGGCAAACCGAACATGGCATTATCGGACGCATAAATAATGTCACATGCCAACGCCATTTCGCTGCCCCCACCCAGTGCAAATCCATTAACCGCCGCAATCACCGGTATGGGCAGGTGCTGCAATTGGCCAAGAATTTGCTGACCGCGGTAGGCAAAGCGCTTGGCCTTTAGGGCGTTGTAGGTTGCTAATTCGGTAATATCAGCACCCGCAACAAAGGCCTTTTCGCCGGCACCGGTTAATATGAGCAATCGCACCGCTTCATCATCCGCAATCGAAATCAAGGCGTTTTCAAATTCGTTCAGCAAATCGGTGTTCAGTGCGTTCATTGCATGCGGCCGATTAAACGTAATGGTAGCCAAGCCGTTATCAACTTCAAAAATAATGTTTTCATATGCCATTTTAATATCCTCCCGCAAGCTAATGCTATAAATGTTTGGGCAGCGAAAAGCACCGCCGGTTGGTATAATTTACGCCCCTATTATTCTAATTTATGATACCAGAGAAAAAGACCTAACTGTCTTATCTATTTTTCTCGCTGGCGGCCGCCATATAAATAGCGGCTAAAATAAAAAAACCACCGATCCATTTAAACCAGGTCAGGCCCTCATCAAATAAAAAATAAGCCAAAATAGTGCTGCCGATCGGCTCACCCAACAGACTAACCGCAATCATTCCGGCACTGAACCATCGCAAGGCCCAATTGTAGCTGGTATGACCGATCAATTGGCTTATCAGTGCCATGGCAAGAAATGACGCCCACGTTTCCGTAGAAAATCCCGTGATCGGCAATTGTAAAATCAGCACTAAAATCCATAATATGATGGCCGCACTCCCGTAACAAACCGTGATATAAGGAATCAGCGACAGTCTTAAACGCAGGGTCCTGCCCAGCAGTATATATAAAGCCGCGCATAAGCTTCCGGCCAGTGCCAACCCATCGCCCAATATCGCATCACCACCGACTGCCCAATCACCATAGCCAATGATAGCGCCCCCCACAACACTGAGCGCAATGCTGAGCAGCATAGCTGAACGAATCCGCTCTTTGGTGATAAGTGGCGTTAAAATACCCACCCATAAGGGATTGGTATTAACCAGTACCACACTATTGGCCACCGATGTATAGCTCAAAGAAGATATCCAGGTTGCAAAATGCATGGCTAAAAACAGGCCGGCGATAATCGATAATTTAATATCCGGCCAGGTTAGCGCTCTTAATTCAGGCCGATAACGCCACCATGCAAAGGGTCCCAAAATCAGCGCCGCCAATCCGACACGATACGCGGCCACAACCAAAGGGGGTGCATCAGCCAAACGGGCAAATATGGCACCGGTAGAAACCGCCAACATGCCGCTTAAAAGGGCTAGGTATGGATTGAAGGGTGGGCGGGAATTTATCGCATTATCAATTGACATTCCATTTTGTGTCAATCACGCCATCAACCGGACGTACCCTTGGCAGGACGGGAGCGAACCATAGCGCTGGGATTGGTTTCTTTGATATAGGTGCGGATACCCGTGATAATACCGTCGCACAGATGGTTTTGATATTTGGAATTGACCAGCCGTTTGCATTCGCGGGGGTTGCTGATAAAAGATGTCTCGATTAAAATTGCCGGCATCTCGGCACCCAATAAAACGTAAAAAGGCGCCTGTTTAACCCCCTTGGATTTTGTTCGGCTATAGCGTTTTTTGATGTTGCGGTACATTGAGTTATGCACAAATCCGGCTAGGCGGCTGGATTCGTTTATTTTGGCATGGCTCATTAAGTCAAACAGGATTTTCTGCAAATCGCTAATATTTTTTTGCGAAGTGGCATTTTCGCGGGCGGCTACGCGCACGGCTTCATCATCCGTGGCAAAATTAAGAATATAAGTTTCCATGCCATAGGCGCGGCGATCCCTATGGGAATTGGTATGGATGGAGATAAATAAATCGGCATTTTGGGTGTTGGCAATGGCGGTGCGCTCCTCCAAGGTTAGATGACGATCAGTGGTACGTGTCAAAATCACCTCAAGCCCCAGTTGCTGTTTTATTTTTTTAGCCAACAATTTACTAATTTTCAAGGTAACGTGTTTTTCGTGCACGCCCCTTAAATAGCCGGGGGCACCATAGTCACTTCCGCCATGGCCAGGATCAATTACCACCCTGCGTACCCCCAGTGCCAGCTGTTTAGCCAATGATCCTTTCTTGGGAAGTTTAGATCTCCTGGTAATTGCGGTGGATCGCCTAAACGATTTTTTTCCGTCCGATTTGCCCCATACATCGATAACAATCCGAAACGGGCTCTTTAAAGAAAATATATTGTAGCGGGTGAAAGATTTAATATCGACCACCACCCGTACGGTTTCGCGGTTATATTGGCCGGCCCGTGCGTTGCTCAACAAGTTGTCATCAATCGGTACGGTTTTCTGAGTCTTTTCACCCAGCCAACTATGATCTAAATCAACATACAAGCGCTGCGGTTTATGAATCGATGGGTCTTTTTTAAGTAAATTATGGCTGAATGTGGTCTCATTGTCAGCATCAATTACAATACGCGTATAGCTGGGGTTGGACCAATACCTTAGGCCTGTGATCTTAGTTTTCTGTCCGGATTTTTTAATCGGATTGGACCGTGGAGCTAAAGACGCACGTTGAGTCTGCTGAATTAGACTGCCAATGGTATCAGTTTTTGTACCAATGTCCCGATTGGTGTTTTTTTTGTTTTTTATCCGTTTGGACGCCGAGAGCTCTTTGTTAATAATCTTAATGGCACTTTCGGCTTTGGTGCGATAAGCGCTTTGCGGAAAGCGCTTAATGATCCGCTCGTAATGATCCTTGGCCTGTTCAATATCTTCTAATTTGTGGGACCAGCGGTACAAACCCCGATAAAGATTTCCGGTTTGATACAGACCCGCCGGGGCCCATGGACCACTGGGATCATGCCGGTATACGGACTTAAATTTATCGATACAATTCAGCCAGTTATCACGATATTTCTGCTTTTTGGCATTTTTTTGCAGTGCGCGGTAGGCCGCCTCAGCCTTAAAATACTTGTCCTTAGCGGTGATGGCGACAACAACCTGTGGCCCAAAAGACCACATCAATAAACATATAACGAAACTATAGCGAATTGTTTTTATTAAAAGCATGTTTTCTTAATATGATAAAAAAAGGCGTTAGCCATTTAGCTAACAAAAAGTTTTTGAATCAATCAACCCTTCTAATATTACGGAATCTGTAAGTATTATCATTAAGTTGCGCTATCAAATATCTTTGATCTTTTCATGTAGCGTGTGCAGGTAGTTCATAGCATCAATCGGTGTCATTGTCGATATATCCAGCTTTCTCAGTTTAGCAATCAGTACCTGCTCGCGATTTTGGAAAAGGTCCAGTTGTCGCGGTTTTTGTATATCGGCATCTTCATCGCCCGCTGCAAGCGATATCTGACTTAATTGGTGATTGCCGTCTTCGATTCGCGATAGTATTTTTTTAGACCGTGCCACAACTGCTTCAGGAATTCCCGCCAACCGGGCGACCTGAATACCGTAGCTTCGATTGGTACCACCTGGAATAAGCTTGCGCAAAAAAATTATTTCGTCATTCCATTCCTTGACAGCAATATTAAAGTTTTTCACCCGTGCTTTGGAAGCACTTAATTCGGTCAGCTCATGGTAGTGCGTCGCAAATAAAGTTTTAATGCCGTGATTGCCAGCATCATGCAGAAATTCAGCTACCGCCCAAGCGATACTGATGCCGTCAAAGGTACTGGTACCACGTCCGATTTCATCCATAATAACCAGACTTTGATCGCTAGCATTGTTTAATATATTGGCGGTTTCCTCCATCTCAACCATGAACGTGCTCTGACCTTGCGATAAGTTATCAAGGGCGCCCACCCGGGTAAAAATACGGTCAGTTATGGCAATTGAGGCTTTGGTTGCCGGGATAAAGGAACCCATTTGGCACATGATCACCAGCAGGGCCACCTGACGTAAAACCGTTGATTTGCCGGCCATATTCGGACCGGTAATAATTAAAATTTGATTTTCTTCATTATCCAACTGGATGGAATTGGGAACAAACCGTTCGCCGGTAATCATTTTTTCAACCACCGGATGTCGGCCCTCTTGGATCACAATACTGCCCTGCGTATTGATTTCCGGACGGCTGTAGTTATTTAGTGCGGCGACATCGGCCAGAGCTATCAAACAGTCGATTTGCGCTAAAAATTCAGCAACAGCTTGAATCTGGACATTGCATTCAACGACTTGCTGACGAATATCCAGAAATAATGAATATTCCAGGGCAGCGCGCCGCTCTTCGGCTCCCAGCACTTTGGCCTCGAACGTTTTTAGTTCATCGGTGATATAGCGTTCGGCATTTACCAGGGTCTGCTTGCGGATATAGTGCGCCGGAACCGCCTCGGCATGTGTCTTGGGAATTTCGATGTAATACCCAAAAACCTTGTTGTAGCGAACCTTAAGAGAATTGATATTGGTTGCTGATTTTTCGCTGGCTTCCAGTTTCAAAAGCCATCCCTTGCCATCCTGACTGATCTGGATGAGCTCATCCAAATCGTTGTTATATTCAGATTTGATGATGCCGCCTTCATTGATGGTTGGCGGACAATCATCACGAATGGCACGCTCGATGTGCTCAGCCAATTCATAAAGATTACTGAGATCAGATTTCCAATGATAGAGGCCCGCTTCAAGACCGGCCAGATTTTGTAAAAGCGCCGGCAATGATTGTAGCGAACGTTTCAGGGCCAGTAGGTCACGGCCATTGCCGTGCCCCATGGCGATTTTACTGCCGATACGCTCTAAATCATATACTGACTTAAGCTGGGTTTTGATATCGATGCGGATCTGCGGTTGGTTTTTGGCTTCTTCAACAGCATCTAACCGTGCCTGAATGGCCTGGAAATCCTTGAGAGGATATCTTAGCCAGTGGCGCATCAGACGACTGCCCATGGCAGTCATAGCGTTATCTAAAATTCCAATCAGCGTCGCATGGCTGCCACCGGATCGCAAATTCTTGAATAATTCCAGATTTTGACAACTGCGGTCATCGATCCCTAAGAAATGTTCCAGAGAGTAGGTTTCAATGCGACTTAAATGGGTTACCGGCTGCTTTTGCGTATCTTGCACATATTCCATCAGCGCCCCCGCAGCGCTTACACCGGCCTTCAAATGCTCGCAGCCGAACCCTTCGAGCGATTGGGTTTGAAACTGCGCAATCAAACGCTTGCGTGCCGCTCGCAATTCAAACAGATCGTCGGACAACTCGGTTATGGATGCCGTGGGCATTAAATCATCAATCGACTGCAAAAAAGGATCTGTAGTGCGGGATTTCGACAACAAAATCTCACGGGGTGCAATGCGTAGTATCTCCTCAGTAACGGCCCCCAAATCGGCGGATTCAGCCAGCCGGAAGGTGCCGGTTGAAATATCCAAAAAAGCGATCCCGACAGCTGTTTCCCTTCTGGCCAGTGCCAGAACATAGTTATTCTGTTTGGCGTCTAGGAGCTCATTTTCAATGACCATTCCGGGAGTAATCACGCGGGTGATGTCTCTTTTTACCAAGCCCTTTGCTTTGGCAGGATCTTCAATTTGATCGCAAATGGCAACTTTGTAACCTTGGGCAATCAAGCGGGCAATATATCCCTGAACCGCTTTGACCGGAACCCCGCACATGGGAATTGGTTTTTTATCTTTTTTGTTGCGAGATGTCAGGGTAATTTCCAGAAGTCGTGATGCCAGTTCGGCATCTTCAAAAAACATTTCATAGAAATCACCCATCCGAAAAAAAAGAAGCGCATCGGCGTATTCTTCCTTCTTGGCCAGGTACTGCTGTATCATGGGGGTTGTTTTGGATACGGACATCGGTTTGGATACAAACGACTTAAAACTAAGAGGTGATAACAGTGGTCTTTGCGCCGGTTTCTGTAGGCTCTGGGGCGGTTGCATCGGTTTGAGTAGGCGTATCCTCTTTCTGAGTTGGCAGTTCTTCTTCAGGTGTCTCAGCGTTTGGCAGGCTTGCGTCTTTGGCAACACTTAATTCTTTTATTTTGCGGGATAATCGAAAGCGCTCGGCCAAACCCTGGAGATAGGACACAATAAGCCCAAAAAGGAAGCAGCCTAAAAATAAAACGGCGATATATATCTCCGGTGTTTGATAGGCAGAAAAGTATATATTGATGCCAAGACTCTGCTTGGATAAAAAGAAATCTTGGTTTTGAAAAATGACCAATCCGACAAAAGCAAAAATGATTACCCACAGCACCAATTTAACATTACGCATCTGCCCTCTCCCCGGCTATTATTCACTTATCGCCAACCGCACAAGAAATGCACTGATTGCTTTTTGTAGCATGATTATACTCAACCCGCCATGGTGCCCACTGGTTTTCACAGGATAAACGATACTCCGATCCGGCTTGTTTGACCGCGTCAATTTACGTTTTTCATTCTAAAAACTCAACCTTTTTTTCCTTTAAGGGGAATCAGCTCCAAATCACCCCAAAGACCAACATCTTCATTGAGAATAAGGACGATTCCTTGAACACCCTCAATTTTTTGGCCAAAGGCGATGGCGGCTTGTATATCAGCTTTTGTTTGTACACGATTGCAAATGGCGGTGGCGGCAGCATCTGCCAGTGCGCAGGATCTTGAAACCACGCAGGCTGCGTCGGCACGGCCAAAACTAACGGAATGGCCAAATGTTCCTGTAGAAGTACAAACCGCCACAGGATCTTGCATTGAATTAATGCGCAAACCGAGTCGCAAACTCATTGGCGAGCGGTTTGCAAAAATTGCCACAGTTGTGGGGCGGTCGATTTTTATAAATACATCGCCGCCATTTTCAATGACGATTTCCGAACTAAGTTTGAGCAAATCGCAGCCGACGGCTTCAGCAATTGCCCCGGCGACTGCTGCCATGGGGCCCACTCCGGCTGAACAGCCGGCATTGACCATATCGCGAACAATAGCGGGCATTGGCGTTGAAACCGTCCAGGGTGTCAGTGTTGTGATGAAATCCGGATAGGTGTCGATATAGGACTCAATAACACCCCGATGATTTAAGATCGAATCAATCGCTTGCGCCTTTAGATTCTTGCGGGCGCTTACAATCAAATCGGTTTCCTTGACCGTCACTTGAAACGAGGTTAATTCGTCGGATTTGACCAGATTTCGATAGGTTTTAGATTTGACCATGCTTAGCCGGACAATAAATGTTGTTTGAAATCCTGGCAAATTATTAGATAAGCGAACGTCATGAGCCGATTGATTTGGGACGCATGGCTTCTGGAAATTGTCTTAAGAAATACTTATCCGTCATACCGGCGATAAAATCGCGGACGATTTCACCATTGGTATGGGAAGAAAGATAACTGTCGGACATCCCCTTCAGGAAGCGGGTAAAAATGACGGACGATTGATTGCCAGACACGAGATCTTGCAGACTTTTTTCAAATAAAAATTCAAACAGATGTTTAATGGTGACCAAGTGGGTCTTAACCGAAGGGTTCATATAAATTCGTTCAAGGTTAAAGGCCTTAAATCGTTTCAGCACATCGGCCACTTCAGGACTGAAGGCAATGCGATTACTTTCAAAACTGTTTTGAATAACATCGGTCACAAGATTGTAGACGATGGTGCCATTGGTGTCACCCAGCAACTTCTTCACTCCCGCAGGAAGATCTTGCCGCTGAATCATTCCCAGCCGGATGGCATCTTCAAAATCACGTCCGATATAACCGATCGTATCCGCCATCCGAACGATGCAGCCTTCCAGGGTCATTGGAATCAGCTCTTTACCGGGTTGGTGCTTTTTTGCCTCCGCTTCATGATCTAATTTTTTAAAGGTTTTTTTTCGAATGGGATTCAAGGTTTGGTTGTGCACTTCGCCGTCATGACACATAATCCCATCCAACGTCTGCAGACATAGATTCCACCCACGGCCTTTGCGTTCCACTTTGTCCAAGAATTGTACACTTTGAACGTTATGGTGAAAGGCACCGATTCCAACACTTTGACAGATCTCCGATAAAATACGTTCACCGTCGTGTCCAAATGGTGTATGGCCGATATCGTGGCCCAGCGCAATGGCTTCGATAAGATCTTCATTTAACATTAAAAACCGACCAACCGTGCGGGCAATCTTAGACACCAATTGGACATGCAGCACTCGGTGGGTGATATGATCATTATCAATCAGATAAAACACTTGGGTCTTATCAATGTAGCGCGTGTAGGCCAGGGAGTGTAATATACGATCCACATCCTGGGAAAACGGCTGTCGGTATCCTTCCCCCAGTTTTTCCTCATGATGGCGGCGCAGTCCGTCGCTGCTAAGTACAGCGTTTTTGGACAGCGTCTGCGATTCACGCTCGTTTAAAACCTGTCGAATGGCCTCCGGAGAACCGGCATTAAATTGTTCAAAATTATATTTCTTCATTGGCAATCAGACGATTCATTAATTGGTAGTAATCAATTCCGGCTTGGCGGAAGCCTTCTTTGCCATATTTCATATTGGCTTCCAATATATAATAATTGCCATCAAATCTGCAAATATCGATGCCGACATCATTCCAGCAGCATGCCCGTGCAGTTTTAAGGGCTAAATTCAGTGCAATTTCAGGTACATCCGCCAGGCTGACAGTGCCACCCTGGGCGACGTTTGTGCGAAATTCACCTTGCGGGGCAATCCGCCAATAGGCATGCACAATATCATTTCCGATAACGACAACCCGCATGTCACGATCTACCGACAGATATTCTTGGATATAAGCAACATGGTTTAAAGCACAATATGAATCCAGTTCCTGTTGGTTACGAATCAAGTACACCCCGCGCCCCATGGCAGATCCGCGCGCAACCTTGCCGATAAATGGGAACCTGAAGAAGTTTGTAATTTTCTTCTTCTGTCGTTTACCATAAAATACCCGCGTGCGGGGATGGGGTAGATCTAAGAGTTGAAATAACGCTGTCTGTTTGACTTTATCCTGGACATATTTATAGGTGTGGTAGCTTGGAAATGTTGCTTTCCCGATGGTATCAAAGAGTTCGGCGTAAAAGGCCGTGGGATAGTATATCTTAGCAGCATCGCGGATAAGAGCTTTTTCTTTATCCGAATAATCGGAAAAATTGGGGCGCACGCCAAGGGTTGTGACATACTCGCACTGAGAAAGGCGTGCTTCCAGTGCAATGGCTTTCTTATGGTTATTGCGCATCAATCGCTGCCATTATTAAATCCAATTTTATGGCTCTATCATCTACCTATATTGCCCTTTTTTCTTTGCTTATCAAAATATTCCCAAAGTAGCGTCAGCCATAATTTGGTATCCGACAGGCTTTAAAGATCCTCCAACCTATCGATGCTTGTTTGCAACGAATGTAATCACTTTTCGATGCTATCAGCGGCATCCGGTAAGTTGCTTTATAATCTGTTGATAATATTTGAAACAGATTCATTGAGTGCTTTGGCAAATTGGTTGTCTGCATTTTGATCAATAATCGGAGTTCCGGAATCAGCGGTGATGACAACCGCCGGATCAAACGGCAAAGAACCTAAAAAAGGAATCCCCATTTTGTGCGCGGTTTCGGCACCGCCACCGCTTTTGAACAGCTCAATGGCTTCACCGCAATCAGGGCATACGAATGGTCCCATGTTCTCCAGTAAGCCGATAATTTGCAGATTAATGGTTCGGCAAAAATTGATCGATTTGCGAACATCCAACAAGGCAACCTCTTGGGGGGTGGTAATAACCAGGGCTTTAGCATCAGATATCGTCTGGGCTACACTTAACGGTTCATCACCAGTGCCTGGCGGGCAGTCGATAATCAGAAAATCCAGATCTTCCCATAAAACATCTGCGACAAATTGACGAATAATGCCTGTTTTAGCTGGGCCGCGCCAGATCACCGCCTGATTTGCATCCGTCATGAGCGACTGCATCGAAACCACCTTAAGATGCTGATTATACGCCATGGGCAGCACCCGACGATCGGGCGTAATATCTAATAGACCTTCAAGTCCCATCATCTGAGAGATACTGGGACCATGCAGATCCACATCCATTAATCCTGTCTTAAAACCTTTTTGGGCCAAGGCTACCGCTAAATTGGCAGCAATACTGCTTTTGCCGACGCCGCCTTTACCGCTCATCACTATCAGCTTGTTTTTTATCTTTGCAAGTGATCCTGCAATCAATTTATCCTGCATGGAAGACGCCATCTGTGAGGCTGTATTTGAACCACAGGCGGATCCACTGCAGCCCGCGTTACCTGGTTTTTGATCCATCATTGGGGCTAACTCCTTTAAATGCTTGATGCCAAGATCACAG
>JASJAZ010000224.1 GCA_030066785.1 Desulfobacterales bacterium | reverse complement strand
GTTTCATTCAACCGCATCAACACTTTCAAATGGTATTCCGAGCGCGTCTATGAGATCGATGGTGATTCACTGTACGATCCCAGTGATCGCAAAATCGCTTTCCAAAAGGCTCAAGAGTGGGGAGCTAAAATACCTATTGGTGTCATTTACAAAAATCAAAGACCAACGTTGGAAGAACAAATTCCAGCGATATCTGAGCAGACATTGGTCACACAACATATAAACCCAGAGACATTTTCCGAACTGTTCGACAGATTCAGATGAAAAATATGCATTTGTTACAATCGGTCGATGTGGTGGTCGAACTATTGAATACGAGTGTCTTCGGAAAAGTATTTTTACCGAAAATAATTCATACCGGCAGATCTTATTTCCCTCCATCGGGGACCAACTCTCTGACCAGCTAGTAAAATCGACCGAATTACAGCTTTTCGTATGGTATCACCCCCCTGGGTACACCGTCCTTGAGCGCTTCATTCGGGTGGTGCCACACGGGGCTGTCATAGATTGTTTTAAGCAATTGCTGGCGCACTTGGGGTTCGGCCAGGTGGGCAATGGCGACGGCCCGTTCAGAGAAGGCCAGACCGCGCGGGTCGAAAGCGCCGTGCTCAGTGACAATTACCACCTGATCGGCAGCGATGGCGGTGGTTGTGATGCCGGCAGGGCACTTATCAACAATTTTGCTGGTTCCATTAGCGGTCGTGGATTTCAACGCAATAATAGGCACGCCACCATTTGAAAGCGCGGCACCTCGCAGAAAATCAGATTGGCCGCCCACCCCACTGTAAATTTTACGGGCTTGTAACGAATCGGCCCAGATGTTGCCATGCAGATCGACGCCAATAGCACCGTTTATGGCCACCATGCAAGGCTCCCGGGCAATGTTCAGAACATTGTTGGTATAGTCACAGGGGCGGCTTTGTACCGAAGAGTTATAGTCAAGCCAATCATAGCCTTCCTGATTGCTGGCAAGAAAGATGGAGGACATGGCAAAGTTGGCCTGGGTGAAAGTATGTCGATTTGAAACCACACCAACTTCCACCAGGCGCTGCATGCCGTCGGCAAACAGTTCGGTATGAATACCCAAATCTTTGACCTCTTTAGCCAATATGGCGTCGGTGACCGCCTCGGGAACCTGGCCGATGCCGTACTGCAGGGTCGCACCATCGCACACAAAATGCCGGGCAATGAGTCGGCCGATACGCTTGGCCGCTTCATCAGGCGGCTTCACTGGGCTGACCGGCAGCGGATAGTCGGTATCTAACATGTAATCGATCATATCTCCTGGTATGGTACCACCCAGCACAAAAGGCATTCGGTTGTTGCGTTCCGCAATTACCACGCCACCTTTCTGTTTAACGGTCTCCACCGCCGCCGGCACCGCCTCCGCTGTGGTGCCCAGACTATAGTTGCCACCGTTATCCGGACCGCTGACCGTTATCATCGCAATATTTGGCTTTAAATGGTATCTTACCTGCCGTGGAATATCTGACAAATGCAGTAACTGATATTTGGCGCGTCCCTGATTGGTTGCATCTCTTGAGGCCGGCCCGTTGAAAATCACACGGTGGGTTATCCGACGGCAGCTATCCTCGGAAAACAAGTCTTTAATATCACCCAGCAGCATCACGCCGATCAATTCTATCTGATGAATACTCTCGTCAGTCGCCAGCTGAGATAAAAGATGCTGCGGTGTCGCGGCATTACCGGCCGCATAGATACGGCTACCGGGCTCGATTAATTTAGAATTGATCACTTCTTCCGGATTCCGAACTCTCTTCATTTTACGGCTCCTAAAGATTTAAATGGACTAAAAGGTGCGCTGTTGCCTTCAAAGACTATTCTTTGACAGGAATTGGACTACCGCAGGCACTCACAACACATCTTATGAAAAGTTTTCCACGATCCGGGCAAGCACCTGCAAAAGCGCAACTTCCCACACAAAGCGAGATATAAAAAATCCGCCGATAATTGTCTAAAGCGTGCAATAGTGAATTAACGCTATCCTATTACCTAACTATCAATATACATCCGATCGTGTTGCCAGCGCATCATTTGGAAACATTTAACAGCATGGCCGCGTCACGGTTGAAAGTGAATTAGGAGACAGTGCCGCCTTCCTCATCTGCCTGCCGCCGATCCAGAATGAGGCCCTCCAGCCAAAAAGTAGACAACGGTCCATGATAGTGAAGCGGCCATACATCTGTATAAGGAGGCGCTGGAGGCCAAAAAACCATTCGATACAGTGATTCTTGATTTGACGGTCCCGGGAGGATGGGTGGTAAGACGGTGGTTAAGAATATTTCTTCAAAGAAATCCAAGCGAAAAAGCAATTTTATCTAACTGTTTCCCAAACGATCCGGTATTATCCAATTATGCAAAAAGCGACTTCTGCCGAGCCGTAAGCAAACCCTACCGAATTGAAGCGTTGGACGATGCGTTACGAACTGTTCGCGGATTTTAACATCAGTCGTTACTTGCTCTTATGATGGTGATTATTTGGGGAGTTCCAATATCTATCCTATCTACGTATTTGCTATAAAATCTCTAAAAAATCAGTCGCGCTCAGTTTATTTTTGCCTATGTTTCAGCAAATTGGGGATGTTGGTTTGCACTTGTCGAAGTGTACCGGGCTTTGATCAAATCTGAGCAAAATCAGGAAGTCGTCAAGAACAATTGATGCATCCCGTCTTTCTCATCAAACAAATTTTAGTGTTGTTTCAACTGCCGGCGGCTGGCAACCGGCCGGCAGTTGCTTCAGAGTCATATAAAGTATCAGGCGGCAATTTTTTTATATACGCCACGGTAATTCACATAAATGTCATACAATCTGCGTTTAAGGGCTTTGATCCGCTTGGAATCTTCCTTTGAGGACCACCGCGGTTCACTGATCGAGAACAGAGCATTTCCCAAATCATCCAGAACGTGCTCGGTTGTGTGACACCATTCGTCTGTGCAGACGCCGGCCAGATCTTTGGCTTCCTCTATTTCTTTTTCAATGAGGTCAAGTGATTTTTCAAGAGCCTGAACGTAGGTATTCCAGGCTTCATTCATTTCTTCCTGTATTTCATCTTTTGGCATCGACATTTGTTTATTCCTTTCAATGCATAACCCAGCCGATTTAATTTTTTTGCATCAAAAATGAAAAACTTGTATCAACTGGTTGCACGTTTAACGTTTTAAGTCTTGCCGGCTAATGACGCCAGCGCAAACCTTGTATCGATTACTTAAAATATTACTTCTTTGGAACAAAAGTCCACATTGATGAAACCTCAATATCAATTTACATTCAATAAGGATGGTAATACCGACTCACTACCGGGTCAAGCACCAGCGCTATCCGCTCCATACACATGACCTTGATTCAGATTAATGGCGACATGGGTGCAGCTAATAACTGACAAAAGTATACACTAATTGACACTTCTAAAAGGCGTCCTATGTTTCCCGTTAGAAAAAACCCTTTCAAGTTTAATTATGTGATCAAATTGGATATGTTCAATGTTAATGTTACGCTTTTAATATGGATGCCATTGGCTTTCAAATATGCCCGCGACTACAAAAGCGCCGGTCGATGGTCAACGTTGATCAATTACCCTAAAAGGTAAATTAGTATATGACAAATCGTTATCCACTCAAACTATACAGATGGACTATAATGCTGGTGAGACAAACCGCCAGATTTGCGGCCAAGGAAGGCAATACACTATGGAAGGCATGATTGGCCTTTTAGGTATAAACTTGCTAGCCTTGGTCGTATTGATGACATTTGGCTGGATTGTGAGCCTACCAATTCGCAATGTAACTGTGGTAGACAGTCTCTGGGGCCTTGGTTTTGTCTTGACGGCCTGGTTGAGTTTTTTCCTGGCAGATGAAGGCTATGCGGGTCGCCAATGGCTAGTCACATTGTTGACGACGTTTTGGGGACTGCGCTTGAGCATTTATTTGAGCATTCGCAATTGGGGCCAAGGCGAAGATCCACGCTATGCAAAGTGGCGCATAGCCAGTGGTACAAAATTTTGGCGCATCAGTCTGTTTAAGGTATTTTGGCTGCAGGCGCTTTTTTTATGGGTGATTGCGTTGGTGATCCAGGTACCGCAACCTGCATCCCAGCCGGATTACCTGACGTTGTGGGATGGAATCGGGACTGGTGTGTGGCTGGTGGGATTTGTGCTTGAAAGCATTGCCGACCGACAGTTACAACGCTTTAAGGCCAATCCACATAATAAGGGAAAGGTTTTTAACCAAGGCCTGTGGCGGTATTCCCGCCATCCAAACTATTTTGGTGAGTTTTTGATCTGGTGGGGTCTTTTTTTAATCGCCTGCAATGTACCCCACGGGTGGTGGACCATCATCAGTCCCATCGTGATGACAGTGGTACTGACCAAAATGACCGGCATACCCTTAACAGAGGCTAGCATCATGAAAGCGCGGCCTGGCTATCGGGATTACATCGCGCGTACCAATTCATTTATTCCCTGGTTTCCAAAACGGAGCTCCCATGAATAAGCTGATCGAGCTGGCCGATCGTAAATTGATGCCGGATCGCCTGATTCGTTTCGGCATTCGCCGTCTCCACAAAAAGCGATTGAGAATGGAGAATCGCGGCGATGTCGAAGCCCAGCGTCAGGCGCTAAAGTGCTTTATTGAAAACTTACAACAGGGTCCGATTGCCGTCAAACCACACAAACCAAATCAACAACACTATGAACTCCCCCCAGCCTTTTTCCAGCAGGTTCTGGGCAAACATCTCAAATATAGTGGATGCTACTGGCCCAATGACGTCCATGATCTGAATCAGGCGGAATCCCGGATGCTCCAATTGACCTGTCAGAGGGCCGAGATTAATGATGGGATGACAATTCTTGAGCTCGGCTGCGGATGGGGATCACTGACTTTGTGGCTGGCAGCGCATTACCCCGACAGTCAAATCGTAGCAGTTTCCAATTCCAAGCCGCAAGGCGCATTCATCCGATCACAAATGGCAAAACGCAATCTCAGTAATATTAAGGTGATCACCGCTGATATGAATTCATTTCGACCGGATCGGCAATTTGACCGGGTCGTGTCCGTTGAAATGTTCGAACACATGCGCAACTGGCCGGCCCTACTTGCTTATATAAACGATTGGTTGGTATCCGGTGGCAAATTCTTCATGCATATCTTCACGCATCGCAAGTTCGCTTATTTATTTGGAGAAAATAGTGACGATGACTGGATGGGGCGCTATTTTTTCAGCGAAGGCATGATTCCTTCTGATGATTTACTTTTATATCTTCAAAAGCATCTGGTGGTTGAACAGCACTGGCGCGTCAACGGCAAACATTACAGCAAAACCGCTGAGGCCTGGCTCGCTAATCTTGATCAACGCCGACATGCTATTATGCCAATCATGCAGGCCACCTATGGCAATACCGACGCAATACTTTGGCTACAGAGATGGCGAATTTTTTTTATGGCTTGTGCCGAGATGTGGGGGTTTCGCAATGGACAGGAGTGGCTGGTTTCCCATTATCTTCTCAGCAAACAGAAATAGGGTCGGTGTTATTCAATTACTTCGCAAAATAATAGAGAGAAATTGAAAGCTGCAACCATTCAGCCTGGAGCAAAGCCCACCAAGTTCAATAAGCTATTCAGAAAGGAAATTCAGCATGTTAGATTGCAACTATCTGGTTGAGATACTGACTCCCAAAAAAAACCTGGGCGCCACCGATAAAATAGCCGCCAACCAGTTTGCAGAGCGCTACTATCGCATCATTGACCAAAAAATGGGCTTTTCCGTGCCCGACAACCCTATGGGGCAACCACGCCAGAGTTTTGTGGGCATGCTTAAAAGTGCTGACCTGCCGGTATTGCCGCAGCGAACCGTTATGAATTTAAACACTTTTCACACCAAAGACGAGCTGGATGAATTGCTCAAAACTGCAGCGGAGCTCGGCATTCAATATCTGCTGGTTGTGCGTGGCGATGGCGGGCCTCTGTTGCCCAAACTGGATCCCAAAAGCATCGGCGGATCAAAAAGTGTGGTCACCTCCATCGATTTGATTCGCTATATTCATCATGAATATGGTACTACTTTTACGACCGGCGCCGCATTCAACCAGTACAATGCGATGCCGCTTGAACATAATCGCCTACAGTATAAAATAGAGGCAGGCGCCAAGTTCGTTATCACCCAACCGGTCATCGGCCAAGATGCGCAGGTGGACAAGGTTTTTGATTTTAATATTCCGGTTGTAATTGAAGCCTGGATGTCAAATAACATCGGCCTTCTTCTTAAAAGTGTTCGCAGTCAAAACGAGGAATTGGGCAAGGACTTTGATCCCCTCAGAAACCTGAAGACCCTACATGACGCCTATCCCCAAAGCTGTATATATCTGTCCATGTTAGGTTTTAAACAGAGCTGGCCTGAAATTCTGCCCAAGCTATGACAATATTGGGTAAATATCGGTAGGAAATCTTGTTTAAAACGATAGAAATCGTGTCGCAGACCGGATGACAGAATCGAAGAGCATTACGATTTCCGGATCGGAAAGTTAGGCACGAGCTTAACCCCGGCACCTTTGATAGAATAGCGATGTTTCCAATCAGCAGATAATAAATCTGTTGAGCATGGCGCTATTCTGTCGGTGCTTCGCGCTGAATTGCCAAATAATGGGTGATTTCATCCTTGTTGTTGCGAATGGGCGCAATTTTCCATTCCATCATGAATTCCGAACCATCCTTGCGATAATTGATGGCTTTGCCGTAAAATAGGTTGCCTTCATCCAAATCCCGACCCAATCGACCGACCACCTCAGAATCAGTGTTGGGGCCCTGCAACAACGAAGGTGATTTGCCCATGACTTCATGAGGCCCGTAGCCTGTCAGTTCACAAAAAGCCGAATTAACATAAATAATCGGATAACCCGGCCCCGCCTCACTAATAATGATCGAATTAAACGATTCTTCCATGGACGCTTCCAACAGCCGTTTCATGATGTACTGATAGTGCTCATCCTGTAGAAAAATATCAAAAATGTCCTTGGTAATTTCCATTGTTGTCCTCCCCCGTTTATGGTTGAAAATTTTCTTAATAATTAGCTGAAACTAATCATTGAAGAATAAACATCAAGCGCCGGAACAAAACGATGCATAGAGCCGAATACCGGCGAAAGTCGAATTGATT
>JASJAZ010000044.1 GCA_030066785.1 Desulfobacterales bacterium | reverse complement strand
GCTACAATGGGTGCACTTGTTGGTATTTATTGGTGGTTTCCCAAATTCGGTTTAATTCAAACCCTGGTATTTCTATCGAGCTTCGAAATCGTCATTGCTGTTTTCATTTGGTTCTACGTTTCCCGTGTTTTTCATACAGAACAGATCCCTGGGGGCGAACCTCACACTAAAGAAATTATAGGAATAAGAGAGAAGTTACATTTTTCAAAATCCCATTGGATTTTGCTTATGATCAGCTTTTTTTCGGGCTTCATTGTTTTTAGTTTCGAGGTAATTTGGAATCATCTGATTGGCGCAGCGCTGGGGAATTCGGTTTATTCGTTTGCCAATATGCTTTTTGCGGTTTTATTGGGTTTGTTTTTGGCCAGTTTAATCAATGCGCGGGTGTTTATTCAGCTAAAAATAATTCCCAATTATTTCATTCTGACAATGATTCAGGTGGCGGCCCTATGTTTGTGTCTGACGTTTTTGTATTGGGACCATATCCCCGACATTTTAGCGAAGTATGGCCAGAATATTGATCGGCTAGCCATGTCTCCGTTTTTATTCGGCGAATTTGTACGCTTAAGATATTGTGTCATTTTTATAACGCTTCCATGCATATTTTTGGGAATGATTTATCCTTATTTGTTTCGGTCCAGATGGTTTCCGAAAGAACAGCCAGACCGCACGGTAGCCTGGATGTCGGCCATTAATGCCATCGGCAGCATCAGTGGTGCTTTTCTTACGATTTTTGTCTTTATTCCCTTGTTTGGAAGCCAGGTGTCTTTCAAGTGTTTAGCGGTCCTCTTTTCCTTGGTTGCCTGCATTTGTTTTATCTATGAATTAATGCAAATCAAATCGGGTATTACATCGAAAGCGATTCGTACTGTCTTCCAATTTGGTGTCCTGGCGATTTGCTTTTTTATCGCAGTATCGAGCCAATGGGATTTAAAGGAATTAACTTCGGGCAAAAACGTCTATTTTACAAAGATGCATGTAACCGACCAATCAGAGATGCTTTTTCTTCAAGAAGGGGTTGTTGACGGCTTTGTGACTGTCGTGAGAAGAAATGGCATTAATACATTGCTGACCAATGGTAAATTTCAGGGCAATGATAATGCTGAAGCGCCTGCGCAAATCAGCATTGCGCTGCTGCCGATTTTACATTTGAAAAAAATAGAAAAGGCAGCCGTTATAGGGTTGGGCACAGGACAATCGGCTGCGGTCATTAAGGCAGCCGGTTTTCCGTCGGTTGATATTTTGGAACTGTCTCCTGCGGTTGTTAATGCCGCTACGACGTGTTTCAGTCGTAGCAACCGTAGTGTCGCTAGTGCCAAAGGCGTTAATCTGCACGTTGCCGATGGCAGAACTTATCTCCAGCTTTCCGAGGATTTTTATGATTTAATTTCAATCGAGGTTTCATCGATTTGGTTTGCCGGGGCAACCAACATCTACAGTCGTGAATTTTATGAAATTGCCAAGGCAAGGCTCACGCAGGATGGCGTTTTGCAGCAGTGGATCCAATTTCATCATATCGGTCTGAATGAAATCCTGTCAACCATCGCCACCGCTAAAGATGTTTTCCCCTATGTCTCCGTTTGGTTTGCAGGAGGACAGGGAATATTATTAGCCTCTAAAAAACCTCTAGTTTTAAATCTAAAATTAAAAGAGCAGATAAAGAACCGTGAAGAGATGCGCTTCTTTTTCAATGTGCTGCAGAGATGGAACATCAATTTGCATAATCTTTTGCGATGCAAACTTTTGGAAATGTCTGACGTGGACAGGCTAGTGCAGGAGGCCAGGGAGCGCCGAATCCCGATCAACACCGACAAGAACCGCTACTTAGAATTTCACACACCACGTTACAATTTAGAGCGTATTGACCATCGGCGAATTATTTTACAAAAGCTTTTGGCCTATCAGGCGTAAGGCACTTCGGATCTCTCATGCAGCGTAAAGATTATGATTGTAAAACAATTCTGGGATTTTTCTGCATCCCCCTATTCTACCTGGCATCCTTTTATTTCTTCTTTGGAATCGTTTCACATGTTATTTACAATCGGTTTGATAGCGGTTCATTCGTGTTTCTCGTTTACCTTCCAAAGATCTTTGGAGCTTCATTTATAACCTTTGGAATCCTTGCTCTGATTTCAGCATTGGTTCTCAGATGGCCCAAAATTTTTCTAGGTTTTTTTGGGGTGTTGGGCATTGGCTTATTTACCATCTATATCGTCCAATATTATTCTTTATACTACACCAACCGCTATATCATACCGGAAGCATTTTACCATCTTGATCAAATGCATCTTTTGGTCAGCCCATCAATGATCATTAAGCTGTTGGTCCTTTTAATTATTTTCGTGGCGGTCATTTTGTATTTTCATAAAATCGCTAAATGGTACCGCCATTCTGCCCAACAGTTGGGTCTATTGCCAAGCACGGTTTTGCAAATTGTTGTCATCGCAATCGCATTTGGCATTCCGCTGCAATTGAGCCATAGTTATTCCGACCTTGACAATGCCGCTGAAGTCTTTGGTGTACCATCTCAAACGCCGGAAATTTCCTTCTTAAAGTCCTTGAAACAGTTTAAGTCGACCTCGGGAAGCATTGTCGCTGCAGACTTGCCGCGAAATGTACAACATCTGATGGAGAGCAAATTCGGTCTTTTTTACAATTTGGATAATAATTATCCGCAGGTGAAGAACTGGGTATACCGCAAGCCGCTGCCGTTTATGAAACGCAGTACAAATACGGAGCAGCCAAACATCATACTTTTCCTGGTTGAGAGTTTGTCCGCCACTATTTATAAAAAATCTTCTTCCTTGGGACTAACCCCCAATTTGGATGAGCTGGCCAATGAGTCCATGTCCGTCAGCGGCTATTTTAATCACACGTTCCCAACCGTCAATGGTTGGCGGGGACAGTTGTGTTCGTTTTACCCTGTTTTAGGAGAGAAAGATCATTCGCAATTGGATCGCGTAAACTATCGATTGCTGGGGTTACCGCACGTTTTAAACCAGCGTGGTTATGAAACGGCTTTTTTTACCTACTCCCCTGCGCGCTATACACCGTTTTTAGGTCATACATTGAATATTACGGCTTTGATGCGGGAGTGCGGTTTTTCCAATCTATATATGGCCGAGGATATTCAGAAGCGTCTGCTGGGGCTTAACGATAATGCACCCTCGATCAAAAAGAGCATCAGTGATCTGGGATTAATGGTTGATTTAAAAAATGTTTTAGGCAAGCGCCATCAAAAAAGTTCCCCTTTTTTCTTTACGATTTCAACGATTGGAACCCATCCAGAGCATGACGATTATGA
This sequence comes from Desulfobacterales bacterium, assembly GCA_030066785.1. GTDB lineage: Bacteria > Desulfobacterota > Desulfobacteria > Desulfobacterales > JASJAZ01 > JASJAZ01. Next base: position 19,728 of record JASJAZ010000044.1, on the reverse strand, counting down.
GGGCAAGCTTTTGGACTCAGTTAAAAGCTTTGATCAAGCTTTTGGTATTTTTTGGCAATACTTTAAAACCTCGCCTTTTTATCATAACACCACGGTTATCGTTACAGCGGATCATGCCATGCCGCCCACCGTGGAGTATAAACAAGCATTTGACCTGCCAACGCAGCACAACCATCTTTTTGAGGAGATTGTGTTGCTAATATTTGATAAACAGTACGAACTGCCGAAAACATTTGAAACCAAAGCCAGCAGCCTTGATTTGGTACCGTCAGTATTGCAGATGTTAGCCATCAATCATTTTTCAAATCCTTTTCTGGGCCTTTCCATCTTTTCAGATCGTCAAGATTATCCCCGCGTGCTCGCAACGATGTTAAATCGGTTTTATATAAATGACGAGTGGGGCATCCGGGAAGTAAGCGTGGGCGATGAGGCTCGTTTGCTGTTAGATACGAGGGAACAATTTGATAATGGTTTTAAAAACCGTAAAACACGAGACCAAGCGGTTGCAACCTGGTACGCATACAATCAATATTTAAATAACCATCGCAGGATTTGGAACATGGCCTTGGCGTCGAATCCTTAGAGCAGTTTTCTCGCCGCCTTTGTTCCCGCCAAAGACATTGGCAGAAAATACTTATAGCCCATTTACATCTTTTAATCGTCCCGCCACATTCCATTTTTTTAAAAAATTGGCGAGATTTGCGGGAACCAGGTGCTCCCAAGGTTCATCGCGCATCATACGATCACGTACGTCTCCAGCACTTATGCCTTTTTCTGACGGTGTGACTTCCCACAGCACATGGACAGTTAAGCCCATGGATTCAAAATAGGATTTTTTCTGACGCCCCCAATCATCATAAATGGACAGAAAAAAAACCGCATCCATAGGTACATAATATTTATAGCGTTCAGGGGTGTTAATCGGCAGGGGAACAATGGAGAACGATTTAGAACTGACACCCGCGCTAGCCAACGCATTGCGCACTAACTGCAACCGTTCATAGTAAGTCAAAGGATTATTGACATCACTACTTCGCAAGGGATCAGATGCCTCGTGATTTACTTGGGAAGGATCCGGGTTTGTGATCCCGACCACCAGATGGCGGCACAGCTCTTTGCCGGCCAGTAGATACTTCAAATGGTCGTTATGCAAGATTTGAAAACGGCCATGAATGACGCCGGTGTCGTAGGGCGGGGTGGTTGAGTTCATTTATATAAGTGGTTGTCCTTGATGTTATGCAATCTTCGTCAGCATTGCCGTAATGAACTGATCCCTAATTTTTAAGATGTGATGCCAGGTATTGCGTTATAATTTCTTTGGTTTTAAGAAGTCCCTGGGCCTCACGGATTTCAAGGACCCACCAGCGGCATCCAATGACATGAAGCAGGTCCAACCGATTGCGAATATCGCTAAGGTGCTGCGGCGGCAAATGGCCGATCCCTGAAATTTCCGTGTGATAAATATGGGCATTGAAAACCCGGTCTTGATGGGGTGAGACAAAATCTTCCACCGTGTATTGTTGACTATTGACCACCTCACAGGCATGGGCATGGCCGACGTCAAAGGTTACCCCGGCTCCACTGCGGCGAATCAGTTTTTCGAAAAGATTGGGCTTACTGGTCCAGCCCCAGGCAAGATTTTCGAGGCATATTTTAACGCCTCGTTCAGCCGCATATTGAACCAAATTGCGAAGATTATCGATAGTGGCATCCCAGGACAGGATTTTAGTCGTATCGTGTCCCAGCCCAACATGAATGGAAAGATACTCAGCACCGGCTTTTGACACCAGCCGGATAATGCGTCGGAAGAGCGCGTCAGCTGCTTTTACTTCTTCAAGATCATGGTGGCCCAAATCGACCTTTTCAAAAGGGCAGTGATAGCGTATCTCCAGGGGCGCCAAATCGGCAATACGGTTAACCCAATCAGATTCTTGCCGGGGGGTTTGAGGCAAATCTTTAATTGCAAAAGACCAATCCACCCCATCAAAGCCGTTACGGATGGCAAAGTCCTTCAGCTGGTCTAGATCAGCGAGGAAGTTGCACATGGAAAGCTTGGGCCGGTTCATACCTTCTGCCGCTTCACTTGGGTCGATTTCTGTTTAAAGGTTGCAAGGGCACTTTGCACTTATATTTCCTAACATCAGATACTAACGCCGCATGATCATGGGGCCTAAACGACGACCACCGAAAAGATGCATATGTAAGTGAAAAATTTCCTGGCCGCCATGTTTGTTGCAATTTACCAAGATACGATACCCATCTTCAGCGATACCTTCCTTTTGAGCGATTTTTTTGGCAACGGTAAATAGTCGTCCGATGAGTTTTTCATCTTCTTCTTCGATGTCATTAACGGTTGGGATTTCTTTGTTGGGAACGATGAGAATGTGCACAGGGGCCTGAGGGTTGATGTCGCGAAAAGCGGTTACCTGTTCGTCTTGATAAACCACATCGGATTTAATTTCACCGCTGATAATTTTCGTAAAAATCGTTGTCATCTGTTTGTCCTCCTGCTGTCGGAACCGATACGGTTATTGTTTAAATACTTTCATGCCGTCGCGTGAATCCTGCACGACATAGCCCATGGCCAGGATTTCGTCACGCAACTGGTCAGAAAGCGCCCAGTTCTTCTCATCGCGGGCCTTTTGGCGGGCATCTACTTTTTGACGTATTTCGGCCGGCAATTCATCGGCATCTTGCACTTTTGCCAAATCCAGTCCGAGCACCTCGTCAAAATCAAACACAGTGGCGACTTTATCTTCATCGCTGATGGTTGATTTGAGCATTTCTTGTGCCGCGGCCATGGCCTGGGGCATGTTTAAATCGTCGTTAATTTTTTGCAGGAACTTATCGCGAAATTCTGCATTGACGGTTCCTGATTTTCCACCGGTATTTTCCAGCAGCGTGCGAACTTGGTTTTGCAGATGATGAAGGCCGTTTTGGGCCGCGTCGACGGCTTCATCGCTATATTCCATGGGTTTACGGTAGTGCGATTGAAAGGTGGCAAACCGGTAGGTCAGCGGATTGATGTTTTGATTAATGAATGTGGTTTCCAGGGTAAGAAAATTCTCATCGCTCTTGGCCATTTTTTTCCCGCCGGCAATATTTAAAAAGGCACCATGCATCCAAAAGTTGAAGAATGGTTTTCCCGTGGCAGCTTCAGATTGCGCAATTTCGTTGGTATGGTGCACATCCACATGATCAGCACCACCGCAGTGGATATCGAGCTGATCGCCTAAAAACTTCATGCTCATGGCGGAGCATTCAATATGCCAGCCCGGGAAACCGGTACCCCAGGGTGATTCCCATTCCATATGGCGCTGGGCGCCTTGTGGTGAAAATTTCCATAAGGCAAAATCGGTGAAATTGCGCTTTTCCGGATTTTTTTCTACCCGCGCGCCTTCCTGCAAGGCCTCCAGATCCTGATGGGACAGCTTGGTGTAGCCAGGGAATTTGGACGTGTCGAAATAAATGCCATCTTTGGTGCGATACGTGAAGCCTTTGTCCTCCAGTATTTTGATGAGTTCGATCTGCTCGGGGATATTATCAGTGGCCTTGCACCAGATGTCGGGCGCCAAGATATTAAGATGAACCATGTCTTGTTTAAATGCTTCCGTGTAATACGCGGCAATTTCCCAAGCGGTTTTGCCCTCGCGACGGGCGCCCTTTTCGAGTTTGTCTTCGCCCATATCGCGGTCGCCCGTCAAATGCCCCACATCGGTAATGTTCATTACATGTTTGACCGTTAGCCCATTGAAGGACAGGATGCGCTTAAGAATGTCTTCAAAAATAAAGGTACGCAGGTTGCCGATGTGGGCATAGTTATAGACCGTTGGTCCGCAAGTATATAAACCAACCTCCTGATCTTTGATGGGTTGAAATAATTCCTTTTTACGCGTCAATGAGTTGTACAAGTATATATCCATAAGAAGATCGTTAGCTCCCAATATTTAAGTTTCTAAATAGTTTTGTCAGGAAACAAACACCATTTTTCAATCCGACATTGGCGGCATTTGGGTTTGCGTGCCGTGCAGGTTTGGCGACCATGCAAAATCATGGCATTGCTGAACCAGGTCCATTTTGCACGTGGTACCGCCGCCATTAGATCCTTTTCGATCTTTTCGGGTGTTTTAGATACCGATATTTGGGTGCGCAGTGCAATCCGTTTGACATGCGTGTCGACGGCGATGCCCTGCTGCAAACCAAATGCATTGCCTAACACCATGGCAGCGGTTTTGCGGCCAACCCCCGGCAACCGTACCAAATCATCAATATCTTGGGGTACATCGCCGGCATATGTATCAACCAGCATTTGACAGCACGCCTGCAGTGATTTGGCCTTGTTGCGAAAAAAACCGGTTGGTCGAATATCTTGTTCCAGTTGTTCACGGGCAGCAGTACTGTAATCTTTGGCCTGTGCATACTTTTTGAAAAGGGTTTGCGTTACCTGATTGACCCGTTCATCAGTGCATTGGGCCGATAAGATGACAGCAATAAGCAACTCCAATGCCGAGTTATGGTTAAGCGCGAGCGTTGCTTTCGGATATTTTTTTACAAGCGTCTTAATAATGTGGCTGATGCGGTCTGCACCCCGGGTATTTTTATTTGCAGGACTCATTCTTGATGCTCCTTTTGTCAGCCGATTTAAAATCTTTGTATATCTTGAGCGAAAAGCAATATCATAACCTATTAACAAGTCAATATGGGTCAAGGATATTATCGAATTTGTCTGTTATTTGTGGGACGCATTAGACTACAAGACTCTTGCAAATTGATGCAAAACCTAATTTTGCTTGATCTGCCCTCCGAACTGCACTATTCGAATGTTTGCTCAAGCAATGCCATCCGCTCGTCAATACATCAAAATCTAAAAAGGAGGCACAATTGCAGAAAATATTAGGCGTCATCGGTTCCCCGCGCAAATTGGGTAATAGCGAAATTATGGTCAAGGAAATCAGTCGTAACATCACCGCACCCCATGAATTAGAACTGCTGAGGCTTTCAGATTTCGACATCCGTCCCTGTCAAGGATGTTATCAGTGCCTGTTCAAAGAAAAATGTATTATGGAAGATGATTACCACCAGGTAACCGATGCCGTGCTCGCTGCCGATGCACTGATTTTGGCGGTTCCGGCATATTTTTTGGGGCCCAATTCAGTCTTAAAACGATTTACGGATCGAGGCTTGGCCCTTTATTCCAGTGCTGAGAAAATGTGGGGCAAACCGGCGGTGGCGGTGGGCATTGCCGGTATCCCAGGCAAGGAAGGCTATACGCTGCTTGGCCTGGAAAGCGCTGCGAAACTGCTATTTGCCGATTTAAAACAAAGCCGCATGGTTTACGGTGCATTGCCGGGAGAGATTTTCCTGAATGCGTCCAACCGTAAAATCGCGACTGAACTAGCCGGGGCGTTATTTGAACCCACTTCTGTCACACAATCTCCCCACTGCCCCCTTTGCAACGGCAGCACCTTTCGGTTTTTAGAACACAACAAGGTTCGCTGCATGCTGTGCAGCAATACCGGCACCATCGATATACAGGCAGGGACACCGGTATTTCAAATACAGGCTGATCAGCATGAATTTTTTTTGGACCTGAAAGCGGCACTGGATCACCGTGATTGGTTGATTGGCATGAAATCGCGTTTTATGGAAAACCGCGCGCAACTGAAAAAAGTGCGCATGGATTATCGCGAAGCGGGCACGTGGATCAAACCGGATAGCGATGCATCGCAATAATATTGCTGACCGATTAGCTATGCAACCAACAGCGCCAAGATGACATTGTTTGCGATAGATGTCTTGCCAGATAAGATTCGGATTATTGATTTCAAGTAATTAAAAAAATACACTATGTGATGGTTTGGTGCGAGCAGCCACCGCAAAAAAAGGCTTGACGCAATGGACAACATTTGTTACGTAACGAATGTTATTTAAAATGAATTCTCACCGTATAAACTTTTTTGATTACCAGGATCTCATTGTCAATGCCGCCTAAACAGCGATTTAGTTCTGAAGATGTGATTGACGCCGCGTTTAATGTGGTGCGTCAGCACGGATGGCAAGGGCTGTCGGCCCGGGCCATTGCCAAAGAGCTTAACGCTTCCACCCGGCCCATTTATGATCACCTTAAATCCATGAAAAACATTGAAAAAGGCGTCGTCAAAAAAGCCTTGGCGATGTATGTCGAGTATATTGGGCGTGACCGCACCGGTGATAAGTGGCTCGATCAAGCACTGGGCTATGTCCTTTTTGCGAAGAACGAAAAGCACTTGTTTCGTTGTATCAACGACGAAGAGCATGTCCAGTATCAAAGAGAATTTGCCAAGCAGCACTGGGCCGCGCTTGGGGAACAACTTGCAGACGATGTGCGCTTCAAGGATTTGCCCGACAACATCAAGAATCGAATTCGCGTTGTCCGCTGGTTTTTGCTGCACGGCATTTCATACCTTGTCAGCAACGGTTGGCTTGAATTACCGGATGGCGAAGAAACGATACTGTATGATACTTTTGCGGGAATCAGTTTAACCGATTTTCTGGATAAAGCGAATAATGCGATCTATGAGGGCTTCAAGAAATAGGAAAGATTGCCGCCAAAAAATTTTATATTTTAAACAACATTTGTAATGTAACGATTGTTGCTTTTAAAGGTGTAGTCATCATCCAATAGTAGGTGTTGTCATGCAGAATCAGGAGCCAAGCCAGACAGCTCTGAGGGTTGCGCTTTCCCGGGCCATCGAGTCCCGTTATCCCGAAACTCGCAGAATCTGTTGGGATCCATTTGCCCAGTATTTTTTATGCGGTCAGACCAGGAAAATTTACGATAGCTGGCTGCGCCGCAAACTTTTTTGCTTGCGAAGCGAAAAAATGGCACCGGGTGTCATCGGATCGGTCATGGTCCGCACGCGGTTTATTGATGACTACCTGGCGGTGTGCATTGCGGCCGGGATTAAACAACTTGTGATTTTAGGTGCCGGCTACGATACGCGCGCGCTAAGATTTGAAGCCCTCAAAAAAGAAGTGACGGTATTTGAAGTGGACCATCCCGCCACCCAGCAAAGAAAAACCGCCGTTTTGCAAAATAGATTCGGGGATCTACCGGAGCATGTGGTTTTCGTCGCGGTGAGGTTTAATAGCGAATCGCTGGCCGATAAACTTTTAACGGCCGGATATCAGACAGATGTGCAAACGCTGTTTATATGGGAGGGTGTCACCTACTACATCACAGTCCAAGCGGTTGATGATACCATAACATTTGTGACCGATTATTCGGGCCAGGGCAGTTCCATCGTGTTTGATTATTTCCCGCCATCGGTGGCCGATGGTACCTGCCATCTCAAAGAGGCCCGGGTGCTGCGGTCCTTGTTTGCGCAGCTGGGCGAAGGAGTCACTTTCGGAATCGCTCCGGAATCAATTGAAACTTATTTAGCGGCCAAAGGTTTTGGACAGATTCGCAACTATACCCACCAGGATCTGCAGGAGAAATATTTAAAAAACTCAAAACAACATCGTCGTCTGTCAGAGCTTTTCGCCATTGCGCATGCAACGGTGCTGGCAAAGGATTGATGGCGGTTGGTGATGGATAACACCAAACGGTTTAACCATATCGAAATGAGAAAGGGGGAAGCAAATGCAAGGATCAAGATATGAAAAACGCAAAGAGTTTTGGACTTTATTTATAACTGTACTGATATCAGCTTTACTAGTGCTGTTAAATACAAACCTTGTCAAAGCCGCCAATCGAGGTAAGACCTTGCGTTTTGGTGCTGAAAATGAATTTGCCGGATTTGAAGTATTGAAGTCAACGGGAAGGCTGGCAATCAACGGATCGATCGCTGCTAACACGATCATGGAAACGCTTTTCAGGATGGATGCCAAGGGCAACCTGATTCCTGTGCTCGGGCTTTCCGCCACGTCATCGTCGGATGGAAAACTATGGACTGTCAAACTTCGCAAAGGCGTCACGTTTCATGATGGCAGTCCTTTTAATGCGGATGCCGTTGTTCACCATTGGGGACGCATTTTAAATCCTGAAAATAAATATCGGGGTCGCGCCGCCCTCGCCGTAATTGTTAGCGTTGATAAAATCAATGATTACACGGTCGGCTTTCGACTCAAACATCCATGGCTTCTTTTTTTAAGATCGATCACCGACACCCGCGGCTTGGGAAATCTGATACCATCACCCCAGGCTGTGGAACAAGGCACCCAGAATCGCCAACCGATTGGTACCGGGCCTTTCATGCTCAAGGAATGGAAATCAGGCGACCGTTTTATCGTGGTAAAAAATCCCAATTACTGGCAGAAAAACCAGCCGTATTTGGATGCCATCGTTTTCCGACCGCTGCCAGATCATCAGACGCGTTATGCCAGCCTGCAATCCGGTCAGGTGGATATCATCTGGATGGATAGAGGTAACCTTATCAAAAAAGCCCGTAAAGATGCTTCACTTAACGTGATGTTTAGTGAAGACAATGGCGCTGAAATTTTTATCTTAAATACTGTTAAACCACCTCTGGATGATGTAAATGTTCGGCGAGCTTTGGCCCATGCCAACAATCAGGCACTTCAGGTGAAAATGGTCTACCAGGATAGCATCCCCATTGTGCATCATCCCTTCGGTAAAAAGTGGCAATGTCCCGACGACGGTTATCGGGAATACAATCTCACCAAAGCCAAACAACTCATTGGCAAACAGAGCTCGCCGCTGGCGCTTGAGTACCTGCACTCAAATTCCAAGCGCGGGCGGGACATCGGAGAGCTTACCCAGCAACTACTGAAAGACATAGGCGTAGATGTCGTCCCGGTGGGTTTGAATTTTGGACCGGTGGTTAAAAAAGTGATTTCAGGCAATTATCAGGTGTCGACCTGGCGGATGTCTTCCCGGGCCGATCAGGGTAACGCTTTATTTGTGGCATTTCATTCCAAAAGCCGCGGCAATTTTTCGCATTACCAAAATCCGGAGATGGACAAACTCCTGATGGCCCAACGTGTGGAAACCGATCCCGCTAAAAGGAAAAGAATCATGTGCGCCATTGCCCGTTTAATTAACCAGGATGTACCGATTATATACCGTGGCGGTATGCGCAGTCATGTCATCCTTCGCAAGGAGGTCCATGGCATAACGGAAATGACCAACGGTATCGTTCAACTCAGAAATGCATGGATTAAATAATAGGGATATTTGTTACATATCTATAAAAAACTGTGCATTGCACAAGTCTTGATGGTATTGTATCAGGATACGTCGGGGTGCATCGCTTTTTCTGATAATTGATTTACGCCGTAAGTGTTTTAAACCATCCAAACTTTTTTAATGCGACCATGGCGTTTTACTTGCGTAAACTGGTGCGGTTACTGGTCGTCGTCATTGCCACCAGTGCGTTGACCTTTTTAATGGTTGCTCTGCTGCCCGGCGATTTGGCCTATGAAATTGCCGGCGCAGAGGCGACCGCCGAAGATGTGGCGGTCTTGCGCCAGGAACTGGGCCTTGATCAACATATTCTTGTTCGCTACTGGCACTGGTTTACAAACGTTTGCCGCGGCGATCTCGGCATATCATATCACACCTATGAACCGGTGCTGGATGCTATTCTGGCACGGTTGCCGGTTACCATCGAACTCCTCTTTTTTTCCCAACTAATAGCCCTGGCCTTGGCACTTCCAGCCGCCATTATTAGTGCCAATCGCGCTGAATCTGCCATCGACCGCGGTGTGGGTATTGTCGGCTTTGCCACGCTCTCGATTCCCAGTTATGTGATGGCTTTAGTCCTGATATTTCTCTTTGCCTTACGGTGGCGCTGGTTACCGGCCACCGGCTATACACCGTTTTCTGAGGGTATCATCAGTAATCTCAAATCTTTTTTACTGCCGGCCCTCAGCATCGCTTTAATTGAATGGGTTCCGCTGATGCGCGTGCTGCGCAGTGACTTAATTGCGACACTCAAGGAAGACTATATTTTGGTGGCCCGCGCCAAGGGCATGCCCACCTGGCGTATCCTTTTGCGAGACGCGCTGAAGCCATCGTCGCTGACGCTGGTAACCATACTCGGTCTTCAGATCGGTCATTGGATTGGAGCGGCGGTGATTATCGAAATGATTTATGCGCTGCCAGGTGTCGGGCGGTTGTTGGTTAACGCCATTTTCTCCAGAGACTTTTTACTAGTGCAAGGCTGTGTGCTGTTTATAACGGTTGCTTACGTTGTCATTAACTTTGTGGTCGATATGCTCTACTCGGTGCTGGATCCGCGCATTAGATTGGAAACGGTAAATGGCTGAAGCGGTAAAAGAAGCAGCTTCCTTCTCTATCAAAGCAAATACAAAAGGCTTGGGATATTCTTTCTGGTTGCCGGTGTTGTGGCTCGCACTGGTCGCCACGGGCGCTGGTAGTGCACATATTTGGAAACTGCCGGCCTTTGATCAAATGGATTGGGATCATCCGGCAGCACCTCCCGGCGCCCGTTCGGAAATTTCTGTCTCTGTATCTGAGGGACAGAAAATTGATTTACCTTTCATCTATCGATTGGGCACCGATACCATGGGGCGCGATATCCTGACGCGCTTACTATTCGGGGCGCGCATTTCTCTGGCAGTCGGTTTAGTGGCCCCATTTTTTGGTTTTTTACTCGGAGGTTCCCTGGGAATTTTTGCCGGCTATTTTCGCGGCCGATTTGAAACCCTGGTGGTGGCGATGATGGATGTCATTTTGGCGTTTCCGGGCTTGGTACTGCTTTTGGCCATTTCTTTTTATTTGGGTCCGGGCGTGATCAATTTAATTGCGGCTTTAGCTTTTCTTACCGTTCCGGCCTTTTGTCGGGTTGCGCGTGCCAATACGCTAACCTGGGCTCAACGAGATTTTGTTCTGGCGGCCAAGGCTGTGGGTGCCGGACATCTTCGCATCATTGTTGGCCATATTCTGCCGAACATATTAATGCCGATGCTGGCTTACGGCATGTTGCTGGTGGCGGTAATGATCGTGGCCGAGGGTGCCCTGAGTTTCCTCGGTTTAAGCGTTCCGGCACCGACTCCCAGCTGGGGTGGGATGATTTCCGAGGGACGCGAAGTATTGGATCAAGCACCGCATGTCAGCCTCATTCCGGCCGGCGTCATGTTTCTCACCGTACTTTCCTTTAACCTGATCGGTGATCGGGTGCGCGAACGTAATGACCGAAAGATTTGTGAACTTTAGACCGCAAAGGCTTTAAAGAACAATTTAGAAGACGAGCGTTACGAGCGCCAACAATCAAACTGGCGAAAGCCGGCTGTCAGACTTTTCCCGCTTTATGTTGTATTTGCATTCTTTTTAAGATAATGTTGCCTCATCAAAGGATTAAAATCGTATGAAGATAAATGCATGTCGGAAATATATTTTCATAATCATCACATCGATCCCAACACCTGGTATTTTCTCTACATCGGAGAGCTAAAAAACTACGGTCTAAACATTTTTCTTAAAGAAGCGCTCGGCCGTATTTTAAAGCGTCCCGTTGATTTCATTGCCGTTATTCCCGATATTCTCGAACAGTACGATTATCCGAATATTGCCGTCATCAATCCCATGACAGCCGAAGATTTTTTGCGTTACAAGCAAAAATTCAGTTGCCGAATTCCGGCGCCTTCCTTTATGCGGGCCGTTAGCATAAGCCCCCATATTGTTAAGCTCGTACACCAATTACTTGATCAGCAAGATGAACTTTTTATCTATATGTATGAGAGTCTGCCGGAAATGTCTTTGGACGATATTCCCGGTGTCAGCATATTAGGTCCCTCAAGTTATGCTGCTAAAAAGCTGAACAATAAAATTTACCAGTATCAACATTTTAATGATCTGGTTCCGATACCCGAATTTCACATTTGTCAGGGTATTGAAGATCTGTATGCGACAACCAAAGATTTGTGGCCCGCGTGGTCCGACGGAATTTTTGTTACCACTGAATATAGTGCTGCCGGCACCAACAGCGTTATCGCACATTCTTGGTCAGAGATTATTGCCAAATTTAAATCGGCGGACTACCGCTACCTGATCAGTCGCTACATGCCGCACCAATATGATCCAACGATTTTAGCGATTGTGGCCAACGAAAAAGATGTCTATGTCGCCGGTATTGCAGATCAGCGCATTGAGGGTGGCAATCGGTTTACCGGTTCAACCTATCCAACGATTTTATCGCGTGCGGTTCAGGCAGAGCTGGTCAAAATGACACGGCAGGTCGGCTGCCGGTTAGGCCAAGAAGGCTACCGGGGAATATTCGGTTGTGATTACGTGGTCACTGAGGCTGATGAGATTTTTTTTGTTGAAGTCAACGCCCGTAAACAGGGTACCACTTTGGAATTTTGCTGTACCTTGGAACAAATGCTGCCTCCAGGTGCGCCGATGCTGCCCGAGCTAGAATACTATGCCATCACCCAGCAGCATTTCCCCGCTACCATGCAGGAGCCGACGCTGGATCTAAAACCTGCAATATATTGGGGCACGTATAACTATAAAATTCGGGAACAGGTGTCGGTTAAAGGTTTTATGCCCTATTGTGGCGATGAAAGAGAATGCTTTCATCAGACCAGTCACAGAAAAGATTCCAAACGATTCGTCATCCTGGAACATATCGGCAATGATTTTGTGGTAGGATCTGGCTCTTTTTTGGGAAGAATTGTAGCCCTGGGCCAAGATCATGCCGGCGTGCAGGAAGCTCTGTTGCAGGGCCGCAAAATGATAGAATTGACCATTGCTAAAACCGATCCAGACAATACGTAAAAACACTGGGTCTAAGAAGGCGGGAGTCGGAAGACAGAATCAAATGAATGATTTCTTCTTTGGATTAAAATAAATTACCCGTCTGAAACCGCTGCCAGCAATCTAAAATGGTGAGTGTCAGCAGTTGACAGCGTTGTACCAGGCTATCGATAAACATATACTCCCGGTCGCTGTGATCACAATCGCCGATGGGTCCCAATCCATCAAGCACAGGGGTATCCTGGGCTGCAATGAGATTGGCGTCTGAAGCCCCTGCGCGGACTTCTTCCTTGATGGCAATATTTAACAACTCCGCCTGTTGCGCTGCAACTTTGTATAACGCACGATTTTGATCCGATTGCACCATGGGAGGTCTGTCGGATACGGTTTCTACCGATGTATGGGTCCCCTGAACGACTGGCCGGGTAATGATATCATCCAGACTTTGCTGGAAACCGGTTTTTTCCTTTGTATTTAAATAGCGAACATCCACCGCCGCCCATGCTTTTTCCGGCACACTATTGGGGCCCATGCCGCCCTGGATTTGGCCAACGTTGACGGTCAGCCCGGAACGGCCTGTATTCAATGCTTCAAGGGCTACAATATGATGTGCCAGTGCTAAAATAGCACTGGCCTTGTTCTTGGTAATCGTTGCCGCGTGGCCGGCCTGTCCTGCGACCTCAATTGTCAGTCCCAAGCGACCTTTGCGGCCGGTAACAATTTGCCCATCCATTCCGCCACACTCCAGCACGAATGCCATGGCGCTTCTGCGCGCTTGCGCTTCAATCCAGCTATCGGATGCGGGTGATCCAACTTCCTCTTCAGAATTAAATAGAAATTTAATGGGTAAGTGTTCGATTAATCCTTCCGCGGCCAAGGCCTTCAGGGCGTAAATGCCAACCACCAGCCCACCCTTCATGTCGATCACGCCCGGACCGATGACCTTGTTGTTACCCTCGTGCCAATCGGTGAAATGCGTGTCTGCTGGGAAAACCGTATCCATATGGCCCACCAACAATATGTTATCATGTTGCCCACAGGCGGGCGAGGAAACGTTGAGCATATCGCCAAAAGCATCATGAGCTTTGGTTTCCACGCTAAAGGCAGAGTTTTGAAATTGGTTAGCGATGCATCGGCCCACGCGGTCCACGCCGGCTTTGTTGTAAGTGCCGCTTTGTATCAATACGAGTTCTTTTAGCAGTGCCAGCATATTGGCACTTTGCGCGGTAATGTATTTTATAAGGGATGCAGACATGGGATCCTAATATTTGGCAAATGCAAATTTTTGACGCTGATATTCTTTCTGATTCGCATCCGGATATATTACTTCTTCTCCCGACCAGGGTTTGCGCAGAATGATGTCTTTTTCGGTGGCGCTGACAACGTTGTCGCGGTGCAGCGGAATTTTGCCGCCGGCGGTGGCAATAAATCGTGGAATCGCATCGCCGGAGATGTTGCCGTACATGCTTTCCACGATATCGCGTCCGACTTCCACCGGCACCCTTAGGTGGGCAAACTGAGGATTACGATAGGAGCAGTTGAATATGTAATAAGGGCGTACATAGGCTTCTTGAATGGTTTCACATAATTTCCACATTTTAACCTGAGTGTCATTAATGCCTTTCATCAGCACAGCCTGGTTAAGAAGTGCTGAAGTGCATTTGGCAAGTTTTCGAAAGCCTTCTCGGCTCACGGGCGTAATTTCCTGGGCCGTGTTGATCTGGGTAACCACCCGTACCGGTTTCATATCATTACTGGCGCCGATAATATCAAGCAACTCATTATCGATGCGCATAGGGGCGGTTACCGGAATGCGTGTCCCCAGTCGCTTAACGGTCACATGATCGATGGCATCCAATTCCGATAGCAACCATCGCAGCATGTCATTGGGTAGAACAAAAGCATCGCCTCCGGTGATTAACAGATCACGAATCGTCGGGTTACGCCGGATGTAATCCAGCGCTTCACGATAGGCCGTTTTAGCATAAATGCGGTCCTTTTTGCCGATGTGGGCGATACGCAAACAGTGCGTGCAATACATAGCGCACATATTGGTGGCTTTTATGGTGACCACCCGCGGATAAAACTGATCGATTAGTCGCGCCGGTGAGTGATCAGCTGCCACCGGCGGAATTTCTTCTCCGATGTTATCGATCATTTCACCGGTGGGCACACTCTGCAGCAAAACAGGATCGTTAACTTTTTCAGGCATGATGAGACTGGCATAATACGGCGTTAGCCGCATACGATAAGATTGGGTGACCCGTAAAACTTCCTTTACCGCCTGATCAGGCAAATTGATGATCTTTGCCAGGGTTTCTACCTTATCAATGGCAAATTTCAACTGGCCGGTATAGCTTTGCCAGTCCTTGTCGGTCATTCCCAAGCTGGTTTGGATGTTATGGATGTTTTGCTGGATCGTTTCCCAGAGCTGAATGCCGCTGGGTACTTCGATATCTTTGCGTGCCAAATAATCAGTCGTTCGCTGGCCGGCTTCACTTGCAATGGGTAGCGCCCGGTTCAAACGGCCGCCGACGGTAACCCCATGCTCATCGATTTGGGCATGTTTAGCTGCCAATGCTGTGAGCTGCTCTTCCGAAAAACCTAAATCCGTCGGCACGATACCGTTTTCCCGAGCGCAATTGCGCATCTGCAGAAAGAAGTCGAGAATCGGTTGCGTCAGGTCTTCACTCGACGCTTTTTGATAAAGATTTTCCAACTCAGCCTTGGCGGTATTGCTCATTTCGGCTGGGCCTTTGTGAGAGGGCGAATACAGTTCTTTAAATAATTCCTTGGTAAATGAATCCATCATGTCTCCTGACAGTAAATTGAGCGGTATATTCCGGACCCAAAATCGGGGGTTAACTCATTTCAAAAATTACACCAAATAGCAATCATAAACCGTAACGGTATGCGCCTAATGTAAAATTCTAAGCTGCATTACCATATATATCAAATGATCAGGGATGTTAAACTGAAATGTTGAATGCTACGGTTTCAAGGATTTAAGATGTACCTTCAGTTTGACACCCACATAATTTCTACGCATATTTTGTGAGTATTTGTCATCCATATCTTAATTCACATATCTTTATTTTAAAAAAGGAGTGCAACGATGTCTACGGATGCTGAAATTACAGTTTATGGTGCCCATTGGTGTCCGGACTGCCGGCGCAGTAAGCAGTTTCTGGGCGAACACCAGATTCCTTATAACTGGATCGATATCGAAGCCGATCCGGCTGCGGAGCGATATGTCATCGAAAAAAATGACGGCAAACGCATTATTCCAACGATTGTCTTCAAAGACGGTTCATTTCTAGTGGAACCGAGCAATGCGGAATTGGCGGCCAAGCTGGGCCTAAAAACCACTGCCAGCCGGCATCATTATGATGTGATCGTGTTGGGTGGCGGTCCGGCGGGGTTGACCACCGCTTTATACACGGCGCGCGAAGCGATTGATACATTGGTGATCGAGCGCGCTGCTTTTGGCGGTCAGGCGGCGGGAACGGAAAAGTTGGATAATATGCCGGGATTTCCCGATGGGGTTGCCGGCATCGATTTTTCAAATCGTCTGCGCCAGCAAGCCGAGCGATTTGGGGTAGAACTCTTGCAGGCTCAAGAGGTGAGCGGCATTTCGCAGCACGGCAATTTTCGCTGTGTTGAAACGGGGGATGGCAACCATTATAGTGCCGATGCCATATTGATTGCCACCGGTAGCCGTTACAAGCGCTTGGGGATTCCGGGCGAGGCGGATTACCTTGGTGCCGGTGTGCATTTCTGTGCTACTTGCGATGGTCCTTTTTACAAAGGCAAGCAGGTTGCGGTCATTGGCGGTGGCAACAGTGCCGCGGAAGAGAGCCTGTTGCTGACCAAATTTGCCGAACATGTGACCATTCTGGTGCGCGGCGATCATTTCAAGGCCAGCCAGATCATCCAAGAAAGCGTGATGGGCAATGCCAAGATCAGCGTAAACTGGCACACGGAGGTCCAGGAGTTTATCGGTGCACAATCCAAATTGACCGCATTGCGGGTTGTAAACAATCAAACCAATGCCGAGACAGAGCTGGCCATGGATGGTGCTTTTATTTTCATCGGTTTAACACCCAATACAGCATTTTTAAAAGACAGCGGTCTTTTGCTGGATCGTTGGGGATTTGTGGTAACCGGACACAAGTTGGTCCATCAACAAAAACGACCCGCCGGCTTTGAGAATCGTGACCCACTGCTGCTGGAGACAAGCATCCCTGGCATCTTTGCAGCTGGTGATGTGCGCGACGACAGTACCAAGCAGGTGGTGAGTGCCGCGGGAGAGGGTAGCACCGCTGCATTGATGATTCGGGAGTATTTAAAAAACGGTTAAATAATCCTCCCTGCCTTGCATGACCAAAAAGCAACGGCAAAAATTAATTAAAACGTAACACAGCATCAATCAGGCAGTATTAATGCGTTGAGATAATCGCGCCAAGAATGACCAGGGTGGCACCACTTAGTTTTGTTATGGTAATGGGCTCCTTGGATGATGATAGTAAACCTGAATGGCTGATGACAATCGCCATAGACAGCCAAGTAAGATAATGAATATCATTCAGGGGTGACAAATTGATATCCCACACCGTACACTGTGCAAATGATGTCTTGGTCGGGGAGTTTTCGGGCGATTTTTTTACGTAGATTTTTAATGTGGCTATCGATGGTGCGATCATAGCCTTCAAATTGATACCCCTGCACCCTGTCCAGCAGTTCACTGCGCGAAAAAACGCGGCCGGGATGTTTCATCATCACCATTAGCAAACCAAACTCACTGGGTGTTAACTTAAGCGGTTGACCGTCAATTGTTACCTGATGGGTTTCGGCATTCAAAGACAGCGGGCCGGTAATCATCTGGAATGTATCCGGTTGTGCATAGGTTCGCCGCAAAACCGCCTTGACCCGTGCGACGACCTCACGGGGACTAAACGGTTTGCAGATATAGTCGTCGGCGCCAATCTCCAAACCAATAATGCGATCAATCTCCTCTACCTTGGCAGTTAACATCAGAATCGGAATGTTGGAGAACTTCCTGATTTCCCGGCAGACTTGTATACCGTCCATTCCCGGCAGCATGATGTCCAACAAAATTAATGCGGGTTGTTCCTTTTTTACGCGGGCAACGACTTCATCACCACGATCCAGGCATGTTACCGTAAATTTCTCCTGAAAAAGATAATCCCGCAATAGTTCAGAAATTTTGGGCTCGTCTTCTACGACGAAAATGTGTTCTTTGGCCATTGTTGAAGTTACATCCTGTTATTGCTTAATAACCTATTCCTTTAACGGAAATGTTATACGAATCAATAGTCCCCCCAATTCACTTTGGGTAGCCAGAATCTCACCGCCGTGGCTGGCAACAATTTCTTTGCAAATCGAGAGTCCCAATCCGCTGCCGCCCAGTGACCGACTTCTGGATTTTTCAACACGGTAAAGGCGGTCAAAGAGCCGGGATAGCGCCTCAACTGGAACCCCCGGACTTGAATCTTCGATAAAGATTAAAAGATCTTGATCGATGCGATCGCTGCGGATAACAAGTTTTCCAGGCGAATCTGTGTATTTCAATGTATTTTCAAACAGATTGAAAAATAAGCGCGTCAACCAATCGGCGTCTCCTGCAATGATAATTTTTTCTTCGGAGATGAATGTGTATTCCAGATCGATCTGTTGATCCTTTAGACGGTTGCGAAAGGTATCAATGGCGTTACCCAAAATTTCCAGAGGTGCCACCGGGTTTTTTTGATTGGTGAGGCTTTGCATGTCAGCCCGCGATAGCAGATGCAGATCCTCCACGAGTTTATTTAGGAAAGCGACTTCGGTCTTCAAGGATTCCAGCGCATCGCGGTCCAAATTCCTGACACCATCCTGCATGGCTTCAATTTCACCTTTGAGTATCGCGATAGGGGTCCGCAGTTCATGAGAAATATCGGTAATCCATTGCTGCCGCATATCCTCATATCTTTTCAAGTGATCAGCCATTCGATTAAAATCTTGCGCCAGTTGTCCTAGTTCATCCTGGGTGCGAACCTGGATGCGGGTCTCAAATTTCCTGGACGCCAATGCGCGTGTTCCGGCGGTAAGTTGATTGATGGGCGCTAGTAAATGTTTGGATAGTATGAGCGCCACCGCGGCCGCCAGCAATAAAATACCGCCGCCAATCAGCAAAAAGGCCCGGGTCTGTTGCTTTAAGAATTTACCGACTTTGGGATGTGATACCAGCTCCTTTCGATGCAATCCTAACCAGCCAATGGTTTGACCATCAGACGTAATTTCACGCAGCGAATAATTGGCAGTTCCGTATCCACTATATTTACCGGCGACGAATTGTTTGTTCGCATCAAATAGACTTAATCCGCGCCTTAGAAAAGCTGCCGGAGGTGGAGGTGGCTTATGTCTGGCACTTTCTACAGGCGATCTACCTTTAGCTCGAGGGGGTCTTTCTTGTCGGAAATCGTCATTTTCACGGGGAGGACCAAATCGATCGAATTTTTTGTGTGGCAGGGCCGATCGCATTAATCGGCGCCAGATCTTGGGATTATCTTTCAGTCGCTGCCATCCATTATGCTGTTGATATTCATTTGACAGTTCAGCGGTAAGGTCATCTAAGCGTTCCAGAGATTCTTTATGGACAAATTCGGTAAAATTTCGCGCTACGAAAAACCGCATAATGCCGATCATCAGCACCACCACCAAAATAGATGTTAATATGAATGCGGCAAAAATCTTATAATATAATTTTACTTTCACGATTTTTATTAATTTTCTTAAAAGGCATTGTTTCTATCATCTGAATTTTAAGATAATATATTATCAGTCGGCATACAAACAGAACCTGCTTATTTCACCATTATTACATTGTTTCTCCACACTTTCTCCACAATCGGCACCTATTTCTAATATGAACTGGATAGCGAAGATGTGGGTTGGAACGCAATCCGCAATGCTGATAAGCAAACCCTATCGTTGCGAGAGTCGAA
>JASJAZ010000225.1 GCA_030066785.1 Desulfobacterales bacterium | reverse complement strand
TGAGAGACGCTTGCCGCCACAAGCAGCCCAATGTCTGGTCCAATGGTTGGGCCTGCGTCATCTGTTTTACCGCCAGATCAACCTTTTGAGGCGTGAAAGTGATTCGGCCACTGGTTTCGATGTCACACAAACGGGCTTTGAAGGGATCAAATGTGATCTCTGCGGGCGTGATATTAACCGAAGCTTTTAATGCCTGCCAGGTGAGCTTATTGTGGATGAAGCTATTCACGGCAAGCTCGATTTTTGCGTTCACCGGGGCATTCCAAAAACGATCGTTTTGGCGGTCGTCAGCTAACGGAAATGATTCGTCATACCATTTTTTCACGTTGGACCACTCGACGGTGTCGGCGGATAAATTGCCCGAAAAGTCGATCCCGTTTTGCGTTTGCTCCAGAAAGCCGGATAGATCCAAAGGTCCCATCGGACTTTTGCTTACAGCCACGGTGACCAGTGGACTATCTAGCTCGGTTCCTATGGAAATTTGGTCGATAAAAAATCCGTCGGCCCATTTCCAGGGCAGCGTAAGCCTCCAACCATCCAGCTCACCTCGCAGGCTGGTCTTTAGCGGTTGCCGTTTATCGACGGCCAGTTCAAAATTGCCATTCACCAGACCGATATTGAAAGGATACTGAATTAGCAATTTTTCCAGTGTCGATTGCTCCAATCTTCCGGAAAAGTTGAAATTAAGCATGTCGTTGGTCGCCCGCAGGGAGATGGAAGCCGAACTCTTTTGATCATGGACTACCAGCGGCATTAACTGCCAGCCCTGTTTAATTTTTTTCAGGTTCCAAGAAACCTTTGGCCCGGATGATGTCAGCAGCTTTCCGGAAAACTCGACCGATTCCGGATTTTGCCACCTTAGACGCGCGCTTTTGATTTCCACCGGTGTTCGCAGCACATATTCGGACAGTGCCGGTATTTTATCAGATAGCCGGTTTAAAAGCGGCGATTGAACCTGACCGGCAAACGTAATATCGGTTTCGGGCAGGCCTTTGAAAAATTGTTGGATGGTACCGTTGACTTGCAGCGTGCTGTCTAAGGCCGATACGTGGATATTTTGCAGTACAAACCTTTCTTTCCGCGGGTTGATGACCCCGCTAAAAGACCCTTTAGAAATCTCTACCGATGAGGAAAGCTGCTCAGCATCAAATCGAATTTTCTCCACCATACCGCGTGTTTGCAACGACCATTTGG
Source organism: Desulfobacterales bacterium (assembly GCA_030066785.1). Taxonomy (GTDB): domain Bacteria; phylum Desulfobacterota; class Desulfobacteria; order Desulfobacterales; family JASJAZ01; genus JASJAZ01. Next base: position 6,032 of record JASJAZ010000225.1, on the reverse strand, counting down.
TGGGCGTGATTAGCGGTCCTTTGAGTTTCAAGTCGACTAAATGCATTTGGCCTTGGATATTTCGATGGCCTTTTAACAAAAAAAGCGATGGTTCCACCGACCGCAGCCACGGGGCAATTTCGTTTAATGCGATGACGGCTGTTTGTGCACGGGCCGTAATGGTTGTCGTTTTGTTCAAAGACAAAACAGCGGAAACTTCCTCAAACTTGGATTTCGAGAGCGTTCCGTTGAGTCGGCCGATTAAAATCTGTTGATTTTCAAAATTTAAGTTATTGCCCTGAAGGACGATCGGAAACGGTAAACGTTGATAGTGGGCCTTTATGTCGAAATGGTCGACAGCGACCTGCGAATTTAAATCATCGGTGCGGCCGGATAATGTTAAACGGCCGGCGGCCCGACCGCTTACGGTGTCGATAAGATTCAGTTCCTTGACAATACGTTTAGCCGGCAACCAGCGTTTGAGATACGGCGGCAGTTCTGCTGTATCGGTGTCAATGTCCATTTGAAAGAAGATCGACTGACTATTGCGGCCCAATCCGAGGTTCAATATGCCATTTTGACCCTGGGTGTTCCCATGGGTGGCGCTTAAATGGGTGGCCTCTAAAATGCCGTTTGTGATAACAGCTTTGCCAAAGACCTTGCTGGCGGTCAAATCGGCTCCGGGAATGAAAACATCGCCATTTTCAAAACGACCTTCAATCTGCAGGCGATCACGGCGAAACAGATTTGAAAGGGACTGCCCCTGAGATCGGATGGTCATTGCGGGGATGTTGCCGGTTTTCAGAACTCTAAAGATTTGTTCTAAAACGGCATATTGTTTTGTCAAAGGCATTGAGGCCTGCCGAATGGCCGCCACATCCACATTCTGGCCGGTTAGTTTCAAGCGGTAGCCCCCATCCGCGTCGGCGGTGGCTGCGCGATGTTCCAGCGCACCCGAGACGGTCAGGGCCGGCTTATCCAGGATTAACTGATTGAGGATCCATTCCTTTCCACTGGGATTAATCCGGAACTGGCCGCTCAATATGGCATTGTTTAACGCGATGCGCGCATTGCCGTGATTAATGAAAACCTCAGGCGATGAGGCTTTAACGATTGCCTGAATATGATCGAAATCCGACATTTGAATGGCTGATTTAAAATTGAGCCGTGCCGGTGACACGTGAGGGATCGGGGTGTAGTCAAAAAAATTCGCCAGCTTTTGTGACCGTACGTTGGTCAGCTCGATGTCGCTATTGCCCTGCATGCGATCAGGATCGATCCAGCCGCTTACCGCGATGGTATCGGCAACATTGGCGATCGATGAAAATTGCATCGCAATCTTAGAACGGGAAATGGTAAGGTCCCATTGGATGCTTTTAAATCGCAAAGGTTCTTGATTGCCACTAAAGATGCTTGCTTGACCATCGGTGATTTCAATTTTTGCAATGATAACTTCATCTCGCATCTGTTTTAAAAGGGCTTTGAATGCGGTTTGGACCCGATCCTGATTGATCATCCGGTAAGAGGGTTGAACGGTTTTATCGTTCAGGTGCACAACCATGACCGGTCGCTGCACTTGCAAACGGTTAAGGTGCACGGATCCGCTTAAAAGCGAGATTAGGCGGGGATAGGCCCTGATGGTTTTGAACGACGCAGTTACCTGTTGCGGAACCATTACGCGGCCGGTCTGCAGGCGGATATTTGGTTTTGGGAAAAAACCGATGGCCATCTCTTCAAATGCGATATCGCCGCCCAATTGTTGCGAGAGGCTCTGGTTAATTTGGGTCTTAACCGCATCCAATTTTAGTAAATGCGGAATTGCCAGGATTACAACAGCCAGCAAAAACACTGCCATCAGCATAAAAGCAATGATCCAGCGGTATGCTTTTCGGAGTTTTTTCATTACCCTGGCCCAGCGATGGTTTTAACCATTTCGTTTAGATGCTTCATAACGTGGCTTCTGGTTATTTGTTGGTGACCGGCAACATCGTGAACATAATTAATAGGCTAAGCAGATCTAACCTCCTGTATTTTGCCCTTTCCAAAGTAAGTACATTTTAAATAAATGCGAATGTAACTTCTGTTATAACCGCATCCCCAAGGCTTCTATGCTTCAGATCGTTTTGGGAGAATAATTGTTGACGGTGGGTTTTTCGAAGATAAGCCATTAAAGGCTTTTGGAAAATTAGGTAGCCAACCAAGGGGAGCCGATTCTTGCTGTTGCTCACATCAGTAATTACATATGCTCCGATAAATGTGCTTTTAGGGCCGTGTATTCATCTTCGAGGACTGCGATCAGTTCCGAGATTTTATGCGTGTCATTTTGTTTGACGGCCTGCTCCACGGCCATAGCACATTGTTGCAGGGCATGGGCGGAGATGTTGGCCGATGCACCTTTTAATGCATGTGCCTGGTCCTCGATTAAATCCAAGTCCTTGACCCCCATCGCCTGTTTCAATTTATCGATTCTAATCGGGGCATCTTCTAAAAATATTTCAACGATTTCGACCAGCAGGTCCTGATCATCATCCACGCGCGCTAGCATTTCAGCTTTATCAAAAATAGCAGGTTTGTTTTTTTCCATGGGCGACTCTTTGTCTTGATCGTATCAGCGGAAAATCTTTCAAAGCCGCTGCTTGAACCGTGCAATGTTTACTGCGCCAGTATTTAATAATAGCTCTAAAATAATTTTTACTAGTAACAATCGTCTAAATAAGCTCCAGATCAATCCGACACCGGCACATCGATTATGACCGGTGAATGGCCGGTGGCCGCCAAGAAGCGTTTTATATTGTTTTTACTTATTACCAGGGTGCTGGTGTTTACCAGCGGGTGAAATTGAAAAGCATCTGATTGCCACAGCCGACGGTCAATAATGACCTTTACAGCATGCACGGCGTCGTTAAAAACCGCTAATAGGGACACAGCCCCTGGATCGACGCCAAGGTATTTTTTCAATCGTTTGGGTGATCCTAAACTGATGCGTTTCCAACCGACTAATTTTGGCAGTTGTTTCATGTCCACCCTTTTTTCATCGGGCACTAAAACCAGTAAATAGCGCTTGCCTTTTTCATCCCGAAAGAACAGATTCTTGGTTTTAGCCCCTGGTAGATCCGGTACTAAACGGCGGACATCTTCAACGGTGTAGACCGGCGGATGATCGAAGCGCTCAAAGGTGATTGAATGTTTGTAAAGAAAATCGAATAGGTCTGGCATACGTTTAAACTGGTGTTTTAGATCATGGAATACAAGCGGCTAACGATTCTATTGGGCAACCTCTACGGATGGTTTGTTTATATGCTCGAACCGAATTAGGGTCAAGACATAAGAGGTTGTGTCGATAACCGCCATATGATTACAATTAACGAAAGGCCACAGCTAAAGATTCAGCGCTATTGATTGCGTTTAAAAATTCAAGTTCAGTTAATTGCAGAGATTCTTTTTATGTTGGATAGTGCCTGCTCTGGCTTGCAAGGGTGGCGGTTATCTGTTAGCACCAAACTTATTTTATCAACCGTTATTATTGCCGAGGATCTAAATGTCTTGTTGTTGATATAACCTGCAGGATTGAACATAAGGAGGCCATATGGGTGCCAACCAATTACTGTATCTTTCGCGCGCGGATGTGGAAGCCGTCGACCTGACCATGGTAGAAATTATTGACGCATTGGAAATTGCCTTTCGCGAAAAAGGGGCCAACCAGACTGAAATGCCGCCCAAGCCAGGCATACATCCAGGAGGGGGTGACAACTTTATTCACGCCATGCCGGCCAGTATTCCGGCGTTGAACTCTGCCGGGATTAAATGGGTTAGCGGATTTCCGGATAATCCTCAAAAGGGTCTACCTTATATCACCGGTTTACTTATATTAAATGATCCGGCCACGGGACTGCCGATTGCGGTGATGGATTGTGTCTGGATTACTGCCAAGCGCACGGGGGCGGCCACCGCGCTTTCGGCGCGCTATTTGGCTCGTCCGGAATCATCGGTGGTGGGCATGTTGGGCTGCGGTGTTCAGGGGCGCAGCAACGTGGAGGCGCTGAATGTCATTTTTCCTCTTAAGCGTGTCATGGCCTATGATACCGACCCTGACGTTTTAAAACGGTATGTTCAAGAAATGCAGTCGCAATTTGACATTGAAGTGGTGCCGGTAAATCAACCCCGCGAAGCGGTTAGCGCATGTGATTTAGTGGTAACCGCTGGCCCAATCTTAAAGACGCCCCATGCAACGATTCAGGCCGATTGGCTAGAAGAAGGTGCATTTGCTTCTTTGGTGGACTTTGATTCTTACTGGCAACCGGCGGCGATGCAACAAGTGGCCAAGTTTTGCACCGATGATACCCCCCAGCTAATGTACTACAAAGAAGCCGGCTATTTTCAGAAAATTCCCGATATCCATGCTGATTTAGGTGAACTGGTAACTGGTCAGAAAGTCGGCCGCGAAGCACCCCAGGAACGGACCATGACCGCCAACCTCGGGCTGGCATTGGATGACATGGCGGTTGCGCCATTAATTTATAAAAAAGCATTAGAAAAAGGAATCGGCGTGCAACTCAACCTTTAAGCTAAATTTAATGGTTCCCTGGGAACCGCATGATAACAGGAAGTTATGTCCATGACGGATACAGTGCATGATGTCATTATTGTTGGTGGCGGCATTATGGGATGCGCCACGGCATTTTACCTTGCGGCTGCCGATGATCGCCTGAAAATTGCGGTGGTAGAGCCAGATCCTACCTATGAAAAGGCTTCAACGACGCTCTCGCTTGCCAATGTGCGTGTGCAATTCAGCCTCAAGCAAAATATTCAGATATCCCAATACACGCTTGAGGTTCTGGATTCGTTTGAAGAGGATATGATAGTTGATGATCAGAAACCACGGATCGCCTTTCGTACCGAGGGCAACCTATTCTTAGTTGATGAATCAAATCTATCTGCCGCCAAGGAGGCGATGGCATTACAGGCTGGTTTGGCGTGCCGGGTGGAATGGTGGGCACCGGAAAAAATACACCAAGTCTATCCGCTATATAAAACCCAAAATATTCTGGCAGGAACGTTTGGGTGCCAAGATGGGCATTTAGATGCGTATGGATTGCTAATGGGCTACAAGGCCAAATCACGTTCCATGGGTGTTGCTTTTACAAAAGATCGGGTAACTGCGGTGCGGCGAGCCGGCCAACAGGTCACCGGTGTTGCCATGCAATCGGGCCAAAAGCTTTTGGCCGGCATCGTTGTAAACTGTGCCGGGGCTTGGGCTGACCAGGTGGCGCACAGTGTCGGCATCGATATTCCGGTGGTCCCGGTCAAGCGGCAAGTCTTTGTGATGGATACCAAAATTAAGCTTCAAGGCCCTTTGCCGCTGACCATTTTGCCTTCAGGGCTCTATTTTCGTACGGAAACCGGTGGCCTCATTATCATGGGCAAATCGATGCCTGAGGACCCCGTTGGCATCGATTTTTCATGGGATGATAAACGATTTCAAGATATTTTGTGGCCGGAATTGGCAGAATTTGTCCCTGCTTTCGATACCCTTAAATTGATGCGTGGCTGGGCCGGCCTTTATGCGGTTAATACTTTGGACGGCAACGCCATTGTGGGTGAATGGCCGGAGCTGAAAGGTTTTTATTTAGCCAACGGTTTTTCGGGCCATGGACTGCAGCAAGCTCCGGCAGTGGGCCGTTATATTTCCGAGTTGATTACCGGCCAACCGCTGAGCCTGGATCTCGGTATTTTCAGCCCCCATCGCATTCTGGACAACAAGCCCCTGAGCGAAAGCGGCCTGGTTTAGACCGGCAAAACAACATCAAGGTTCCGGGACCCCGTTTGTTGTAAACCGGGCCTCCGCCATCCTTGGAATAGCGTGTAATGCGGAAGTTCGCGAGATCGACAGCAAACTGGCTGCAGAGACTGCGCGGCAGCATTCAAGTTGGCCGATGCTTAGACGTTCGCGGGCCTCGCGGCAGGCTTCACGACAGGCTACATTTCACTGGGCAGCGGAGTATAGTCTATATCAAAACACTGAAGCGCATGAACACTGAGTGGTTTACTTCTCA
>JASJAZ010000219.1 GCA_030066785.1 Desulfobacterales bacterium | reverse complement strand
GTGTTTCATTTCCTCATCGGCGATCCAGCCCAAAAGTGACGCGAGTTCCGGCTTGTCGGCTTTGTCTATGGCTTTCCGGTAGGCGGTTTCACCGTTGCGCTCAATTTTAATTGCGATATCGAAAATCTCGTTCAGCGAAAACATCTGCAGCCCCTTTATGTTTTGGTTTGGATAAATCGTGCGCTGTATTTACGTGCAGCATTATAGAAGTGCGTGCCTGTATTGTTTTTCTGTGTACACGCTAGATAAAAATTAGACGCTTTAATGTCAACCCAAATTGGTTCTTTGCATACAAGCCTGGAGTGTTCTTTGTTGTCCGCGCACCTGACCGATTCGCTTGGCTAATCGTTAAATCCACGTAATTTTAGGCACTTAGTCGTTATAAGCGCCAAAGATCTGGCACCCTCAAACCGATCTGTTCAGGATGTGATTCTCGCAGGGCAACAAATTGTAGAATTACATGTTCATGCGTAAGTCGGATGCCCATGGTAGCGATTATTTTCTTGACAACAAATTGCATATGTCCGTATTGAAAGTGGTTAAACATTACTGCGTGCGCCCGGTGCGTTCTTCTCTTTTCGAGAGTCAATATACTTACGCCAACCCAAACCAACTTACACCAAGGCTCAAAGCCGCTTCCGAACGGTGTTTGAAAGGAGGTTGAACCTATGGTTGCCGCGCAATGGAATACCCCCAAATGGCCCGACGGGGTATCAACTGCTATTTCCGGTTACGAAAAGCCCCTGTTTACTTTTCTGGATGAGTCGGCCGACAAATTTTCTGATAAAATCTATACAATTTTCAACGATCGCGGTCGAACCTTTGCCAAGGTAAGGGATACCGCCAACCGGGTCGCGAATTTTCTGCGTTCAGCCGGTGTATCTAAGGGTGATCGTGCTGCCATTTTTCTACCCAACCTCCCTCACTATCCGGAGATATTTTTCGGCATTCTAAAAGCCGGTGCTGTATGCGTTACCTGCAACCCCTTGTATAAAGCGACTGAATTAAATTATCAGCTGAAGGATTCCGGTGCTAAAGTTCTGTTTTGTATGGATCATCCTGAATTTTACTCAACGGCGGCTGAAGCTGTAAAAGGATCGGACGTTGATACGGTGGTCATTTGCGGGGTCAAATCCTACCTGCCGCCTATCAAGGCGTTTTTGGGCAGTTTGCTGGGTAAAATTCCCAAGGCCGCCCGCCACGAACCGGGACATCTTTTGTACGATCATATTGTCACACAGGCCTCACCGACGGCACCGGAGGTGGATATCGATCCGGTCAATGATTTAGCCATTATCATTTACACCGGCGGAACCACTGGGGTGCCCAAAGGCGCGGCGCTCACCCACACCAATCTTGCGCACAATATTGCCGCACTTGAAGAATGGGGACGGTTTGTCCATGAACCGGGCAAAGCGCCGGAAAAAATGAGAAGAGGCGGCTTTCACACCTGCCTCGGTGTGTTGCCTTGGTATCACAGTTTCGGATTGACGGTGGCCTTGTTGTTTTCCTGCGGAATTGGCGCCAGTATTATTTGCGTCCCGGATCCAAGGGCCGGCAACCCACCCTTTTCAGAAGTTCTCAGGATCGTTCAAAAAAACCATCCAACCTTCATGCCGGCGGTGCCGACGATTTTTGTTGCATTTGCCAATCACCCCCTGCTTGACCAGTATGATCTGACCTCCTTGATCGGGTGCTTTTCAGGTGGCGCTCCGCTGCCGCCGCAAGTCTGCAAGCAGTTTGAGGAAAAGACCGGTGCGGTTATATTTGAAGGCTATGGCTTGAGCGAAACAGCTCCGGTTGCTACGGCCAATCCAACAAATAAAGATCAACGGAAAATTGGCACCATCGGTTTTCCGGTGCCCGGCACCAATATCAAAATCCTAGACATTGAAACCGGGACTGAAGAATTGGCACAAGGCGAAGATGGCGAGGTTGCCATTTGCGGTCCGCAAGTCATGCAGGGTTATTGGAATAAGCCTGCGGAGACAGAAGCCGTCTTTCGAACGATTGATGGCAATCGTTACTTTTTAACCGGTGATATCGGCCACATTGATAAAGAGGGCTTCATTGTAATTACCGACCGGAAAAAAGATATGATACTGGTGGGAGGCTTCAATGTCTATCCTCGGGAAGTGGAAGATATTATTTTTACCCATCCAAAAGTTGCACTGGCAGCAATTGTTGGTGTCCCGGATGAAAAAAGTGGTGAACGTGCCAAAGCATTTATACAGCTTAAACAGGGTGAGACCGCCACGGAAGATGAGCTTCTCAATTTTTGCAAGGAAAATATGGCCGGCTATAAACGGCCCAAAGAAATTGAATTCAGGAGTGAATTGCCGGTCTCGCCGGTTGGAAAGGTTTTACGGCGCGTTTTGCGTGATGAGGAATCAAAACAATAACTGGATTATAAATACAAAACATTTTCTACTCTGCTGACGATCGATCCGTGCCGGGAAAGGGCAAGGTTTTAAGGTAAATCCTCTCCCGGCATGGTTTTTTCAGCAACGCCACTTTCATATATTGACTGCTAAAAACCCGCCCGTCATCGACAATCATTGATTAATCTAATACTTTTTTGAGTACGGCCAACCGCCGCAGTATCGTTTCGCTCGCAGTGCGATGCAGCAATTATCGCAAGTTACGAAGAGTAGTGCCTTATAGGGCGTAGAACTTTAAAGGTGATACCATAACCCTTTACATCGGCACGAACGACTTCGGCGCTGATGGTGCGGGCGGGATCTGACGCGGCTAGGGAGATCGATAGATTAAATTTCTGGCCAATATTAAACACGTGCGGTGTTTCAATAAAAGCGCCGGTATCACTGAAATTTTTTACAGTGAAAATAGGCAGCAGTTCGTTGGTTAAAAATTCAGAAGGAATGTAGCATTCAATACGCTGACTTTGACGCTGGTCAGTCATGCTGAAATTCCTCGATCGATGAAAACGTTTAGGCCAGGCCCTGTATAAATCAACCATAAAGACGAATAGGTAGTGGTAAAAGGCTGCTCTTAAACCCGCTGAGCCTTGAAAGCCGTGAACGATCCGACAAACTTATAAAAAGTGCACAAAATGATGACGATCGCCTATATATTCATTCGTAGGATCAGCACAATACGTGCCAGATCAAAAAAACCAAAAAGCATTTAAATTTCAATAGATTATAAGTAATTGTGATTTTTATTTTTTTAAGATGGGTCTAAAATTTGCATAAATATAAGAAAAATTTTTCATAAACACCGAATAACTATTTAAAATTATGCTATAATAATGAACAGGAATGTTTACATCATTAGTCGTGGATTCGTTAGAGGCTGCTGCACCACTATTATTTTAAACATCTGTCCGATCCCGAAATCATTAATTAGCCGATATTGTTTATAAAAAAGTATTTTCGGCACAATCACTTGATTCAGTGCCACTGCTGTTTGTGTGCCGTATGATTTATTTTTTGGTATGCTCTCGATATCTACTCAAGTAAACTGATTTTAATTGATGTGAAGAAAAGCGCACATCTTTATAAAAAAAGATAATTGAGGGAAAGCATATCTCTAAACCAATAGAGACCGTACGATGACAATGAGAGCAATGATGGAAAGATGACGTGTTAAACTGTTTTGAAACTTCATTTAAAATAAAAATGTATCAAATTTGTAAAGCCAGGGAGGTAAGCGATGCGAAAATTTCTAACCATTCTTTTGTCTATCGTTTTGATGGGCGTATATGTCCAGAGTAATGCTCAGGAAGAACTTCAAGTCACCGGACCGGCCAGCGCGACCCGATTGACGTTTCAATCGATTGAAGAAAATAAATTGTTGGTTTCGACGCTGGATAACGAAGGCAACCCAATTCTGGGATTGCAGCCGCAGGATTTTCAGATCATTAAAGGAAGAAAAAATGCCCAGATTCTATCAGTAGAACCTTTGGAAACCAGTAAAAAAATCGGATTAAATATCGTTCTAGTTGTGGATAATTCATTTTCAATGAAGCAGCGCAAGGCAGTTCAGTCGCTGTTATCCGCCCTCGAAGAATTCTACAGCATTGTTCGACCAATGGATAACATTCATGCGGTTGTTTTCGATCAAAAGAACACCATCGATGTCGATGGGCGTAAATTGCATGCACGCACTTTTCAATCCAGCAATGTATCGGAATTGAGAAATTTTTTTAAACAGAGTTTTTTTGATAATTTGACCAATGGTACTTTTTTATATGACGGCATGGCGGTAGGATTAGATATTATTCGCAAGATGCCGGATAAGACTAATAAGTTTATGGTGGTCTTCTCAGACGGCAAAGACATCAACAGCGCCATTAATGAATCCGGGGTACAAGCCATAGCCAAAGGAATCCCCAATTTTTCGGCTTACTGTCTTGATTTTACCCAGACAAAGAGCATGGATGCGTTCTTAAAAGCTTTTGCCGAAAAGAATAATGGGAAAATCTGGAAAGCGGCCTCCTCGACCGAACTGCTGCCGATATTCAAAGAGTTTTCTACCACACTGCTGCACCGCTACATTGTCAGTTACCGTTTTCTCACGGCTCCGGAAGGATCGCTGGCCCTCGAACCATCGACCCTAACGATTGAAGAGGTCACAACCATCGATAGCTCGCCCCTGCTCAATTATGTTTTCTTTGCGGAGGGCCAAAGCGACATCGGCGATCCTTATATTCTTTTTGCCGGCCAAAGCGATACGCGAAGCTTTGCAGAAGAGAAGCTTCGGGGATCTATGGAAAAGTATCATCACCTGCTCAATATTATCGGCAGGCGTTTGACAGACAATCCGGATGCCAAAATTACATTAGTTGGTTGTAACTCTAATAAAGGCGCTGAGAAAGGCAATCAAACCTTATCGCGTAGTCGCGCGGAATCGATCAAGGCCTATTTGCGCTACATATGGGCCATCGACCCTTCGCGCATGGACGTCAAAGCCCAAAATTTGCCCACTGCTCCTAGCACCAGCTATGTGCCCGAGGGGGTTGCGGAAAATCAGCGAGTTGAAATCCATTCGGAAGATCCAGCCATTTTAGATACCATTCAAAGTACCTATGTCCAGGAAATGTCGTCTACCAAGACGATTCGTATGGTGCCCAAGATCGAATCGGAGGCTGGTGTTGCCACCTGGAAGCTTTATTTGCTGGGCAACAACCAAAGCCGTATTGGCACAGCTTCCGGTGAAGGAAATTTGGCCCCTGCATACGAATTTGATTTGGCCACGGTGGGGCTTGATAAAATTGCTTCCTTTCAATCAATTACCGCCGGTATGGAGGTATCGGATAAAGAAGGCGAAGTTTTCGTAAATGAAACGGCGGCTTCCATGAAGGTCAAATATATTAAACGTCAAGAGCGAATGGCCCAAAAAATGGGGTATCGGGTTCTTGAAAAGTATGCTCTTATTTTGTTTGATTATAACAGCGATGCCATCAAGGCGCGCAACAAGGTAATCGTAGATCGCATTATCGAGCGCATGAAGGCTTTTCCAAGCGCGCAGGCCAAGATCGTTGGTCACACTGATAACATCGGCAAGGACGAGTATAATCTCAATTTATCGGAACGTCGTGCCAAGGCGGTTTTTGAACAGATGGTGGCAGCCGGTATGGTGGCCGGTGAAAATGTTACCTATGCCGGCGCCGGACCCCACGATCCCTTATACGATAATACCGCCCCGGAAGGCCGGGCCCTCAATCGTACCGTGACGGTGACCTTGGAATATCAAAAAGAAGGCTAAGCAGTTTCAATATAAAAAATACGCTTTTAACCTAATAGGATAAACACAAAGGCAGTCGTTGCTCGGCTGCCTTTGTGTTTTTTTGCCTCGAACAAAATAGGGATCGAGCATGCGGAACGCTGAAAAATTAATGATAGTCTCAATTTGAGTCCGCTAATGTTGCCGATAATCAAGCCTACCAGATTGTATTAAGCTGCTGCTGTTTTTTCATCGATAATAGGTCTGAGCCGCTAAGAAAATAAATGGTTTTATACTTAAAAATTATGTCGAGGGCGGCGGACTAACAGCGGCACTTTCAACTGCAGAGGTTTTGGGTCTACGTTTGTACTCACTCAGTCTTTGCAGAATCACATAAAAAACCGGCACAAACAGAACCGACAGCACGGTGGCCGCCATCATGCCCCCAAACACCGCGGTGCCCACCGCCTGCTGACTGGCCGATCCGGCCCCCGAAGCAAATACCAGCGGCAGCACGCCGAAAATAAACGAAAAAGCCGTCATCAGCACCGGCCGGAATCGTAGGCGCGCAGCATCGGCGGCAGCCTCAACGATACCCTTACCCTGGGCACGCAGCTCACGGGCGAACTCCACGATTAAAATGGCATTTTTGCTGGCCAGGGCAATCAGCAGTACGATACCGATCTGGGTATATAGGTTGTTGTCAAAGCCGCGCATCACCAGGGCAATTGCTGTTCCCAGCAAGGCTACCGGAACAGCCATGATAATAATGGCTGGACTGGACCAGCTTTCATACTGGGCGGCCAGCACCAGAAACACCAGTGTGAGTGCCAAGGCAAAGATTAGAATGGCTTCGTTTCCCACCTGTTTTTCCTGAAATGACAATCCGGCCCATTCATATCCCAGGGACGGGGGCAATTTTGTCGCCGCCATTTGTTCCATGAGGGCCAGGGCTTGGCTGGAACTGTAGCCTGGGGTGGGTTGGCCGCCGATAGTGGCGGTTGGATAAAGATTAAAGCGATAAATAACCTGAGGGCCCACCGTATCCTCTATATCCACGAGTGTTCCGATGGGTACCATCTTGCCTCTGTTGCTGCGGACTTCAAGCTGTTTTATATCATCGGTCTGGGCCCGAAAGCGCGGTTCAGCCTGTACTTTCACTTGATAGGTACGTCCAAAGCGATTAAAGTCATTGACGTAAGCCGATCCTAAAAATGCTTGCAGGGTGTTAAAGACATCATTTAAGGGAATATCTTGTTTTTTGGCTTTGGTGCGATCCACATCGATAAATAGCTGCGGCACGTCGGCCCGAAAAAGTGTATACATGCCGGTCAAGCCGCTTTGCGCGTTGCCGTCTTGAACAAATTGGACGGCCCACTGCTTCAACTGAGCAGGACCAATTCCTCCGCGGTCCTGCAGACGTAAGTCAAACCCGCCGCTGGTGCCCAATCCCTGGATAACCGGCGGCAAAACCACAAAAATAGATGCTTCCTGAATCTGACTGAATTGACCCTGCAGTTGTGCCAGAATTACATCCTGGGTAAGGCCCTCTTCTTCCCGTTTGGCGCGGTCATCAAAGACAATGAACAGGGC
>JASJAZ010000218.1 GCA_030066785.1 Desulfobacterales bacterium | reverse complement strand
GGCCAAACATGATGGCATGGGGCCCGAATGGGCCGACGATACTTACCACGCCCTCGGCAATCAGTTTGGCCGCGCCGGTTTGATCCAGCGCGGTTCCCAAGGGAAGCATACCGGCGATCAAAAAGACTGCTTTCCATTCAATTTGCCGGTAAGCCTCTTTCATGGTCAAACAACCGGTTAACACCATCAAGGCGGCCCCTACGACCACCGCAATATAAATCGGTACCCAGCCAATGATCACCGGTGCCAGCACAATGGCCATAAGCGCGGTGGACAGCTTCATCTTTTCCAGACGCATCTCTTCCTGGGCTGTTTCAGTTAGGACGATAAAATCCGGTTCCTGACCCAACAGTTTCAATTTATTGCGAGGCCCCAGCAGCAGCAATGCATCGCCGAACCGCAGATCCATGTCCCGCAGATTGGACCGCATTGCACGGCCCTTGCGCCATAAAGCTAAAACGTTGAGACCGAATTTTTCCCGAAAATTAATCTGGCGCAAGGTCTTGCCTTCCAGGGTTGTGTGGGGAGAAAGAATAGCTTCCACCAGGCCGACATCGCCGGATACCAGTTTTTGTACATCGGGCTGGGTGCGGCGCTCAATTTCCAATTCTTCCAGTCCACGCAGGTTTTCCAGATCGCGCATGCGCCCCTGGACCACTAAACGATCTTCGGGTTGCAAGACCTCGTCAGGTTCGGGCAGAACGATCGGCTGAGCACCTCTTAAAATTCCCAGAACCCTGCCGCCCAATGCATCCCCCAGACGGCTGGCCTTTAATGTCTGATCGACGAGGACCGAATCTGCTGGCACCCGCATGACCATTAAACGTTCGTGCAAACGGTATACCTCTGTTAATTCTGTACGTTCAACGTTGCGAAATCCCTCGAAACCAGTCGTATCTTGAAATGCTGCCAGGCGATCAACCGGACCGGCCACCAGTAGTAGGTCGCCGCGTTGCAGGGGGTCGTCCTGCAAATTAGTATGGCGCAAATGATTGTTTCTGCGAATGGCAAGCACATTCAATCCAAAGCGGGAACGAAAGCCAAGCGTATTTAGCGTATGGCCGACAAAACGCGAATTGCCGGGGATGAGAACCTCACCGATTTGAGTGTCTTGTGAGTAGACCCCTTGCAGGTCAATGCCGCCTTCCTCAATGATCAACTGATGCCAGTTTTGAAGTTCCTTGATGGCGTCAACCCGGCCTTCCACCGACAAAACATCATTGCCTTGCAGAAGCGTCGATGGGCCCGGCGCCAACAGCGTTTGACTACCACGGGTGATGCCAATGACATTCCATCCTAGAATTGAACCCACCCGAATTTGGGCCAGGGTTTTGCCGAGCAGAATTGATTTGCGAGGCACCCGGATTTGAAATAGTCGTTCTTTTAAACCATATTGGGCTTGCCAATCGTTTTCACCAGCGGTTGCCTCTTTGGCAACATTACGCTGGGGCAGCATGTGGCGGCCGATAAACGCCATAAACGCTATGCCGGCAGACATCACAAATAGGCCCACCGGTGTAAAATCGAAAAATGTAAATTTTGTTAGGCCTGCTTCACCCAGCGCTTCACTCACCAGAATGTTTGGAGGTGTTCCGATTTGGGTGGTTAGCCCTCCCAGTAAGGAGCCATAGGCTAGCGGCATTAAAAGCCTTGAAGGCGGTTGCCCCGTGTGGCGGGCAATGTCCATGACCACCGGCAGCATCAAAGCGGCCACCGCCACGTTGTTCATGATTGCCGACATCACGCCGGCGGTTGTCATGATAACAATAATCATGGTGGTTTCCTTGGTGCCGGCTAGTCTCAAAACAAAGTTGCCAATGACATTAGCAACTCCCGTGCGGGTCAGACCGCCGCTCAAAATGAAAACCGCCCAGATTGTGACGACGGCCGGATTGCTGAAACCTGCCAGGGCCTCAGTGGGCGAGACCAGTCCAGTCAGTGCCACCGTGCCCAGCACGAGCAATGCGGTTACTTCCATTGGAATCCACTCGGTGACCAGGAACAACACCGAAATCGCTAATATGGCAAACACCAGAATTATTTCCGGGGTCATAACGGCTTTTCTCCATATAATTGATTTGTTAAAGTATTACGGTATATTAATCATCTATTGCAGCGAGTAAATGGCTGTTTTTATTTGTCGTCAGACGCTCGGTTTAAACATAAATATAGGCAGCTTTATAGCCCGAAATAACTTTAATGGAAATATCTGCGTATTGATTTTGGTTATTTATTTGAGCTGAGGGTCGCTTGTAACAATACCATATTCGAGATAGATACTATTTTTATCAGCTCTTTCGGGCTGGTTTCACTATAATGTTATCGGATATGGTTGCAATTACCGGCATTAATGCCAAATTTTAGTTTTTATGATAAATCATATCTCCGAGGCAATCGATTGAATCAGGAACAAAAAATCTATACCAAACTGCAGCAGCACCTGGACCGACAGGCGATCGGTTTTCCGGCGACACGGTCCCGGGCCGAGTTGAAATTGCTGCGCCACATTTTTACACCGTATGAAGCCGAGGTTGCCACCTGCTTGAATTACAAACCCGAGTCTTTGACGAAAGTGTTCGAACGCGCCCGCCATTTAGTCGATTCGCCGCAGAAGCTGACACAGGTGCTCGAACGCATCGTAAAAAAAGGCGGAATAGAGGCCAAATTCGAAAATGGAAGAATGCTTTACTGCAATGCGCCGCTGGTGGTGGGAATATACGAGCTTCAAGTGGACCGCCTGACCCCAGAATTTATCAATGATTTTAAAGCATACACATCCGATATAAAATATGGACTCGAGTTTTTAAGTACCAAATTGCCACAGATGCGGACCATCCCGGTAGCCAGAAGCATTCGGCCGCGCCATAAAACCAGTACGTTTGATGAGGTTAAAATATTGCTGGCGCAGGCGGAGGGACCTTTTGTTATTCTTGATTGTATCTGCCGTAAGAAAAAGCGCATGCAAGGCCAAACCTGTCACGTAACCGAACGTAAGGAAACTTGCCTGGGCATTGGAAGTATAGCCCAAACAGTTCTAATGAGCGGCAGCGGTCGGGAGCTTAACCGTGATGAGGCTGTGGCCATCATCGCCACCAACCAAAAGGAGGGCTTGATCCTGCAGCCGTCCAATACTGCGCAAGCCGACTTTATCTGCTCATGCTGCGGATGCTGTTGCGGCATGCTTCAGATGCATCACAGCCTACCGCGGCCCGTGGATTTTT
Organism: Desulfobacterales bacterium; assembly: GCA_030066785.1. Classification (GTDB taxonomy): domain Bacteria; phylum Desulfobacterota; class Desulfobacteria; order Desulfobacterales; family JASJAZ01; genus JASJAZ01. The sequence continues at coordinate 4,089 of JASJAZ010000218.1, read as the reverse complement.
GGGCCTCCAATTTTTATGCAGCAGTGGATTCGGCCGCGTGCAATGGGTGCGGCATCTGCAACCATCGCTGCCAGGCTAAAGCCGTAATTCTAGATGGGAATAAGCAACCCGCACGGGTAGACTTGAACCGTTGTCTGGGCTGTGGCCAGTGTGTGGCGGTTTGTCCCCAGGAAGCCATGACCCTTTGCAAAAAGCAGGAAGAAGTCAAACCTCCGCGGACACGCGAAGATCTTCATGAAATCATCAGAGCCAACCGCAAGGGCCCGTGGCACAAAGCCAAGCTTACCGGAAAATTAGTGCTTGATATGATTCGAACCGGCAACACCAATCTGTTAAAATAAACAAAAAGTGATCGGCAATACGGCCTCTCAAAGGAGAGCCTAAAAAATAGCGCGATATTTCTATATGCTATAAAGCCTCTACCGGCATTCGACACGCTGGCAGGGGTTTATTTATGGCAAACACGAGGGTTGTTTGCCGGCCGCATGTCAAAGGTGGCCTGTCGATGAGAGCTTTTCAATGCCTTCCTTTAGTACCATGGTCGCTTTGCAGTCGTCTTCATTGTAGGTGAGCAGGCGTATCAATATTTGCGGGTCGTTGTTTTCGATGAATTGATTGAACCACTGGATTGACATAGCGCCGGAGGGGGTTTCGTCCTGCCATTTAAAGCCCAGATATTGGGCCAGATCTTTGAGGGAATAACTGGAGACCGGCCAGTCGGTGGATTGTTTGACAACTTCATATAGGTCGATAACATTCGAGCTGGCAAAAAATGCTTCAAGCTCCTCGACACTGATCACGTCCGGATAAAGTTTTTGCATCCGGCGGTAGGTCGTTTTTTCATGGTGGGAGTAATAGTAAACGGCATAATCATTTTGCGGCAGCGAGTCGATGAAATGCCAAAAATCCTGCCAGGCTTTTTTTTCAGCCCCAGCCGTAAGTTGGGTGGCGGTAAAGTGCTGGTAGGTTTCGCCGTCCGGACTTTTGACATAGATGCCGTGCATATAGACAAATTCCTGGGTGGGATCGTCCTCGATGTCAAAGAAAAGCTCGTAGCGAACCTTGGGAAATTTGATCGTCTCGTAAATTACAGGCTTTTTAGTTTGGCTGATGACCTTGGCCCGCCTGAGGATTTGGGCCAGGGTTTTTTCACCGACACCGTATAGAAACTGTTTGTTGCCGGCTTTGGCACGCATGACATCCTGGATGTCAATCGCGAGGATGTCGGTGATGGTTTCAATGCCCAGATCAGCGGCGATTCGATCGCGCTTTTGCCGGCCCAGATAAAAAATCTTGGTCAGATCGTCGGATTCATTCACCCATTTTTTGCAGCTCACATACCAGTGACACAGTTTGCAGATGCCGATCAGGGCCGGTTTGTTTTGGGTTTGGTTGCGCAAAAGAAGGGCCACATCCTTTTTGACCTCTTGATAATAATCCCACAGCGGGCGGGTGTCCTTTTGGCCCAGCGGTGTCTTGAGATCGTATTCGAATTCATTTGAATGGATATCTATCACTTTGGCCAGGCGGTCGTTGGCAAAGCCCAGATGCTGCAGCAGGTCCACATACAGCGCCAATTGCACAGCGTAGTGCTTTTTGGGCCGACCGCGAAGACCTTCTTCCGCGTTGATGCCCTCAAATCCCATGCCGGATTTGATGTCCACCGGAATGTAGCTGCCGTCGGGCCGGCGCTCCAGCAGATCGGGAATACCGAGCATATCCTCAAGTTGCAAAACTCCCTGGTAAATTAAGGAAGCGCCTGTGCGCATGGCCTGGATGGTTTGTTTAGCCCTTTCGGCCAGTGTGCCGGGGGTAATATCGGTAAATTCGCCAAGCTGAGCTACGATCTTTTCTTCGTGGGCGATACCCCGTTCCCAGAGAAGCTTCACAAACGGGTTGGTTTCCGTGATCTTTTCGTCCTGGGGGCCATAGACATCGCGCCAGACCCGGTGGGGGCATTGGGTGTAGTCGTACAATTTGGCGGCGGTAATGCGCTGGGTCATTGGTCTATGATGTCCCGTAGATTTATGGTTCAAAATTCAGATGGTGATGGTGTTTATGTTATCGCCAAGATAAGGTTTAATTTTGAAGACTTCTTAAATGAACGTCCAGCTTGCGCAGGGATCTAAATAATTATGGGGAAGGTTAAAGCTAGAAAGTGCTCATCCACCCTTAGAAGTTTTCGTTTATTTTTCGGCGATTTTATAACTAATCGAAATCCCGGCCATGCTGGTTGTGTCGATGGTTGTTTCGAAATTGGGTTGTTTGGTTACGTAATCAATAAATTTCCTGATACCTTCAAAGCCTGTATTGCGGGCGTTATGTGCCGTAAAGCAACCACCCACGACAAGTTTCGGTGCCAGATCGATGAAATAATTCGTGTACCAGCCTTTATCGGCATCCGAAAATACAAAATCAAAGGGACCCTGCAGTTCTTTGACAAGATCATGGGCATCAGCCAGGCGCGCATCAACATAATCAGAAAGTCCGGCCTTTTTGAAATTAATTAGCGCCCGTTTGTGTCGTCCCTCATCGATTTCGATGGTTATAAGTTTGCCGCCGGTTTGGCTAAGCGCCCAGGCAATCCATATCGCTGAAAGTCCCGTGGAAGTGCCTATCTCCACAGCTTTGGTGTATTTGTTAGCAAGGATAAGATCATACAGGACTTTGCCGTCGGCGTAAGGAATGTTCCAATCATGCCAAGTACCTTTGCTGTTTTCCAGAAACATTCTCACTTTCGCATCGAGCGCATTGTTATGTGGGCGCTCTTGGCAAACCCAAAGAAAAGAATAAGGCTACCAAAAGAAATAGTGTGGCCACTTTTTTTAAACTGCTTTTTGGTTTGGGCATGGCTTGAAATTACCCCTTTTGGTCTAATTTGAATACCTTGCGCTTGGCTTTAAAACCAATCCCGGCCGCTTCCCATAGAACTATATGGCCAAATTCAACCTCTGCTTTGTCCGCTCCCGGTCACTTTTATAACCATTGGACCCGATTCATGAACTAGTGCCCTAATTTGGACAGAAGGGCATCGCAAAACGTTTGGGTGGAAGCTGAACCGCCCAGGTCGCGGGTCATAATTCCCTGGCCGGTAACCTGTTCAATGCCGTTCATCAGGGCCGTCGCGGCCGCTTCCTCACCCAGAAAATCCAACATCATTTGAGCCGACCACAACGCGCCAATCGGGTTGGCAAGGCCTTGGCCGGCGATGTCAGGAGCTGAACCATGGACCGGTTCAAACATAGAGGGATACGCTTTTTCTGGATTCAAGTTGGCCGAAGGCGCGATACCAATACTGCCGGCCACGGCGGGTCCCAAATCTGAGAGGATATCGCCAAACAGATTGCTGCCCACCACAACATCAAACCAATCGGGATGTTGGACGAAATGAGCGGTCAAAATATCAATGTGAAATTGATCTGTTTCAATCGCGGGATATTCGTCGGCCAGCGCATGAAAACGTTCGTCCCAGTAGGGCATTGTGTGAATAATCCCGTTGGATTTGGTCGCTGATGTCAATTTTTTGCGTTTACGCCTACCGGCCAGTTCATAAGCGTACCGCAGTACACGATCTACCCCCTTTTTGGTGAAGATGGATTCCTGCACCACCAGTTCATTTTCCGTTCCCGCGTACAACCGTCCGCCTATCTCCGAATATTCGCCTTCGTTGTTTTCACGCACCACAATAAAATCAATATCCTCCTGCCGGCGACCGGCCAGAGGCGAGGAAACGCCCGGTAAAAGCCTGACAGGGCGGATATTGACATACTGATGCATCTGCCGTCGGATTGGAATTAATAATCCCCAAAGTGAGGCATGGTCCGGAACCTGTGGATCTCCCACGGCTCCCAGAAGGATGGCCTCAAATTTTTTCAATTTTGCTATCCCGTCGGCAGGCATAAACTCCCCGGTTTTCAGGTAGCGTTCACACGAGTAATCAAAATGTGAATAATTCATTTCAAATTCGAAACGACCGGCTAAATGATCAAGGACCCTCACCGTTTGGGGAATGACTTCCTTTCCAATGCCGTCACCCGGAATCAAAGCGATTTGATAGGCCATTAGCTCTACCCTTTCTGTTTCCTGTTG
>JASJAZ010000223.1 GCA_030066785.1 Desulfobacterales bacterium | reverse complement strand
TGTAGGCTATCAAAAATCCTTATATATGGCATACAACATCAGTGGTCTGTTCTGCCGGGCTTTCTTAACGTCCAACTATAATTAAAATGATGCGGACCAGGCCTTGAGGTTACCTTAAATTACGTGTATAAACGTCGATTAACTTTTATTGCAGGATTACCTTTTGGCGAGATACACTCAATAAACAGTTCCCCGGTAAGAAATATGTTCATCAGAATAACGATCGCTGTCAAGCCTGATGCCGATGCTTAAATGGTTTAAAAAATTTGTGCAATGGTTTGATGCCGAGCACAACATCGCCGCCATGCAATCACAGCCGACCATGAAAGTAGATTGGTTGCGCATCGTGCCGTTTATTTTTTTGCACGTTGGTTGTCTGGGAGTTTTATGGGTCGGGATAAGTTGGGCAGCGGTTATAACCGCACTGGCACTTTATCTGGTTCGCATGTTTGCCATCACCGGATTCTATCACCGCTATTTCTCGCATAAAACTTATAAGACCAGTCGCTTTTGGCAGTTCTGTTTTGCCTTGCTGGGAAATTCCTCGGTTCAGCGCGGTCCCTTGTGGTGGGCCGCGCATCATCGGCACCACCACCGCTATGCTGATACCGCCAAAGACATCCACTCGCCGGTTCAAACCGGCTTTTGGTGGAGCCATATCGGATGGCTAACCTCTAAAGCTAACTTTCCCACACGAATGCATTATGTAAAGGACTGGGCCAAATACCCTGAGCTTCGCTGGTTGAATCGGTATGATACCGTGGTACCCATTGCGCTTGCGATTCTATTGTTTGCTGCGGGAAAATTCCTGGCCGCATATTATCCCCAATTAAATACCAGCGGCTTGCAGATGGTTGTCTGGGGCTTCTTCATATCAAGCACCGTATTGTTTCATGCCACCTCAACCATTAATTCCCTTGATCACATGTACGGGACGCGCCGTTATCATACACCGGATACCAGCCGCAACAATCCGCTGCTGGCCGTTATTACGCTTGGGGAGGGCTGGCACAACAACCATCATCATTATGCCGTCTCTGTGAGACAAGGCTTTTTCTGGTGGGAAATCGATATTACCTATTATTTACTGGTCTTGATGTCCTGGTTTGGGATCGTGTGGGATTTACGGCCGGTTCCCGAAACAGCCAAAAAAGCTCACTTAGAAACCGTTTAACCAAGCCCGTCAACGGAAAAAGGCAGGTGCGCTATGCGGATTGCAGTGATTGGATCGGGCATCTCTGGAATGGTTGCCGCCTATTTGTTGAGCCAGGACCATGACATCACCATGTTTGAAGCCAACAATTACATCGGTGGTCACACCCATACCATCGATGTTTCTTCCAATGGCCACATCTACCCCGTGGATACCGGATTTATCGTTTTTAACCTTGAGACCTATCCCCATTTTTCCAAACTGATGCAAAGGCTGGGCGTCAAATGGAAACCCTCTAACATGAGCTTCAGCGTCCAGTGCCAAAAAACCGGACTAACCTTCAGCCCCAGTACACTTAATTCGCTGTTTGTTCAGCGTAAAAATTTGCTGCGCCCTTCTTTTTATCGAATGCTGCTGGATGCCCTGCGTTTTCGCAAAAAATCCCTGGAACTGCTGGAGACGGACCAATACCAAATCACATTGGATGAATATCTGCAAACCAATGGTTACAGCAATGGTTTCATCGAGCATTTTATCATTCCCATGGGTGCAAGCATCTGGTCGGCGGACCCGAAGAATTTCAGAGATTTTCCGGCTCGCTATTTTGTGGAGTTTTTCAACAATCACGGATTTCTCAATATCGGCAAGCAACCCCAGTGGCTGGTGATTAAAGGCGGTTCACGCCAATATATTGAACCGCTGACACGACCTTATAAAAACGGCATCCGTTTAAACTGTGCGGTCACAGCCATTCGCCGCCACCCGGAACACGTTGACGTCACCACAGCTCACGGAGACACCGAATCATTTGATTGGGCCGTGATTGCCGCTCACAGCGACCAGGCCCTGGCCATACTGGCCGATCCTTCGGATGCTGAGCAAGAAATTCTGGGTGCCATTCCGTATCAGGAAAATCTGACCACCTTACATCGCGATGAAACCCTTTTACCCCCCAAACGAATTGCCTGGGCCAGCTGGAATTATCACACCCCTAAAACAGCAGAAGATCGTGTGGCCATTACCTACGACATGAATATTTTGCAGGGGCTCAATGCCGATGAAGAATTTTGTGTCACCCTTAATATGCCCGATGCCATCAGCTCTGAAAAAGCCATTCAAGAAATGACCTATCACCATCCTGTCTATACACCACCCAGTCTGTCTGCCCGGCGGCGGCACAAAGAGATCAACGGTGTCCATCGCACCCATTTTTGCGGCGCCTACTGGGGCTATGGATTTCATGAAGACGGCGTTAACAGCGCATTGGTGGTTTGTAAAGATTTTGGCAAGTCATTGTCATGATAAAAAGCTGCATATATGAAGGCACCGTTCGCCATCGCCGATTCCAACCAGTGCGCAATCAGTTCCGGTATCGAATCTTTTTTATGTATTTAGACCTGGCGGAACTGAACACGGTTTTTAACTGCCATCCTTTTTGGTCGCTAAATCGCCCCAATATCGCCACCTTTCGACGTTCAGATTATTTGGGAGATCCACACGCTCCGTTGGATGCCGCCGTTCGTGAGCATATACACCTAAAAACCGGTGAGTATCCCCAAGGACCCATTCGGTTGTTAACCCATTTGCGTTATTTCGGCTATTGCTTCAATCCTGTCAGCTTTTTTTATCTCTACAATCCTGCTGATACGCGCCTGCAGACCATTCTGGCCGAAGTGCGCAACACGCCCTGGCTGGAGCAGCATCCGTATGTCCTCGATTCCACTCTAAACGAACATCCGGTTCCAGATTGGCGCCGCTATCGATTTAAAAAAGCATTTCATGTATCACCCTTTCTGGATATGGACCTGGATTATGACTGGCGCTTTCGCGTACCGGGCCGCACCATCAACGTCCATATGCGGGTCCTGCGTGACGATCAAAGGATGTTTGACGCCACCTTGGCATTGCAGCGACGGCCGCTTAACCGCGACGCGCTCACGCGGGTTTTAATCGTCTATCCCTTAATGACGCTCAAAGTGACCATGATGATTTACTGGCAGGCCCTACGCTTGGTCTCCAAGCGAACCACGGTTTACACCCACCCCAAAAAACGCACCGCCATCAACGAATTGGAGAAAACATGACCACACGTATTGCCCCATATCAACGTTCTCTGCTGGGTGTCATATCCTCCAGACGACTGGCGCGTTTGGGTCGACGCATCATTCTTTCATATCTTAATAATCTGAAAGAAGGCCGCATCACGCTCATCGAAGAAGGACAGGCATCCGTTTACGGCCAGCAAACAGCGGCATTTCCATTACACGTCGAGTTGACCGTGCACGATTATTATTTCTACCGGTTTGCCGCCTTTGGTGGCAGTGTAGGGGTGGCGGAAGCCTATATGGCCGGTTGCTGGTCCACAAATGATCTAACCGCTTTAATTCGAATCATCATTCACAACCAGACAACTCTGGAACGCATCGAACGCGGATTGGCCAGGTTAATGAACCCGGCCTATCGTCTCTATCATCTATTGCGTAAAAATACACCGCTGGGCAGTCGTAAAAATATCGTGGCGCACTATGATCTGGGAAACGATTTCTATAAACTATTTTTGGACGATACCCTTACCTACTCCTGTGGCATCTTTGAATCGGAAACCAGCACGCTGCGGGATGCTGCCATCGCCAAATATGATCGTATCTGTCGCAAACTACAGTTGTCGGAAAAAGACCATGTGCTTGAAATCGGCACGGGTTGGGGCGGATTTGCCATTCACGCGGTTAAAAACTACGGTTGCCGCGTGACCACCACCACTATATCGGAAGAACAATTTGAGCTGGCCCAGAGACGGTTTCAAGCCGAAAAAATCGAAGACCGGGTCATGCTTCTGAAAAAAGATTACCGTCAATTAGAAGGTCAATTTGACAAACTCGTATCCATTGAAATGATCGAAGCCATTGGCCATCATTACCTGGATAAATTTTTAAGTGTCTGCAATCGTTGTTTGAAAGCCGATGGCATGATGCTGTTGCAGGCCATTACCATGGCCGACTGGGCCTACGATCAGCACAAAAACTCGGTGGATTTCATTAAACGCTATATTTTTCCGGGAAGCTGTATTCCATCGGTATCAGCCATCTCCCGATCGATTGCCAAGAAAACCGATTTGCGCCTGTTTCACCTGGAAGATATCACCCCGCATTATCAGCGAACATTATTTGAATGGCGCCGGCGTTTTTTTGACAATATCAAAAAAATTCGCCACCTGGGGTATACAGAGCCATTTATTCGCATGTGGGAATACTATTTTTGCTACTGTGAGGCCGGTTTTGCAGAAAGATATATCGGGGATGTACAGATACTTTTTAACAAGCCGCTCTGCCGTCGCGACCCGATTTTGCCAAGATTGTCAAAAGCCAAGCCCCCAACTCTTCATCTTAGATAAGCTTTGACAATCTTCTCGCCAACCTCTGGCGTTTGATTAAAATCTTTTATCACCACGGGATGGATTGGCGTTCACGGAAAAAACCGCCGGTGGGCCCGTCATCGGCAAGCGTTGCCAACCACACGGGTGTATCAGCACCCTCCTGCACTTTTAGCGGCGCCTGTTCGCCGCCCATGGCGGTGCGCACCCAACCGGGACAAGCTGAGTTTACCAAAATATTGTAGGGGCGAACTTCTTTAGCCACCAGTGCCGTGATCCCATTTAACAGGGTTTTGGATAATCGGTAGGCCGGCACCGCCACCTGGGCATACGGCGATTGCGGATCAACAATTTCGGCCAGAGAGCCCAGCGTGCTGGCCACGTTGACAATACGCCCGTAGTTCTGGGCCTTCATCAAGGGAATGCAGGCCTGACATAACGCCAAGGGTCCCAAGGCATTGGTTTGAAGCGTGTTCTGCAACACCTCCGTCTCAAGTGAGAAAATGTCGTTTTCAAAATCAATGGAAATACCGGCGTTGTTTACCAATATATCCAGACGTGCGTGGGTTGTCTTAATCTGTTTAACCGCTTCAATTATGCTGTTGGCATGCGCCATATCGATGAGCTGAAAATCAGCTGCGTGTCCTGCAGCCTTTAACGCATCGCACGCCTGCATGCCCTGATCTCTATCGCGGGCCCCGACAATCACCGTTATGCCTTTAGCGGCCAACTGCCGGCCGATCTCCTTGCCAATACCCCGGTTGGCACCTGTAACCAGCGCCACTTTAGTGTCCGATTCTTTCATGGTGTCAATCCTTGGTTAAAAAATTTGGGAATTTTTGCCAAAGCCAGATACAGCAGCAATCCTCCCGCAATGAAAAACAAGAGGAAAAAAGCAAAGCCACCGATAAATATGAGTCGATGAAATGCGGTTAGAAGCAAAATCAATCCAAAGCAAATAATTAGCAATTGAAATAACTTTACGCTAAGTTCTTTTAGACTTTGTGCCAAAGATCTATCAGGCCAAAATCCAATGGGATGTACTTTTTCAATAAAATGTTTGATGGTTGCCGCTTCGATCGGCTTACCCCAGTAAACACCGGCCATCACCCCTAAGAAACTAGAAGAGGTGGTTAAAATTAAACGAAATTCATATGAAATATCAGTAAAAAAAGCCAAAATACCACCTGCTAAAATTCCCGCAGTGATTGCTGCAAATTCGGCCTCCGCGTTTAATCGCCACCAGAACCATCGCAGCAGGGTCGGCGTTCCGAATGCCGCACCGATTGTGGCCACTGCCCGCCACCCCTTTTCGATGGTTCCAATATATAAGCTGATGATCAATGCGATTAATAGAAAGAGAATCACCGCACTTCTAGCCACTCGAATTTGAGCCTTATCTGAAGCTGAAGGAAAAATTTTTAAAAACCAGTCATTGACAATGTAAGAAGCCCCCCAATTGATGTGGGTATCGACCGTGCTCATGAAAGCAGCCAAAAGGCCTGCTAAAACAAGGCCTAAAATGCCGGGTGGAAGCAGAAGATCCATTAAAACCGGATAGGCGCTTTCTCTATCTCCCAATACCAAAATCGAGCCCTCAATCGTATAGACATCCTGGCCGATCGGTAAAATGATAATAGCCGCAACGCCGACGATGAACCACGGCCAAATTCGGATGAGGTATTGAAAAATGAAAAAAAGAATGGATGCTTTTCTCGCATCTTTTGCACTGCGCGTAGCCGCCAACCGCTGCATGATATAACCGCCACCATCTGAATCGATGGCTGAAATTGATTGAACTAGTATGTAGATAGCAAATAGAAGTGATCCGATCTCAAGGGTGCTTAGCCAGCCGGCCTGTGACGGGAATAAATCGAGAAAATGGTGACCTTCACCATAGATGCGATCCAGACTCTGCGATAAACCCCTTTGACCACCGACATAGTTCCATGCGCTCATGGCAAGCCACACGCCTCCCACAAGTGTTAGGATAAACTGGATAAAATCCGTGATGATGACCCCGCGAATGCCCCCCATGGATGAATAAATGGCGATAATTATAATGATGAAAATCAGGGAAATGGCCTCATTGGGTGATCCCAATTCGCCACTTGCCGGCAAAATCCACTTAAAGATGTCAAACAAATCAGGAAGCCATTTTTCCCAATTAAAAAAAATATTTGATATTTTCAACATTGCCCTGAAAACCCAGGCAAGTATGATGCAATTCAGAAGAATACCACTGACGCCCGCCCTTAAAAGCCGAAGCGCTTCTTTTCGATTCCCGGAGTACCTGATGGATATAAACTGCGCATCGGTCAACACCCCCGTTTTACGCCAGGCCGCGGCAAAAAAAACGATCATGGCCGCGTGAACACCCATCCATGGCAACCAGAGCCAATTTCCGGATAAACCTCTATTGGCAATGATACCGCATATGGCCAGCGGCGTATCCGCGGCAAAAGAAGTCGCGACAATGGAAATACCCGCCAACCACCAGGGAATATTGCGGCCTGCCAGAAAGTACTCTTCCTTGTTTTTGGCTGCGATTTTTCGGCAAAAAAACCCTATTAGAAGAACAAACACTAGGTAGGCAAGTATTACCCAAAAATCGATCAGTTGAAATTGCATTGTTTTCCAAATTGGTTCATAGTCAGTTGTGATAAGATGCGGGACGATACCAATCAAGTCATTTTAGGAACTTTAGCCTTAACTATAATGCTGGTTCTGAAATTAGCGAATTACTCTGTTAAATCAACCCAAAACCCGCAAAGTTTTGCCCGGGAAACTGCATTGTAAGCCACGTCTGGTTT
>JASJAZ010000222.1 GCA_030066785.1 Desulfobacterales bacterium | reverse complement strand
GACAAATCAGCGGTGCCACCGCAGACATCCAAGACTTTTTGACCAGCAGACAAATTCATCATCCGCACGGCCTTGCGTTTCCAGGGATAATGTATCCCGAAACTAAGAAGCGTATTCATAAAATCGTAGCGCCGGGCCACGGAATCGAAATGTCGGTTGACCTTTTGTCGCTTTTCATTTTGGGATACCTCACGATACCCGAAATACGTTGGCTTATGCGGATCGCGCACATCCTCGACCTGTTTTTTCCGCGCGTTTTTACTGATCCATTTAAACCCGATTAATGCCATTCCAATGTCCTTAAAGCGTATTTAATAATTTTCACTTTTATCAATCGCCAAAACGGCTACATTATCTTTGATCCAAAAAATTACGCATCATCGCCTTTGAATGCAAATGAAAAAACCTGTCATGCAAGCCTATGATGATGGATCGCACCCCAACGTTTGCGAAGCAGGATTCGTTCTAATCGTTCAATAATGGTTAAGCTTATATTGACATCAACTTTTTCAGCAGCTTTTGTCCCCGGTTTTTTACCGCAGCACTTCCGGAAGCAACTTGACTTTGCAAAAGTTTAATGACTCGCGGGGCAAACTGCGGCTCGGCATCCGCTAAGTCCGCAAGCGCTTGCATGGCAAACGTAATCACAATTTTACTATTATCGTTTAAATACTCAATAAGGATATGCATTGCCCGCTTACGCTCGCTTTGATTGAGATTCAGTCGCGTCATTATCTGGGCAACATGCCAGCGCACTTCTTGTTGACGTGAGGCCGCGATTTTCTCCAAGAGAACTCTCTTGTGCGGTTTAAGATACTCGGGATGCTGAAGCGTTATCTTTTCGACCGCATCGGCGGCTCGCATCCGGATGATCGGATCTTTGTTAAGCAGGCCTTTGAACAATGGATCAAATAGTTGCGGATCTTTCAGTACTTCTTCAACAACTTCGTTTGATCTGCCAATCGATCGACGATCGCCGCCTTTCAATTTATCCAAAATAGCACTCAATAGATGCATCCTCATTTATAGAGCCGACGCGCTCAACAAAACATCAACAATTGTGCCTATCCCGTATGAAAAATTAGGCTGAATTGATGATTTCTTCCAGGGCTGGCCGCAAAGTTTCGGTACGGCCGATATTATCTAAGCCCGCTTTGGCAAATTCTTTGGCTCGGGATACTTTGCCACGATGCTGATAAATTCTGGCCATCGTTAGCGCACCCCGTTGCACCGCGACCGTACCAAAAGGATTAGTGATGCACTTTGTCTTAATATCATCAATTGATAGCATCGAGACTATTTTTTCAACGGTATTAAACCGTTTAAAACGTGGTTCGCCATATTGAAAATAGACATTGATGAGATGGCGCGCCTTTTTGGTGGGCGTATGCAGCCAACTGCCAAACTTCCACCAATAATCATTCCTGTAGCGGGGCGCTAATCGCATTCTAAATTCACAATCATATGCCTTGATCCTCTTGATATCGGATAACTGATCCGTCCAATTTAAAGGCAAAAACGTCAAATGCAAACCAAGATTGACGGCACAGCTGCCGCCATACTTGTTTCCCTGTATATTGACGACATTGATCACCTCATCCTGAACGCGCCTAAAATTTTGCCCACTACCTTTGAACCCAACATCTCTGAGGGCAGGCGCAAATTCTTTTTTAACAATGTCAAAAAATTCTTTTTTGGCATCCATCAGCAACAATTTAAACTTATTCGACCGTTTACGCCAAAGTCGAGTGGCATTGCCCTTACGGCCTGAAACGCTCGTACCCTCATGCATATAAAGTTTCACCGATATCCAGAATCTTCACCCTAACAGATGTCTCATTTTCTACTAATTGCTTGTATCTTTTGGTATCGCTTTTAAAACGATGGATCGGAACAATGACCTTTGGTTTGATTTGTTTAGCTGCCTCGACAGCTTCATGAATATCCATGGTAAACCCGCCACCGCCAATCGGTAGAAAAGCAACATCAACATGATTAATTTGCTTCATTTCCGGTATGAGATCCGTGTCACCGGCGTGGTAAATACGTTTGCTATTACCTGATATGACATAGCCGACGCCGGTGCCCTGGGTGTGCATTAATTTTGTGCGACGATCCTGCTTTTGGTTGTAGGCCGCTATGGTTTTCAAGTTGATGTCGTCCATGTCGATTTCTATACCGGACCTTACGATCGTAAAATGCTTTCCCAGTTCCTTTTTGCAGTGCTTGGTAGCAAAAACTTTTGTTTTTGAATTCATGAGCCTGCGAACCGTGAGCCGTTTGCAATGATCTTTGTGATGATGGGTGATTAAAATAATATCGGCCGATTCCAGCTCTTCAGGCAATCCATCAATCGGATCAGGCCAGCTTGAGTATTCGATTCTTTTGGGATAGTGGACAAAATTCGTTTTCAGGTAGGCGGGATCGATATAGATGATACGATCACCGATTTTGAGTTGAACCCAGGAAGGGGGAAACCACTTTATGGCAATTGGCTTATTCACAGGATTTAAAGGTTATTGCCAGAATTTGCATTAAATTCTCTGATAATTTGCGCCTGCCAATAATGCTACGCCTACCAGAATCTCCACCACGGCGTTTTAACGGTCTGTGATTTAGGCCGCTTAACCATTTTATATTCCAGTGCCAGAAACTCTGGTGCCTCCGTACTCAAATTATCTATAAACACGTTGGGACTATGACTATATTTGATGGCCCGGATTTTTGCAAAGTGGCCTATGGCAAAGGCGCCAAAACCCTGATGGCAACTTCCGTGTCTGTTATCTGCGTACCAGAGGCAGGCGGCCGCAAGCTATCAAGTGCTTCAGGAAGGTTGGATTGCATCCATTTTCTTATTTTTCCCAGGATTGCTGAACGAGTTCCATTTTAGATTCCTTAAGTTAGTGTCAAGAAAAGTTCATTACGACACAATCTTATGGTTGTTTAGTCTGCAGATGCAGCTCTTTGCGCTAAGGTTTCTTTTTGAATGTGCAACGCCACTGCCTGGAATTTTTGGTCGGACGAAGCAAGATAGTCCGGTATTCCGATGATTTCAGTTACAAAATTAATCCGATGACCAATCAAGCCTTTTTCAATCGAGACCTGCTTTATTTTTTCAAATGGTATAAAATAACGATGATAAAAGGCTCTGATTTCAAAGCCTTCGTTATAGATGATCAGCCTGAAAAAAGCCCCTCGTAAACCTTGAAGGGTGCCAAAACCGTCAAATACATCGATCACAGACCGTTCTTGCTCAAATATAGACCTTTTGCGGTTGTAAAGCATCGGACCAATAAGTAAAACTACAAATATCACTAGCAGGACAACCCCGCCAAGTTGTGTATATTCTTGCAAATCGCCTAAAAGAACGCCCACCAATGTCCCCGCCAAAAGCATTAAAACCAGCATTGCAAAAAAGCTGCCGCCAATGCCAAGTGGTAGCAAGGAGTCTGAATACTTCTTATCCATATCGCGATCTTTCAACACTCTCAGTGATAAAGGGCGCGCCGTAAAACAAGTTTATAGATAGGTCATTATAGCGCTGCATCAAAGGCCTCTTGCAGCATTTTCTGCCACATCAGCTCGGTCCTTTCTGAGGAAAGGGCCTGATTGACAACCAGCCAATCATCGACTTCTGCAACGCCTGTGTATTTTCTAAAAAGGTTATAGACTGCATAATAGGCATAGGCGACAGCCTCAGGAAGTTTAAGATCATGGTCCTGCAAGGCAGCAATGGGCTCAAGGTAGCGCTGGGCCACAGAGCCCGTGTCGCGTCCTTGGCGTGCCGCCGCAAATGCATCATCTGGCAGATCAACATCAACAAATTGCTTCGTGCCGCACACCGACTCCCTATAGCTAATCTGCCCCTGCGCTTTGGCATAATCACGCCATTTATCGAGGGCATGTTTGCATAGCTTGAAATGGATAGCACGCTTTTGGTTAGGGGAGGCGTTCAAAAACTGTTTGGCAAGCGGATTCATGGTCCATACTATGTCTGGGACGGCCAACAGAACTTTATCAAAAAAGCCTGTGCATGTGAATGAATTAGGCTGCTTTAAATACGATAATGCAAATACCCACTGGTAAATCGTCAGATCATAAATACATCGGTTAGTTGGAAAGCACTATTTTTGCAACTTCTTCTCTTAACGCATTAATATGCATCGGTTTTTCGATGCACTGAAGGTTGTGCTCATCAAAAAACGCTTGCTTTTCAGGCGAAACAGAACCGGTCATAAATAAAAACCGATTTTTCAACTTTGGGTATTTGGCCACGGCCTTATTGAAAAGCGAAAGCCCATCCATCTTGGGCATATCGATGTCAGAAAGAATCAGTTTATAAAATTTGCGTTCAATGAGCGCCATTGCCTCTTGGCCATCATGGGCAACATCAATATTGCCCGAACGATTCAAAAGGGCTTTTAACAAGTCTGCAATCATCTGCTCATCATCTACAATCAAGATGTTTTCTACCCAAACCGGAGGCAGCGAGGCAATTTTATCCAGCACCTCCGACCGCACTTCTGTTTTTTCTAAAAAATATTCGATTCCTTTGATATGCGCCTGAATCCGGGCGGCAGGATATTTAAACTCCTTTGTTTTCTCTTTTAGGACATCAACGATATAATAAAAGATATCATTCCATTCTGAAAATTCGACCTCGACAATTTTTTCGATGAGCTCGTTTTTAAGAATTGAATTCTGATCTAACCGAGCTTTTAGATGGATAAAATAATTAAGAATTTTGTCTTTTATCTCTTGATCAACAGCTATTGCCGAAAGTATTGACTCATTCTTTAAAAAATATGCTTCAGCACTGCCCATCACATGGAAATGCCAGGCTTCGTCTTCGGCAAGGTGTTTAAGAAATCGATTAAATTCAGAATCATCAGCGTAGATCGATGCGGCCTGCTCATAAACCTCATTTGCCAAATGCTCAACCTTTTTAAGCCATTTAATAATGTCTTGCATATCAAAATCCTCCGCGACTTCTAAGAAGTCGCGATTATATTTCATACAGATAAGTTTTCATCTTACCAAATTAAATACAACTTCAGATCCAAAAAAATATCTACAGTTGCTTCTCTCAAGGCCCTTCAGTCAGGGAAAACTCAGATATCTTTCCCATAACGTCCAGCTCGACAAATCCATTGCGAACCGTGTAGCTCCAAGGCGGCTCTACAAAAATGGTCCAGAGTTTCCGCCCCTCCATATTCCAAGCTGCGAGCTCTAATTCCGCTGACATCAGAACCGTACGATCGTGCTGCGCCCAGGACCAGAAGCCGACATCCGCAACATCCTCCCATAATTGACACGGCGCTTGAAGGTCAAAAGCCCTCAATTGTGTACCCGCCCCGAAAAAAAGCCGATCGGTTTCGGTAGCAAGTAAAACACCTGGTTTAAAGCCACAACCAGCCGGCGAATATCGCTGTGCAATTACCAGAAAGGGCCAGCTTTCAGCTCTGATGACAGCGCAAAAGGCTACCCGTCCTTTTCTGGCTTTAAGATCATGTTCTATACTCAGCTGCGCATGGCGCACATAATCTGCATACATCGCGGGAAGACCGCCGTCCTGCACCTGAATGGCATATTTGCCAACCGCTAGCTCAAACATTTAGGCTGTCCATATGTCAACTAAGTAACCATTAAAAAAATTTGATTTTGAAATCTTATTTATCCGCTACCGATGATATGACAAATGCCCTTATGTCATTGAGCATTTCATCTGTCAGATAAACCAGCAGTTCAGAGTCTGTGATGCCATTAGCAACAAAATTCACCTTAATACTATCGTCCAAAGAGGAAATGTAATCTTTCACAATATCTGTGGCCATCCGTTCATAAATGCTGATTTCGATCTTACCTTTGTGCAAAGAGTCCTGCATCTGCGACAGCAGTCTCAAGGTCTTTTTCAAAGATATGGCCGCGTGTTCGCCAAGCTGACCGCCTGAAGCAGGACGTACAATCGATCGTTCCTCGATAACCGTCCCCGCATGATCGCCTTTGCGGACAGCTTCTTCAACTTTATGACGCAGTTTTTCAGGCAAATTTTCAAGTTTAACTTCCTGCTGCTCATCAGTGGATATATAAACATTATGGTCGTTCACCACATGAATGTTTTGTAGAGTTGAGGGTTTATCGATCAGAAAAGCACCGCAGTACATACAGGTTTCCCTCTTACCAGCAACTTTACGACCGCATTTAGGACATTGCATATTTTACGCCACCAACGGTTACAAATGATTCAATGATATCGCTTTTCAAAAATTGTCTTGGTGCAGACGTCACCATTTGCTTGCCACCCATTTTGAGCAAGTATCATGGTCAAACATTTTCCGGCCATCGGTGCATTGTTTTTCGATCTTAATCCAAGATTTGCTAGCAATTGAAATTATTTTCATTCTGCATCAAGCATGGCGGTCAGACCAATGCGTGCGTCTGCTCATACGGCGGCACCGGGTTCTGCAGCTTTATCATCGCGCCACTCCTGAAAACCATTATACAACTTGGTGTGGGGCCAAGCAGGATCTTTTTCTTTGCGCCACGTTAAATGAACCGAAGCAAAGGTGTACTCGCCGGTCTCCACTTGGAATAAAAAATCGTCTGTATTTGATTTCCGCCCTAAAGCACAGGCAGGCACATGATACAAAATATGCTCTTTGCATACTTCGCGGTTAAGCTCCCTTGTAAGTTTTGGAATATCATCGTAATGCAGCGCGTGCCAACCATCTGGCCAATCCAATTCAGATGGATCGTGAATTGACTTGGGAAATTGAATCTTGCGGTACTTCATCAAATTAAAAAGCCTGTTTTTAATGGTCATTTAAACTCCGACTGAAATTCACTGGTTTGCAAAATGATTGATACTGACAGATCTTCTTATCCGCATTGCAAAACAAGCCACGTCTTTTCAAATGACTTAGCCATCGCATCTTGTTTGCGTATCCAGAAATAGATCAAACCGGCATCGCCCCACATGAGATTCAAGTCGTCATCGGAATCCATCTGAAACAGCAGTTGCCAGTCCGCTACTCCTTTCTGAAGTTCCTTTGCGCGTGGATCTTGATAGCCAGACGCATCACCACAGTACAGGCCATTGGTTACCAGCTGGCATTCCAGTTCCATCTGATCACCCTGCATGGGATAAGGATAACCTCCCATTTGGTGCATCGGATTATCTTCAAAAGCCTCTGTTTGAAGATCAGAAAGCAAATCGAATTCTTGGTCTGTTAAATTAAGTTTCGCAACAGCATCCCGTTCCCAGCCCGGAGAGCTATCTATCAAACGGAAGCTGATATTAATCTTGGGTATTAGGCATTCTCTAGTAAGGCCTTGCGGGG
>JASJAZ010000221.1 GCA_030066785.1 Desulfobacterales bacterium | reverse complement strand
CTGGCAGGGCTGAGCGCTCCCCGCGGTGTTGTTTTGGAAACAAACCCGAAATCGCTGGTGGGCGAGGCCTGGCCTTTGGTGAGCCCATAAACCTGATTGTTATGGACCAAATAGGTAATATTGATGTTGCGACGCATGGCGTGCAAGAAATGATTGCCGCCTTCACCATAGCCATCACCATCGCCACCCTGGGCAATAACGGTCAATTGGTGATTGGCAAGTTTGATTCCAGAGGCTACCGGTAAAGTTCTGCCGTGCAGTCCGTTAAAGCAGTTGCATCGCAAATAGTGCGGAGTTTTGGGTGCCTGCCCGATTCCGGAAACAATAACCAGTTCATGCGGCGCTTGCTGAATATTCACCAGGGCTTGTTTTAACGCCTTTAAAATTGAAAAATTGCCGCATCCCGGGCACCAGGCGATCGGATCGTTACTGTGAAAATCTTCCCAGGTTACCATCTGCATTCTCCTAAATCAGGTCTTTGATTTGGTCAATGATGTCAGCGGATGTGAAAGGCCGCCCGTCATATTTGAGGACTCTCTGATCGACCGGCAGCCCGCACGATGAGCTGAAAAAGTCTGCGAATTGACCGGTGAAATTATTTTCTACAGCGATAATTTTCGTATTCTCAGGCTCCGCAATCGTAATGTGTTGAGAATGAAACGGAAAAAGCTCGCTATAATGCAGCATCTGGGCGGAGATGCCCTCTTGGATGAGCTTGTCCACTGTCTCTTTGATGGCGCCATGGGTCGATCCCCAGCCGAGTAAAACAAGTTCAGCTGGGCCGGACGGATAGATTTCCGGAGGCTTAATTTCACTGCGCAAGCCATCCAATTTTTGCATACGCTTGCGCATCATCCGAGTGCGGACAGTTGCATTTTCAGTGATGTGACCTTGCTCGGTGTGCTCATCGCTGTCAGCAATAAGAACCGCCTTGGTTTGCCCCGGAAGAATCCGGGGTGAAATTCCCGTTGAATTGCTGGCATAGCGTTTATACTGATGAGGTGAGGGTAAATCTGCATCTGTTAAAATATGGCCTCGATCAATCCTTATATTTTGTAGATTCAGATCATCGACGGTAAAAAAGCTGTCATTGAAATGCTGATCGCCAAGTACAATAGTAGGAATTTGATATTTATCTGCCAGGTTGAATGCTTGGGACATTAGATCTATGGCTTGCTGGGGATGGCCAGGCGCCATAATTGCTCTGGGAAATTCTCCGTGCCCGGCATGCAATGCGAAATTAAAATCTGCTTGTTCGGTCCGAGTGGGAAGGCCGGTGGATGGTCCCGGCCTTTGAGCTACGATGATCACCGCAGGTGTTTCGGTCATGCCTGCCAAGCTCAAGGCTTCAACCATCAAACAAAAGCCGCCACCAGAAGTTGCGGTCATAGCCCGGGCACCTGCGAAATTGGCACCAATAATCATATTAATGGCCGCGATTTCGTCTTCGGCTTGCTCAAGCACTATATTATATTTGTCTGCCTGGGAGGCAATAAATTCCATAATGGGGGTGGCCGGTGACATGGGATAGCCGGAATAGAATTTTAAACCTGAAGCCATCGCACCCAGCGCCATGGCCTGGCTCCCGGTGAGCAGCATCTTTTGATGAACCGGTACGTTGGTTGGCATGCTGAACGGCGGATTCCCTTTGACATGTTGACGCACAAATTCATATCCGGCTTTGGCGCTATGTTGGTTTGAAGCAACCGTTTCAGCACCCTTTTGTTGGAACTGCTCTTGCAGGCAATCCAATACCGGCTGTAGCTCAAAGTTCAGCAAAGCGATTACGGCACCGGTGGCCACCGAGTTGACCATGATTTTATTTTTACCAACATCTAAGGCAATCTGGCTGAAGGGAACAGCGATGTGATTGATGTGTTGGGATTCGAAGGTGATCGCGTCTGCGTCGAACAGCAAGAATCCGGTTTCGGCCAAATCTTTAATGTCCTGACGAGTCGTCTCCTCATCCAGGGCAATCAGAATATGAATGTTGTCGGAAACGGCTCTTACCGGCCTATCGGAAATGCGAACCTGATCATAATTATGGCCGCCGCGGATCCGCGATGCAAAGTCTTGATTGATGAATGCGTAATAATCGTGGCGTATAAATGATTTAGCAATCGTTGAGCTGATAGACTGAATGCCCTGGCCGGCCTCTCCACCAATACGGATAGAAATGTCCATTTGATAACCTTTTTTGACTTAAATTCACTTAAAGTGGTGCAGGTCTTTAAATCTGACACAGCATCATGCTATTATAAAAGTCTAATGCAATATGATCATTTTAAGGACTTTGGCGACCGATTAATTGCTTGTCTTTTGACGAAGATAATGGCGATACAAATGCTTACAATGGTCAAATAGCTAGTTTGTTATTTGTCTCCCTGCGCCGGGTTTTAAAACAAACCTAAATCTGATGATTAAATTAGCCACAAACCGGCTGATGGTCGGAAAAATCTATGATGTTGTTCCCCTGACCGTCTGGGACATCATCACCGATACAAACCGATGGCCTGTATGGGGCCCAACCGTTAAAGACGTTCAGTGTGCCGATCGTTTTATCTGTAAAGGTTCGAGTGGAAAGGTTTTAACTTCATTTGGCATTTGGCTGCCATTTATTGTGACCGAATACGAGTATTGCTCTCATTGGGGCTGGGAAGTTGCCTCGGTTAAAGCCACTGGTCATCGAATCCAAGCTTCTGATGCAGGCGGCTGTTATCTCTGGTTTGACATGCCGATTCTTGCAGCCCCATACGCTATCGTATGTCAAATAGCGTTGGTACGGATCGAAAAATTGCTATCAGAGCCGAAATAAAACAGTAACGCCAGTTATGACCCAATACCGGGTGGTCATAGCGATATACTCAAAGGTGATAACCGATAAACCGTTATGGCATCAGGTTTCAGCTTTGCACAACCTTTGTAGACGCTTTCTGGGCATTGTGATGAATAGATTCTGTTCCTGGTGATTAAATCCCACCTCGCGCATCGCCGGAAAGAAAGTATCCAGGCGTTTGACTACTTTACAGCATTGTAGTGGATAACCGCAGCCGGTTCCAGAATCCGAAAGGTAAATGACTCCGTGAAATACAGCCTCACGTTATCAGCGGTATGGGATTCGTAGCCGACCGCTAGATCCTGGCCGATGATCAGTTCCAAATCGCCACCGCGTGTGGATACCATATAGGCTTCGTCTTCAAACTTGCCGGTCAAAAAAGGGCTTAGAATAACTTGACCGCCGAGAATATTTTCGGCCTGCATTTTGACGGGATAGCCTTGTAAATGCGCCGACATCATGCTCCACAGTTTGGGACCGACCACAAACGCATATGGACCTTCAACAGAGCGACTGGCAAATTGGGTAATGCCTTCAGCAATCGCTTCTAACTGCGCTTCGGGTTTGGCGCCGATGGATAGGCACTCATCGTCCGTGCAGAGTTGCAAACCACTTATGTTTGCTTCAGCCAGCCCGTGGTAGACAACGCTTTCCTCAAACAAAGCAATATCCTGGGCTGCCTTTTCAAGATTGGCAAGATCAACATCTTTGGCCCCGCGAACCACATTGTCCATTTCGTTGATGTCTAGTTCAAAAGGAATGCGGGTTTCGACCAAGTGATGGACCTTGTGAATACCAAAAGTAAGCCCTTTTTTGGATTGCCCGGCTGGAAAATCCAGGCGGCCTTCGGGGACGCCGGGGAAATCGGTTCCCATCGGACCGGTTACATCCACTACCTTGCGGGCTGAGAGGATGGCTTTCAGGCTGCGAGTTGCCTGTTCGTCAATTTCTAGCCAAGCTTCGGCCGGAATCGGCGCGAGCTCTCGTTTGAGAATGTCCATGATTTCTTCCTTTCTAAAATAGGTTTAGCGGATATGGGAATGGACTAAATCTTGTTGAAATAAGGTATCAATTTTGTAAATACAAAAGCGAGATTAGGATTTTAGACTGCCGATGCCCAGTCCATGGGCTACTGTTCCAGTGGTGGCGGCACCGCCGGCAATATTAGCGGGTACCTCCGGCAGTTTGATATCGAGCATTTTTTCCTTAGCTTCCAAAAAGAGCTTGCCCAACGTGTTTAAGGTTTCAGCTGAAAAAACCTGTTGGGCCATGGGAAATATTTCCTCTTCTTCTTCATCTAAATGGTGAGTGGTATACTCCCCCAAGCCTTCGATTTTGATAGGGAAATGATTGTGATCGCGTGGAAAACCTTCGGCATCTTTGATAATTAGCTCGATGATGTGATGCTCATTGACGGCTTCCAGTGCATCGTGTTCGGCGCTGGCAACCTTTTCTAAAATATCATAGAAATACTTTTCTTCCATGGTGTGATGCACCACCAAATGACGTGTAAATTCTTCGAAAACCTCTGGATTGTTTTCAGATTGCTGATAGAGTTGCCTTAATACCTGATGGTGATCAACGAGGGCATCGACTATGTTCATATCTTTTCTCCCTTATTTGTAGCGGTTGCGCACTTTTAATGTGCCATACCAATTTTAATCGATTCTATGGCAGAACAATTTATATCTGTCAACGCAGGAAAGGTTACATTTTACTATGTTGATCGTGGCGAATTAACGACCAACAGCACGCTCGACTCGTTCCATACTGGTTTTGCAATCGATGCAATATCTGGTAACCGGTCTGGCCTTGAGTCGTTCAATGGCAATGTCGTCGCCGCACTGTTCACAAATGCCATACGTGCCATCCTCGATATCTTGCAGCGCCTTTTCGATCTTTCGGCCCAAGAGGTTTTTTCGATTGCAAAAATGTTCGGCATAGTTGCGTTCGACCGTTTGAGAGGCGCGGTCCACCAGATCCGGAAGCTGCTCTTCGGTCGCCACCAGATTTTCGAAATTGCAGTCATCGCCCTGTGATAGTTCCGTCAGCCATTTCTGTAAGTGCTCTTTAAAATATTTGAGATCTTTTTTTTTCATCTTTTGGATACCATAGCTGTTAAATCATGATTAAATTCAGGTAATTAGTAAAAGTAAAGCCACAGTCTAAACAAATAAAGCTTGAAATAGATTGAGAATATAATCACATTTTAAAGCGAATCAATTTTTTTGGCGCAAATTGTACCGCAGGTTGATTGGGCTTGATTTTGTAATCATAATTGTCTTATCTTTTCACAGTCTCTGTTTACATGTATTGTCGAACGAAATCGTTATAACGTGGTTTGAAATATATAAGGAGTTTCCATGGATGAACGTATCAAAATAGGGGTAAGTATGTGCCTGTTGGGCAAAGATGTGCGTTGGAATGGTGGGCATGCGAGAAGTCGATTCATTACAGATACGCTGTCGCAATTCGTAGATTTCGTGCCGGTGTGTCCCGAGGTGGAAGCTGGCTTTCCGGTTCCCAGGGAAACCTTTCGGCTAGTCGGTGATCCTGAAAAACCGCGGCTGATAACGACCAAAACAAAGGTGGATCACACTGAGCACATGCAAAAATGGGCGCGTCGTCGGGTGGCCGAACTTGCCAAAGAAGACCTGTGCGGATTTGTTTTCAAGAAAGATTCGCCCAACAGCGGTTTGATGCGCGTCAAAGTTTACACCAACAAAGGCATGCCGGTTAGAAAGGGGGTGGGACTGTTTGCACGGGCATTTACCGAAGCATTTCCGCGCGTTCCAGTGGAAGAGGACGGCCGCCTCAACGATAACATTCTTAGAGAAAATTTCATTGAGCAGATTTTTGCCATGAAACGTTGGCGCGAGGCGCTCAAAAATCGAAAAAGTGTTGGCAATCTGGTGGCATTTCACACCCGTGAAAAACTGCTGCTGCTTTCCCACAGTCAGAACCATTACCGCCAAATGGGCAAGCTGGTTGCCGCCGGCAAATCAATGCCGGTCAAAGACCTATACGATAATTATGAAAACTTGTTTACCGAATCAATGGCATTGAAGGCTACCGTCAAAAAACACCGCAACGTTTTGCTTCATCTGATGGGCTACTTTAAGAAACAATTATCGGCCGATGAAAAACAGGAAATGCTGGAAATTTTTGAACGCTACAGTATGGGATATGTGCCGCTGATTGTACCTTTAACCTTGGTCAATCATTTCGTGCGCAAATATCAACAACCCTATTTGCTGCAACAAACCTACTTAAATCCACATCCGGTGGAACTCAAATTGCGGAATCATGCATGAACCTAAATAGTTTTATGTTCTGTAAACCGTTACCACTCTAATAGACAATGGCGACCAGTCTGACATGTGGAGAACTTCGCCTGAATCCGCCCATTTTTTATTCCAACTTTGTAAGATTGTCTGCATCTATGCGACCATATGATTTTACCGGTATATAATAGATCGTAAATGTTAAAAATTTGAGACTGAACCATGTACTGGTGCTTAAAAATTTTTTAAGGTATTTAGGCTCGCACGTGGATTAAATAATATCTGCCAGATTCTGAAGATAAATGGAACAGCAGGCATTGACGAGCTCTCATATAGAATATGCAAACAGAAAGGTTGGCATACCTATCATTAATTGACAGGTCGAAATGCGGGTCATACTCTGAATAGTATAAAATTTAGAGAAAATGTTTAAATCTTTTTTTGATTCTTTCAAGCCAACCATTTTCATTGACTTTTTTCAGATTCTCGTGGTGTGACAACGCTTGGAGTAACGAATTATGAAAACGTCCGATATATTTGTCAAAGCGTTAGAAAATGAAGGTGTTGATTATATCTTCGGCATTCCAGGTGAAGAAAATCTGGACCTTCTCGATTCACTGACACAAAGCTCAATTAAACTGGTACTCACGCGTCACGAGCAGGCTGCCGGCTTCATGGCGGCGACCTACGGCCGCTTGACGGGTAAAGCCGGCGTGTGTCTGTCAACTTTAGGGCCGGGCGCAACCAACCTGGTAACAGCGGCGGCCTATGCCAACCTCGGGGCCATGCCAATGGTCATGATTACGGGTCAAAAACCGATTAAGACCAGTAAACAGGGGCAGTTTCAGATCGTCGATGTCATTGACATGATGCAACCGCTGACCAAATTCACCAAACAGATTGGCAGTGGTGATATGGTCCCTTCCAGCGTTCGTGAAGCGTTTCGCAGAGCACAGGAGGAACGGCCGGGTGCGGCGCATCTTGAGTTGCCGGAAGACATCGCCCGTGAGGATACTAGCGTGCCCATTATTGAGCCGAGCTATGTTCGCCGGCCGGTGGCTGAAGACAAAGCCATTCAGCGAGCAGTGGAACTGATCTCACAGGCCAAACACCCACTACTTCTGATCGGTGCCGGCGCCAATCGCAAGCGGACATGCAAAATGCTACGGCGGTTTGTAGATCAAACCTGTATTCCGTTTGTCACCACCCAGATGGGCAAAGGGGTCGTCGACGAGGCGGATC
>JASJAZ010000220.1 GCA_030066785.1 Desulfobacterales bacterium | reverse complement strand
ATGGCGCCTAAAATCAGTAAAAAAATGTTCAGCACGATTAGGAAAATAACCGGGTTGCTGACAAATTTTTGCGCTAAGCTAAATAGGCGCATCGGTATTTCCGCGTCAATGATCAGATTAGTAGACGCCAATGAGACGCCTAAAATCAGCAGCAAACCACCAGCGACAACCAGTGAATCCCGCACGATCACCGGGATCTGTCTTAGTCTTATCTCTTTGTAAATGAATACTTCCACAATCAATACATAGATCGCCGTCACTGCGGCGGCTTCTGAAACTGCAAAAAATCCACTATATATACCGCCCAAAACCACGATTGGAAGCGGTATTTCCCAGATCGCATCGCGAAGTGCACCCAAAGTTTCACTAGCGGAAAAGCGCGTCAATGGTATCGATTGGTGTCGACCGATCCATAGGCTCCAGCACGATAGCAATACGACCATCAGCACGCCGGGCAGCAAGCCGGCAATAAAAAGATCATCGATGTCCACTGTTTTGGATACACTCATTTGCTGGGCAATGATACCGTACAGAATTAAGGGTAAGGAAGGGGGAAAAAGAAGCCCCAAGCTGCCTGAAGTGGTCACCAATCCGAGGCTGAATTTCTGACGATACCCGGCTTGGATCAGGGCCGGATATAACAATGCCCCCAGCGCTACAATGGTGACGCCGGAAGCCCCTGTAAACGCCGTAAACAGGGCACACGCCACAAATGCAACGATGGCAAGGCCTCCAGGCATCCAACCAAGCACGGCGCGTGTCAATCGCACCAGGCGGTGCGAGGTACGACTCTCGCTCAAGATATAGCCGGCAAAGGTAAACAGCGGCAGCGCTAAAAGCAGCGGCATATCTGTCAGGCGAAACAACTCGATGGCCACCACCGACAAGTCAATTTCCAGATGATGAAACCCCAGCAAAGCCGCCGCCATTATCACTGCAAAAAGGGGGGCTCCCAGAAAAGCTACCAGAACCAGTAATACTATCAGAAAAGCGGTGGTCATGATGTTGATGTTCGCATGTTCCATAAAGCTGTTATAGCCTGACACCCATAGCGCAATGCCATCACGCCAAAACCCAGTGGAATGATGCTGGCAATTATCCAAACCGGAATACCGCTAAAAGCGGTTGTTGCAAATTCGTATTCAGCCTTGACGAACTGAAAACTAAAAAATGCGGCAGTGCTACAAATCATCATGGTAAAGGTGGCCGTTAGTAGGCTTATGTAAGGCAGCACCCGCACTGGCATAAATCGAGTGAATAGATCGATATTAATGTGGTTGTTGCTGCGACTGGCGATCATCGCACCCAAAAAGGTAATCCATAACAGCAGATTGCGAACCAATGCGTCGGCCCACAATATCCCGGTGCCAAACACATTTCGCAATACAATCTGAGCCACGGCCAGTATAATCAGCAAACTGAAACATCCGATGAGAAAAGTGTCTTCCAGCCGTTGAAGAAAACTTTGAAACCTGTGGAAGGGAATGTTGGAAAAATCTGTTTTCATGGGGTGCGATATTCAGCCAGGTGTTGCTTCAAAAGATCCACCATGGAGTGGCTCAATTTGCCGTCACGAATTAAGAGCTGCGACGTTTTTTGGGAGGCAGATTGCCAACCGGAGAGCGCCGCAGAACTGGGCGTGAGAAATTGGATGCCTTGGTTGCGTAATACCGTCAAACCATCAAGGTTGTCCTGGCGATTCTTGGCCTCAATATCTTTAAACACCCGCCCCATTACTTGATAAACAATTTTTTGATCCTCAGAAGCAATCCGTTTGAAAATCTTTTGATCGACTGCCAGGAGGGCATAAATATACATCAATGGAAAATCGGTTAAATACTGTAATTGAGTATGCCATTGCATTTGAATGGCGCCAATCAGCGGCGCTGCAATGGTATCAATCAGGCCTGTCTGCAACCCAGTCCGTACATCTGCCAGCGACAATGGAATGGGAGTAACACCGAAATTTTTGACAACTGTAATCGCCATCGGATCATTGTCTGGTACCCACACCTTCTGTTTGTGCAAATCATTGAGGGTACGCACCGGCTTGGTCGACATGATATAAGCAAACCCACCACCGGCGATACCGAGAACGACAAACCTTTGACGATTCAATCCGTCATGTAGAAGCGGGTCAATGGAAGCCCGCACATGATCGACCTCCTCTAAAGACCTGAATATCATGGGGATGCTGTAGATCTGAATGTCGGGAAAAATTTGGGAAAGGCTGCCAGCCACCACCGCTCCACCTTGCAGTTGACCAATGCGAATTTTGCGTATGACCGCCTTATCATCGCCCATGACGCCGCCCGGGTAAAATTTGAAGCGGACGCGCCTATCCGTCAATTCAGCCACCTCCCGCGCGCCTTCTCGCATTTTCTGCATCCAATACGTGCCATCGGGCGACAAGGTGGCAATCTTTATGATTACCGCCTGAACAGGCGATATCCAGAGAGACACTAGGCAAACAACGACCAATCCATTAAATATATTTTTCATATCCAATCAGCTCTTCGGCAACAAAATGAATAATATCAATTTACCGCCCTAACGAGGATCATATCCGCTATCGTCTGCAATGCGGCCATCTGCCATCGTTCATACAACAACCTGATTATAAACAGTTTTTAACAATATTTACAAACTTTATTGTTGGGTATCAAACCTTGGATGGCGATGGGCGTGAGGTATGTTGACACGCTATGGCGACACCAAATATCTTCAATGACATCGATCACATGCAGACGCAAGGCGGAAAAAATGGAAGGCAATCTCGCCGATGACTCGGTCAATTTAAGCCGATTGCTAAACTGCGTCTAGAAAAATTCGTCAGCGCTTTCGAGCAGTTCGGCCGCTTGTTTCTGGGCCAACATATTGGTTAAGGTGTAACCTGGGAATTTGGGATCTGAGGCAATTACTTCCTTTAGTAAGCGATCATGGAGTTTGCGGTCAAACATCATGCGGGCATAATGCCGGGCGTAAAAAACCTGGGCCATTAAATTTTTGCCCTCAGATAATTGGATGGCCCGTTCAAAATATTGCCGTCCTACATCCGGCTTGCCGCCGAGCGAAGGCGGTACCAATGTGGCAAAGACACCTAAATAGATATACGCTTCACCATTCCGGTAATCCTCATTCAGTTCAACAAGGCGTTGCATGATAGCTTCCACCCGGGACAATTCAGCCACCGCCTGCAGGTCATCCTGATTTACCTGAATCCACCCTGACCAGGCAGATCCCAGGGCAAATAAAGCCGGAACGTCCTCAATGGTCATGGCGGCAATCGCGATCTGAAAGTCCTGAAATAGCATGCGCTGCAATTCACAGGCGGTCGCTCTGCGGACACAAACCGCACGTTGACCGTAAGCCCGTGCTTTGGCGATTAGTTTTTGCGCACGGGCCTTTTCCTCAACAAAAGCCATGGTATAGGCGGTATACAATGCAGCGCCTGCGCGCAATAAACTCTCGTTTGAAGGATCGCCATGAATCAATCCATCGATCATCAGCATGTGGGCCGGAGCCCCCATTTCGACGGTCGCCAGATCATCATTGTCCAAAACCGCCTGGGCAAGGTTGTCCGCCATGTTAGCGGTGGCCGAGGAAAACAAGGAAGTACATCCAAATAAAAAACCACAGCCTAATAATCCTAAAGAAAGCAGGGTGTTTTTAAACCCTATAGTTATTAAGCCTTGCAAATACCGTTGCAGCCGGACTAAATCAGTCATGGGAAACCGCCTTCAGGTGCCGTTAGCAGAATAATTGGTAGCAGTGCTAAATTGGGTTGGTTGATTATCTGAATCTGGGTAAAACCTCAACGAATTTCTCTTCCACATAGAGCGCAAAGCATATGAAATATGATGACATTTTGGAGCAGCTGAAGTCGATGTCCAACCCCCAAGCGGTCAATGCTATGGCCCGCTTTGGCATCCAAACCCAAAATGCTTATGGAATTTCCATCCCGCAAGTGCGCCACATGGCTGCCAAAATTGGGACAAATCAGCAATTGGCACAAAAACTGTGGGAATCAAACATCCACGAAGCCCGCATTTTGGCAGGCCTGATCGCCGATCCTCGGAAATTCAATAAAAAGCTCTTAGAGCGCTGGGTGATGGGATTTAACTCATGGGATCTTTGTGATCAGTGTTGCAATAATCTTTTTCGTAACACCAAACTTGCCTGGAGCAAAGCCAAAGAATGGTCCCATCGCCCGGAGCCGTTTGTTAAACGGGCCGGATTTGTGCTGATGGCCGCACTGGCAGTCCACGATAAGGATGCAGAAAATCGGAAATTTAAACCCTTTTTAAGCATAATCCAACACGAGGCTGACGATGATCGCAACTTTGTTAAAAAGGCTGTCAACTGGGCCCTGCGCCAGATCGGAAAGCGTAACCCTGAATTAAACCGTCATGCAATTCAAACCGCCCAAAAGATGTTAGCCCACCCGTCCGCCTCGACCCGCTGGATTGCGAGGGATGCATTACGAGAATTGCAAAGCGCCAAGGTCCAAAAAAGGCTTCAACAAAATTCCGGTTAAGCGGCTGCCGAATCGGATAGTTGCGCGGACAAAACAGCTTCCATCTCATTGAGACAACCACTGTAAAAATGGTCAGCCCCCTTTATGACATGCAATTGCGCATCGGCGTTCCACTGCGACATACAAGATGCGATCATATCGGCTGGCCCGATTTCATCTCTACCACCGGCAATCACGCACGACAAACAGGGCAGCGCCAGTGTTTTCGAAAACGGCATGAAAGCTACCGGCGGAGAGATCATCACCATGCTGCCAATATCTGCCATCTGGCAGGCAAGGTGCGCATTGACCCAGGCCCCAAATGAGTATCCGACGACATCGACGCTCTGTAACCCCAAACCCGCCAAGTAGTTTAAAGCGGCTTTAACATCATCTTGTTCACCAAATCCGTTGGCATGTTGACCTTGACTAGCACCGACACCGCGGAAATTAAAGCGTAACGTGGTATACCCGCTTTGCTGCCCAACGCGAATGGCTGACGCAACCACCGAATTGTACATATCACCGCCGTATAGCGGATGGGGATGGGTGACAATCACACCTTTGGCATTATGGCCTTTCATCAACAAGCCTTCTAATTTAAAGCTCTCCGCCTGGATGATGACTTTTTCTTCCATTATCGCAACCTTTTATCCGGAAATTATTTCTAGCCCCTAACAAGAGATATATTTTATCAAAATAGTTCCGCCTGCTCGGCGCTTTTGCAAAGGCGCCAACGCGCAAACAAAGGAGTTGTGCCCCATTATTTTATGGCATGTAAAAGGTCCAGAATATCACGCCCGAAACTCTTTTTTTGCCAATTGCGTAAATCCTTGATTTGGGCCAACTCTTTAAAGGAAAGCGGCTTGTGCAGGGCAATATCGGCCAGCAAAGCGCGTGGAAAAAGTAATGACGGCGTTAATTGCAAGGCACGGGCTTGCTTATCGCGCCATTCTTTCAGCGCTTTAATGCGCTCTGAAACGCCTGCGGGATAACGCCGGGAGGCCATCCGCGGATAAGTCGGCAACTGCTCGGTGGGTATCTTTAGTGCTTCTCTAACGCTCTTAACAAGGTCATCACCGTACATATTTAACTGCCGCGTGCTCAGCAAATCTGTATTTTGCAGACGACGTAACGTAAATGGTTTTTTATCAGCAATCCCCAGCAGCACTTTATTGCTCAATATTTTGAATAAAGGTTTGTCTTTTTTGCGGGCAATTTCTTGGCGCAACACCAGCAGGGCTTCCAACACTGCCAGGCTGCGCGGGCCAAGCTTGCCAGCGCCTTTACATTTTAGAAATAGCGGCCCATCGCTATTGGCGCCCGGCTTAACAAGGCTCAATATTTGACATTCTTCGCCGACCCATTCTAAACGCTGCTTTGCTTGCAACTTGGTTTCTAAAATTGTGGCCATGGGAATAAGATATTTTACATCTGCGGCCGCATATGCCAGCATGTCTGGGGGCAGCGGCCGCTTGGACCAATCTTTACGCTGGTATTGTTTGTCAATTTTCACCTGGAAAAACATCTGCAGAACCGCATTAAGCCCCGTAGCGTTTAATCCTATAAAACGACAGGCAATTTCAGTATCCAGAAGGTTGCGAATACGGATTTTAAAATCACGATACAAGGAACGGATATCATAATCGGCACCGTGCAGTATTTTTTGTATATCCGGGCTGGCAAACACCGGTTTTAAGGGCGACAAGTTTTTGACCTGCAGAGGATCGATCACAAAGATCTGTTTCTCCGATGCCAACTGGATCAGACACACCTTTTCCTGAAAATGAAACATGGAATCCGCTTCCAGATCCACCGCCACCCGTTTGGTCTTTTCCAGTTGCCGGGCAATATGAACAAGCTTTGACTGTGTATTTATGAACGTATACTTAATTCGGTGTGAGTGGCTCATTTTTCGCTTGACCCTGATAAGGGATTTTCCTAATTATCAGTACCCGATTTTATTTAGATTCAAATCGCGGCATTGAGGTTTCTTTTTTGCCTTCCGCGATTATTGCATTAATATCTGGTTTGATACTACTGATTAGCTATGTATTAACGCAAAAAAGAACCCTTTTTGGAGGGCGGGTTTTTCTACTGATTGTTAAAAAATGGTGAATAAATGATGGTAAACATAACACTTCCTGACGGTAACATAAAGCGCTTTGATGAACAACCAAGCGGACTGGATATCGCCAATAGTATTTCCGAAGGTTTGGGTCGCAATGCCGTTGCCATGGAGCTTGGCGGCGATCTAGTTGATCTTAACACCCGCATTACGCAAGATGCCGCCATCCGCTTGATTACCACCAAAGACGATGAGGCCGTAGATCTTTTGCGCCATAGTGCTGCGCATGTTATGGCGCAAGCGATTTTGCATCTGTACCCCGAAGCGCACCTAACCATCGGACCGGCGGTCGCAGACGGCTTTTACTACGATATCGATATGGAGCCGCTTTCAGATGAAGATTTTGCCAAAATCGAAGCAGAAATGAAAAAGGCAATCAAGGCCAAATTGCCCTTTAAACGTGTGGAAGTATCCAAGCAAGAAGCCGAAGAATTTTATAAAGACGAACCGTATAAACTGGAAATGATTTCCGAGTTAGAAGACGGCACCATTACCTTTTACCAACACGGTGATTTTACCGATCTATGCCGCGGACCACATCTGCCACATACCGGTTTTATCAAAGCATTTAAATTGATGAAAGTGTCTGGAGCCTACTGGCGCGGCGATCAAAACAAAGCGCAGTTGCAACGAATTTACGGCACGGCCTTTTTCGACAAAAAAAAGCTGAAAGAATATCTGAACTTCCTGGAAGAGGCCCGCAAACGCAACCACCGCA
>JASJAZ010000048.1 GCA_030066785.1 Desulfobacterales bacterium | reverse complement strand
TTGCGGCGTAGACGCTACTGTGGACCAGCAAAAAAACACATAAAGACCCGCGATAATCATCGGTCGCCCATCGAAATATTTTAGAAAAGATAGTACGAATGGAGAGGAAAGGGCGCGGCGTCAATTTTGTATTTACAGTCCAGATCCGGAGGCCGTTTATTGGTTTCCATTGCCGATAAGACCCAAGAATTATACGTTGACGTGGGATCAGGGACGTCTGCTTAATGGGCGAAACACTATTAAGAAGAATATAGCACTAGCTGGAAATCAAACGAAACTGTTTGCCTTCTCTTTTTACATTCACATTTCCAAATGTTTCAACTTCAATTGTCTCCGGCAAGTCTTTCAGTGAGCAGCCCGCATTGTCAAATTCAATCCATTGCGCTGAACGATCCGGTTTCCCAAATACTTTTACTTTTTCAATTTTCGCTCTGGACGCAAGCTCACCGGTATGTTGCACCACGGGTCCCAATGGCAATATTTTGCCTTCCTTTGCAAATAACGGTATGTGATCCAAAGGAGATTGCGTATCCAGGATCTGTCCGCCTGTGATTTCCGCGCCTGTCCAATAATCGTACCAGGATCCTTGCGGGAGATAGAATTGCTTTTCTCCGCCAGGCTGTATGACCGGCGCCACTAACAGGGTGTCGCCCAACATATATTGGTCTTCAAATTGCCACGACAGCCGATCATCCGGAAAAGCCAGCACCATGGATCTCATCAGCGGTAACCCAGTTTGCGATGCTATTTTCACACATTGCTTGAGATAGGGAATCAGCTGATATCTAAATTCGAGCCATTTTCTGACAATGGTTTCGGCTTCTTCACCAAAATACCAGGGTTCCCGCGGTCCAATACCGTGGATGCGGCAATGCGAACCAAGCACACCCGCCTGCGCCCATCGGATATAGAGTTCGGCATCCGGCGGACCACCATAGAATCCGCCAATATCATGGCTGTAATAAGGAAAACCGCTCATGCCCCAGGACAGGCCGCCGCGAATACTACCGGCAAGCCCCTCCCAGTCGGCCTGGGGATCACCGCCCCACTGGATCGGGTACTGCTGACTGCCGGTCCAACCGGAGCGTGACCATACCAGGGCCTGATTATCAAAGCGTTTGCGGCTGGCCTCATAAACACATTTATTGTAGAGCAGCGAATAAACATTGTGCAAACGGCGTCCGCTATCG
Source organism: Desulfobacterales bacterium (assembly GCA_030066785.1). GTDB lineage: Bacteria > Desulfobacterota > Desulfobacteria > Desulfobacterales > JASJAZ01 > JASJAZ01. The sequence continues at coordinate 20,876 of JASJAZ010000048.1, read as the reverse complement.
CCATTGCTGGCATAAGCATCATCCGGAACCTGCTCACCAAAATCCGGTTTGATGATATCGATGCCGGAATCAAAAAGGGCCTCATGGGACTTTGCCCACCAATCGTAGGCCTCCGGATTGGTAAAATCAAAAATTCCACTGGCTGGAAGAGGCGTCAGCACCTTTCCGAACGGCGACATATCCCAGTAGTACACATAGGTTTCGCCAAATTTATCGGTCAGCAGCCAGCCTCTTTCTGCCAGATCTCTAAAGATAGGGTTGTGAATCGAAACCAGCGGATATTCCCACACACAAATTTTTAACCCAAGCGATTTTATCTTATCGGTCACTTGTTTTGGTTCAGGATAACGCGAACGATCCCACTCAAAGGCAAACCGCGTTTTGACATCTAACCAGGCCCGCCCATCCAGGGTGAACACATCGCAAGGAATCCTTCTTTTACGGATTTCTTGGGCGATGTCCCATGATTCCTCTGCGGTTTTATAGTAGGCACGACTGATCCATACCCCCAATGACCACTCCGGGGTTTCCGGAGCCCGTCCGGTCAGCGTGGTAAATCTTTGCAGAATGTCAGCGGGGGTATCGGCGGCAATCAGGAAGATGTCCAGGCAGGGGTCTTCGACTTTGATGGCATAACTGCGATGGGACCATTGGGGATACCCCACTCCGTGGGCCACCGGAGCAGGGGTGTGCATAAATACGCCCCAACCGGAAGGACTCCAGGCAAATGGGCAATTTTTATAAGATATCTCGGCATTAACTCCCAAGGCATCTTCATTGAAGCTATAAACCAATTGTCCGCGGCGATTGAGCGGTCCGAATTTCTCGCCGAGCCCGTAAACCGTTTCACCGCTTTTTAATGCCAGGGTGGCAAGCCAACCGCTGTTGTCTCTGGCAAATGCCGGCAGTCGCTGGGCTCGGACGAAATGGCCGTCAGTGACCGAGGTAAGCAGGATTTTATCCTTGTTTTTCAGGATAAAGCCAAAGGGTTTCTCTTTAAAGGCCAGCGATATATCATTGTCGGCAATCACATATTCCGAATGATTAACTTTCAATACGGGTTTGGCGCTATCCGGCCCGCAGGTGAGAATGCCATAGTCATTCAGCGAAGCCCTTCCAAGCTGAAGTCGAAAAACACCGTGGGCATACCGGGTGACCTCCATCTCACCGATGTCAGTATCCCACGAGAATCCATACGAGGTCTTTGCTTTTAATTTTAGAGATTGAGCGGCGTGCAATCGTTTGAGATCCAGGGATGTCATCACGTTAACTCCTTACACGGGTATTCGATGTAGGCCGGGGGCTTTCATCAGCCATTGAAAGATTCCGGATGAATTTTCAGATATTGATATGATGTGCGGCAGAGAAATATGCACACAATCCGCGGGTGATGCCAACTTTTACTATTCAGGGGTTTCGAGATATATCCGTTTGCGTTCATCATAGCCAAGAATATTGAGGGCGCCCGCCCAGTGTTTTCTGATCAAATGATTCATTGCTCCGGAATTTTTAAAGCTATTTAGAGCCGATTCCAGAATGGTTTGATATTGGGCGTTGGCCTTGCTCAAATAAAATAAAAAATCTCTATCGTAGATCAGCAGTAGGTGGCGTTCAATGTCAAGCTCGGGGTGCTGCAGCGCTTCATCGATCACTTCATTGCATCCCCGGGGGAAATAATCAAAACCGGGCGCTTCCGTGGCGACTTTTTGATAGATGGCGCGCCAGTCGCCATCCTGGGTGGAAACCTTTAGACGGTTATGCCTCCAAACAGCCACATCAAACCAGATTCTTCCCAAGGCCGCACTTTTTCCCATCCTTCGCAAATCTTCCAAACCGGTTATTTGATCATAGATGCTTTGCTGCCCTTTAGGGATAAATAAAATTCGCTGTCCGATCAAGCCATTGGTAATGCCGACCTTCACGGGAACGAAGCGTTCATCGCGTGCTTTGGTTTGGAGGAACCAGTGAAGGGTTAGACGATCGGTGGTAAGGTTTTGATCAATTTGCTCCTGGGTTAATCCGCCGAATCGCTCAATGGATGGATTGTGTCCAGCATTTTTCAAGGCGATGTCCAGCAATTCGTGATAGTAGCGATGCTTACCATCCGGTAAAATAGCCAGCTTAAGCTTGATCCGATCAGCGCTGACGGAAGAAGCATAGAAGCAAATCAGGACTATTAGAAACGATAGGGCCTGTATCCTTTTATTGCTCATGGCGATCTCCTCCAAGTTTAAATTGTCCCCCATCAACAGAGACAATGAAAAGAGTGTCAGGTCGCGGATGACTGTTTCAGAGAGGGTATTAAAATGCTTGTGCAAAGAGCATACCACTGTCTTTTCATCAATAACAAACTGTAATTACGTTACTTTTGTAAATAATTGAATGCCTCCGATACGTTTCAAATGCCTAAAATCCGGCCTCGTGCCCAATAATGGGCTCAATTCAAAATATGAACCGACTAAGTTTCGTAAAGTTCTCAATATTTCAGACCTTTAAGATCTTAATCGGCCTGGCACGCAGATTGCTCACCGAGAGCTCAGACCAGGGCAACAGTTGGAGGATCTAAAAATGGATGAAATTCAACAAAAGGAATCTCGAATCCGTAGTTTTTTAGGTGAACAAGGCCTGGACGCGGTATTGCTTTCATCTCAGGCTAACTTTGCGTGGGCAACCGGGGGCATGCAAAACTATGTGGGCATTGCATCTGAAATGGGCGTTGCATCCCTACTGATTACCACAAAGAAAAAGTATGTCATCACCAACACCATCGAAAAGCATCGCATTATGGACGAGGAATTAAAGGGGATGGGATATGAATTGATCGACTTTGAGTGGTTTGATGACGCCCGGAAAGTAAACATCCTCAAAGACTTCCGTCGCACCATGACCATCGGTTCGGACGATGGATTCGCAGGCACGACGAATGTTGCCGGCGATATAGCAAAACTTCGCTATGCTTTGACCGACGAAGAGATAACACGGTATCAATGGCTTGGACAAAAAAGCGGTGAGGCGGTAGCGGAAGTCTGTCGCAACATACGTATCGGTGACAGTGAGCATGATATCGCCGCCCATCTCGCATCGATGCTTATCTGCCAGGGGATCATGCCCATTGTGCGGTTGGTTGCGGTGGATGAGCGCGTGTACAACTATAGACATCCCATACCCACCGGTAAAAGGATGGCCAAATTTGCGATGGTAGTGCTGTGTGCCCGTAAATACGGACTAATAGCCTCGGTAACCCGCTTGGTGTATTTCGGAAATTTAGAAGCAGAGCTTCGCAAAAAACACAATGCGGTTGTAAAAGTGGATGCCGCTTTTATCTCTGCCAGCAAGCCGGGTGAATCTTGCGGGACTATTTTCAACACTGCTCGCAAAGCCTATGCCGATGTGGGATACCCCGACGAATGGAAGCACCACCACCAGGGCGGACCGACCGGTTATGCTCCGCGCGAGTATCGAGCGCTGCCCGGCAGTACCAATCAACTATTTGCCAATCAGGCCATTGCTTGGAATCCATCCATTGCCGGAACCAAATCGGAAGATACAATCATCATCTCCGGAGGGGACCCCATGATTATTACCGAATCTGCGAACTGGCCGATGGTTTCCGTGGAATTTGGAGGCAAAGCCTGGCGTCGACCCGACATTCTATGCAGATAAACATGCGTTTTCGAACTGTCTGCTTTATTTGCTAGAAAGCGGTTATACAGGTATCTTCCAGTGATACATGCTTACCGTTTTTGGAGTTTTCTGGATAATGGCCTTTAAGAAAGCAAGAATGTGTCTATACACTTCACAACATCTTTCCAAATCATTAACATATTAAGCAACGAATAGTGAAAGGAAAGCATCGCACTTTTAAACAAATTGATAAACCGGACAATGCCAAACACAAGATGATGACATGTTAGCATTAAAGGACCAACACTTATTTAAGCAACGCTGCTACATCGATGGAAGGTGGCTGGAATCAGCGTCAGGAAAATCGATTCCTGTTACGAATCCTGCCGATGGAAGCATACTGGGCAGCACTCCTGAACTGAGTTACAATGAAACTCATGTGGCTATCGAAGCTGCTGAAACCGCATGGAAATCCTGGCGAAAAAAAACAGCCAAGGAACGATCCGCTCTGCTCAATCGCTGGTTTGATCTCATTATGGCGGCGCAAGAGGACCTCGCCACATTGATAACCATGGAGCAGGGCAAAGCGCTGTCCGAATCACGGGCTGAGGTGGCTTACGCGGCCTCATTTATTGAGTGGTTTGCCGAAGAAGGCAAACGGATATACGGCGATACCATTCCACCCGTTGATTCGAATAACCGGATCGTAGTGATAAAGGAACCCATAGGTGTTTGTGCTGCGATCACACCCTGGAACTTTCCGGCAGCCATGATCACTAGAAAGGCAGCTCCTGCGCTTGCGGCAGGCTGCACCATGGTTCTAAAACCTTCAGAATTAACTCCTTTTACGGCCTTCGCGTTGGCGGAATTATCCAATCGAGCGGGTATCCCGGATGGTGTTTTCAATGTAATCACGGGCGTACCGGAGGAAATCGGCGCTAAATTAACCTCAGATCCCATTGTTCGAAAGCTTACATTTACCGGATCTACGGCAGTGGGCAGATTGCTGATGAAACAGTGTGCAGGAACCATAAAAAAATTATCCCTGGAACTTGGCGGCAACGCGCCGTTTATCGTTTTTTCAGATGCGGATATTGATGAAGCCGTGACTGGCGCTGTGACTTCAAAATACCGTAACTCGGGCCAGACCTGTGTTTGTACCAACCGTTTTTTTGTCCAAGAAACAGTTTATGAGGAATTTGCAAAAAAATTGGTAGAAACAGTTGAAAATCTAAAGGTTGGAAATGGTATGGAGCGGGACACGCAACAAGGTCCGCTGATCAATAGAAACGCTTTAGAAAAGGTGGAGGCGCATATAAAGGATGCCGTCAATAAAGGTGCCAACATATTAACCGGCGGAAAACGACATCCTCTGGGAGGCACCTTTTTTGAACCCACCGTCATCGGTGATATCACTGGTAACATGCGCATTGCAACCGAGGAAACCTTTGGGCCTGTGGCGCCCATTTTTAAATTTAAAACCGAGGCAGAAGCAATACAGATGGCCAATTCAACCGAGTACGGATTGGCAGCCTATTTTTATAGCCGAGATGTGGGAAGAATCTGGCGGGTATCTGAAGCACTGGAGTACGGAATTATCGGCATAAATGCAGGATTAATTTCAACTGAAGTCGCTCCATTCGGTGGTTTAAAGCAATCTGGAATTGGTCGGGAAGGATCCAAATACGGGATCGAAGAATTTTTAGAAATAAAGTATTTATGTATGGGTGGAATAAATCACTAGCGTAATTGTCGGCGGCTTGTCGTTCATAATAAATCTCACAATTGACGGAATCCCTTATTTTCCCTTTGGCGTAGTATCCGCACTGTTGCGACAAAGTTTATTGAATGCCGTTGCTAATTGATAAAAACAGTGCCCAATATTCGGCAGTTTATCTGCTCACCGCAGCACCATCAATATTAATAGTGAATTAACCAGCCGTAATTTCAGTTAATAACTATATGCATCCTTTTTGGCACCCTATTTGCTCAAACGTTGGGTGTCAACTATGAAAGATATAAACGACAAATGAGCGACAAAAACAAAACAGAGAGGGCATAAAAATGAAATACTTTTTAGATTCCGGCAAAATTGATGAAATTCGATATGCGTACGAAAACTATAAAATAGACGGCGTAACAACCAATCCAAGGCATATCAAAGAGTCAGGCAAACCGTTTCTTACGGTTATCAATGAGCTGGCAGAAGAATTTAAAGGCAAAGATTTTCCCATTTCGGTTGAAATCAATCCCCATTTAACGCAAGCCGGGGATATGATTGCCCACGCCAAAGAGCTTTCGCAAATTGCCGAAAATTTTGTGATCAAAGTTCCCTGTAACGAGCAAGGCTTGATTGCAGCCAAAAAATTGGAAGAGCAACAGGTAAGAACCAACGTTACTCTCGTGTTCACTGCATCACAAGCACTTCAAGTTGGTAGAATCGGTGCCAAATTTGTCTCACCCTTTGTGGGGTGGCAGGAATCCGCCGGAGTGGATTGTTCTGAATTTATGGCAACTATCTTGGAAACCATTGCAAATTTCGGTTTTGAAACCGAGGTCATTGCAGCGGCCATTCGAAATGGGAACCAATTGGCGACATACGCGGCAATGGGCGCTCATATTGCCACCGCAGGTCTGTCAGTTTATAAGGAGAGCTTTGAACATCCGTTTACTGACAAAGGTCTCAGGTTTTTTGCCGATGCCTGGGATCAGACCGAAGGCAATTAATCGTAACAGCAACCGAGAACCTCCATTAGTATTACCAGCATCTACAACCGGCAGCGCATATGCTGCCGGTTTTTATTTCCGGTGCGACTGGATCCCAGCAATATCTCTCCGAATTGTGGGCAAAGCGGTCGATCTGATTGACGGCCGAAGCGAAGATACTGACCTCCGGACTCCGCATCAAAGATCACAGCTGCAGTGCTTTGAAATCTTTCCGTAGTTTGTTCCCAGTTTTTAGTAAAACCGATACCATATTATTGGGGTGGTGAAATCCGCCCCAAAGTTTATACTACTTCAACTCATCCCAAATACCATTTAGTTCCCATAACGCTTTAATTCGAATGAAATCCTCGCAACAATTGCTACATAAGTTAACGGATGACCTGGTAAAGCCGAAACTTCCAGCCGTCATGCTGGTGGTAGTATAATTGATTGCCATCAGCACTGATGGCCGGGCCTTCAACAAATTTATGTTTGCCGATTGATTTAATCATCTTAGGCTTGCCAAAGGGTTCCAAAGCTGTTTCACGGGTGGCGCGCATGATGCTGAATCTGATTCTTCCCTTTTGGTAATCGGCAGTTGCAAAACGGGTAAAAAACAGTTCTAGATCGATAGAAGAAATCGAAGCGGCATATTAAAGGTCTTTCGTATTAATATTCTTCACAATCCGTTTGCATTCGGATACATCAAAAACATATCGGCCATCTCTGGATATAAAAGCGTTCGGACACTAAACTTTAAGATCATATTTACGTTATCCGCGATAAACGAGTTTTAGATCTCGCTTGTTTAATCAAAATTCAAGGGAAACTCACCGATTGTTCAACTTCAAGGCCCAAGCGGCTTTATCAACCTTGGGCGGACGAAAATCCTCCAGCTTGGCAATCAAGGCCTGCGGGTCCCCATCCATCAGCACCATGGCCCGATGTTCCGGCTGCATGAATTGCTGTTCAACGATGTGATCCAAAAACTCTGTAAATTTTTCCCAGTACTGACAGACATTTAACAGGCCGCACGGTTTGTGATGGATTCCCAGCTGCAGCCAGGTCAAAATCTCAACAAACTCTTCCAGGGTGCCCAGCCCGCCCGGCAGGGCTATAAAACCATCTGATAAATCCGCCATCAGAGCTTTGCGTTCGTGCATCGAATGAACCACGCGCAAATCACTCAGGCCGGTGTGGGCCACCTCCTTTTCCGCGATGGATTGCGGCACAACCCCCACAACTTCCCCGCCTTTTGCAATCACCGCATCGGCCACCTGACCCATCATGCCCACACTACCCCCGCCGTACACCAGACCGATTTGTTTGCCAGCCAGGATACGGCCCAACGCCTGTGCAGCCTCCGCATACGCTGGTTTCAAGCCCGGACTCGATCCGCAAAACACACATATTTTTTGCATATTCATCGATTCTCACCCTACATCATTAGTTTAATTTTGATCGATAATCTGAAGATTTTTTCATTTCGCAAGGAATTAGAAAAACAGCAAACAAAATTTAGGCTCGATGGCACCCAGGGTCATGTAAGCCCTGGGCAAATTAAAGCTTAAATCGATCAGTTTGATGCCATTCACTGCACCCCGCATATCCTTTCGCCCTGATGCCAACGGTTGATAGAGTAACAGAAACAGACACCATTTGTTGACTTTGGATGGTGCATTTATTATGGAAGAGAATCAACACCCATTTTGTGCGATACAATCAAGGATTCACTGAAACCACTGCAACCTGTCACCCATCACCTACTGTTATTTGCTCTAGATTATATAACTGAAACCATTAACACAACTTTCTTTGGTGCAGTTCAAAAACTAATCTGTGGTTTATAGGGCAACAAGGCAACCAATTTTAACCTACGGGAAGGAGGTCAAATATGCGTAAACGTAACCCTGGCCAAGTATGTTGCATTGTTATGATGGTGGTCACATTGGTGCTAGTGGCCGCACCGGCCACCGCTGTTGCACAGGAATACACCACAAAAGATTTAAACGAGCAACTGGTCATGGCAACGCTTTGGTATCAAGCCTCGGCGGAAATGCGCGCCATATCCTACCAGTCCTTCAATCTGGCCAAAATGATACTTGATCAAGACCTGGCCAAGGCCGGCTCCTCCCTGAAACGGGCGGTGGTCGTGGACATTGACGAAACGGTTTTGGATAACAGTCCCTATGAGGCCGGCATCATCGGCAATGATTTTGGGTATCCCAAAGGCTGGAAAGAATGGATCGATGAGGCCAGCGCCGAAGCGTTGCCGGGATCGATTGAATTTTTAAATTATGCCGTGGCCAAAGGCGTGGATGTTTTTTACATCTCCAACCGCAAAGTACGCGGCCAAGATGCCACGATCCAAAATCTGCGGGCACTGGGTTTTCCCCAGGCCAACGATGCCCACGTGCTGCTTAGAGAAAAAACCTCGGATAAAGAACCGCGACGGCAAATCGTGCGAAAAAATCACCGCATTGTTCTGTTAATGGGCGACAACCTGAACGATTTTGACAGCATTTTCAGAAAAAAAGGCACCAGTGATCGAGCCGCCGCTGTTGACGCCATGAAAGACAAATTCGGCGCCAGGTTTATTGTGCTGCCCAACCCCATGTATGGCGATTGGGAGGGAGCGGCCTACAATTTTAATTGGAAATTAAGCCCCCCCGAAAAAAGCGATGCCCGCAAATCAAAATTAAACCGTTGGGCTATGGAGTAAACGATTAGGGCGGTAATTTATAACAATCGCTTGAAAGCGCAAAACGCTGCAAAGGCGCAGATACCCATTTTTGCCTATGATCGATCGAGTTGTACTCATTGTCTTGGACAGCGCGGGCGTAGGGGCTATGCCCGACGCCGCGCAGTTCAATGATGCCGGCGCCAATACCCTGCGCAATATTTTCCGTGCACGCGGCTCGCTCACGATTCCCAATTTGTGTTCTTTGGGGCTGGGAAACATCGCCGCGCTTGATTGTAACCATACCGACATCATTGGCTGCTACGGCAAGATGGGGGAAAGCTCGCCCTACAAAGACACCACCACCGGCCATTGGGAAATCACGGGGCTAGTGCTGGATGCTGCGTTTCCGGTATATCCCCAAGGTTTTCCGCCGAAGGTCATGGCCGCATTTGAAAAGGCCATCGGCACTTCTACACTGGGCAACTACCCCTGCTCCGGGACCGAAATAATCAAAACACTGGGCCGGGAGCATTTCGATACCGGCTTTCCGATTGTGTATACGTCGGCTGATTCCGTGTTTCAGATTGCGGCTCACACAGATGTTGTACCCCTGGAGCGGTTGTATGCCATTTGCCAAATCGCACGGGATCTGCTGCAGGGCGAACATGGTGTGGGTCGGGTTATTGCACGGCCGTTTTACGGCAACGCCAATGATTTTAAAAGAGACAACGCCGCCCGCAAAGATTTTTCGCTGACACCGCCGGATCAAACCTTGTTGGATTACGTAAAGCAGGAGGGATTTTTGGTCTGCGGGATCGGCAAAATCGGAGACCTTTTCGGGCACCGGGGATTAACCGAAGAACTTCATACCCATAACAACGATGATGGCGTTGACCAAATCATCCGTGCCATCCAACACCACGCTGCTGAACGCGGCCTGATTTTTGCCAACCTGGTGGACTTTGATATGGTATACGGCCACCGGCGCAATGTTGAGGGCTATGCCGGCGCCCTGGAAGACTTCGACCGCCGCTTGCCGCAAATATTGGCAGCCATGGGTTCAAACGATGTGTTGATGATCACCGCTGATCATGGTTGCGATCCGACCCACCAAGGCCACACCGATCACACCCGGGAATATGTGCCGTTGCTGGTATACGGACAAGCGATCAAGGCCGACATTGATCTGGGCGTGCGGTCCACCTTTGCCGACTGCGGGCAAACCATCGCCGATTTACTGGGACTTAAAAACCGTTTGGCGCATGGCGTCAGTTTTAAAGGAGCTATTATTGATGCAACCGCAAATTGAGCAGGCAGTTATAAGCATACAAAACCGACTGCACCATCCAGCCGCTGTGGGTATTATTTTGGGAAGCGGGCTCACACCCCTGGTGGCAGCAATGGAAGATACTGTCACCATTGGCTTTGCTGATATTCCCAACTTCCCGGTTTCTTCGGTGGCCGGACATAGCGGCGAATTGGTGGCCGGCCGGCTCAGCAACGTTGACGTTCTGGTAATGTCGGGGCGCATCCATTTCTATGAAGGCTACAGCATGCCGCAAGTCTGCTTTCCAACCAAGGTGTTGAGCGGCCTTGGCATCAACACCTTAATTGTTACCAACGCCGGTGGCGCCATCAACACAGATTTTGCACCCGGAAACATCGTTTTGATTACCGATCACATCAACATGATGGGCGACAACCCATTGCGGGGTGACGCCAACTTCATCGATATGACCACCGCCTATGATCCCGATTTGATGGCAATAGCGCATAAAGCTGCCGCAGCAATACCACTGGATATCAAGGAGGGGGTTTATCTGGCGGTGTCGGGGCCCTGTTATGAAACACCGGCAGAAATCCGCGCCATGCGGACCTTGGGCGCCGATGTGGTGGGCATGTCCACCGTCCCGGAAGTGATTATGGCCAACAGCCTGGGAATCCGTGTACTGGGCTTGTCAACCGTTACCAATATGGCCGCCGGTATTACCGGCACCCCCCTGTCGCACCAAGAGGTGCTGGAGACCAACCGCCAAACGGCCGAACGGTTCAAACAGTTGATCTGTGGTTTTTTAAATAACTGGCTTTCGCCATCGGAAAGTAACTAATATTGAATATTTACGAACTCATCAAAAAAAAACGTGACGGAACATCCCTATCTAAGCAAGAAATTACTTTCCTTATCGATCATTACACCCAGGGCGCGATTCCCGATTACCAGATGGCGGCCTTTTTAATGGCGGTTTATTTCAAAGGCATGACCAGTAGGGAGTGTGTTGATTTCACGCTGGCCATCGTTGATTCCGGCGATTGCATTGATCTGACCGCGGTTAATGGGTTTAAAGTCGATAAACACTCAACCGGGGGGGTGGGCGACACCACCACCCTGGTACTGGCACCGCTGGTAGCTTCGTGCGGCGCAGTGGTCGCTAAAATGACCGGTCGCGAGCTGGGACACACCGGCGGCACCGTGGATAAACTCGAATCGATCCCGGGGATGCAATTGGATTTTTCGCAGAATCGCTTTATCGATATCGTCAATCAAATCAAGGTTTGCCTCATTTCACAGACCGCCCGTTTGGCGCCTGCTGATAAAATGATCTATGCGCTGCGCAATGTCACGGCCACGGTGGACTCGATTCCGCTAATCGCCAGCTCAATCATGAGCAAAAAACTGGCGGCGGGTGCTGACGGCATTGTTCTGGATGTCAAAACCGGCAACGGTGCGTTCACGCCGCGCTATGAGGATGCGCTTGAGCTGTCCAAGATCATGGTTGCCATCGGTGACGGCGCCGGCAAGCAGGTGGAGGCGGTTATCACCAGCATGGAACAGCCGCTTGGCAATGCCATCGGCAATGCGCTGGAAGTGCGCGAAGCCATCGAAACCCTTGCAGGCAATGGTCCTGCTGATTTTGTCGAGCTGGTCACCGCTTTGGGCGCGGGTATGCTGCGCGTTGCCGGTGTGGCCGAATCCTATTCCAAAGCTGTCGAATTGATTAAGACCAACATTGCCAACCACAAAGGTCTGGAAACGTTGCGAGCGCTGATCGATGCCCAAGGTGGGGATGCCCGCGTGATTGATCAACCGGATTTGTTGCCCCAGGCCGAACAAAGCGTGTTGGTCAAATCAGAAGCTGCGGGCTACGTTCAACAAATAATGGCCATGGAAGTCGGGCTGGCTTCAAAAACACTCGGGGCCGGGCGGATGCAAAAAGAAGATGAAATCAATCCGGCAGTGGGCATTATCTTGAAAAAGAAAATCGGCGATCAGGTGCATGCAGGTGAAACCATCGCCGTGTTGCACACCGACGGCAATCGCGCAAAAATCGATTCGGCCCGGGCTAAAGTATTGGCTGCTTATCGAATCGGCCCCGAAAAAACCGTCCCACCACCGTTATTGCGGGCCCGGGTCTCTAAAAAAGGCGTGCAGCCGGTTAAAATATGAATCAGATGCCCACACGATTTGAAGCAATCCTGCAGACATTTCCCGCTGCAACCCATTCAATTCTGCAAATGGCCTTGCCAAACGCCGGAAAGCTTGAACCCGATCATTGGCGGCAGCTTACCCGGATAATGGCTATCTCGGTGGAGGAACTCATGCTGCACCTCCTGCCACTGGCGCAACAGTACGCCCAGACGCCCATATCCCATTTTCCCGTGGGTGCCGTCATCAAAGCCAGTACCGTAAACGATAAAGATGACAGCCGTATATACCTGGGTGCCAACTTCGAATGTGTGGGGATCAACCTGTCACAAACCATTCATGCGGAACAGGCCGCCACCATAAATGCCTGGATGCAGGGTGCGGGGCAGATTCAAACCATCGCCGTTTCGGCAGCGCCGTGCGGCCTTTGCCGCCAATTTCTCTATGAAGCCGAAGGCCGTCAACCCATTGAGGTTATTGTGCCGGCTACTGAAAACAGCCAATTTCAACGCATTACACTGAGCGAATTACTACCGGCCGCTTTTGGGCCGGCCGATCTGAATCAGCCCAGCGGGTTTATGGCGGCATCCACCAGCGAAAAAGAGTTTGCGTTAAAAACACCATCGGCAGATCCCCTGGTCCGCGCCGCGCTCTCTGCGGCCCGGTTGAGTTACGCGCCCTACACGCACAATTTCGCCGGATGCGCCTTGGTCACTGCTACGGGTAAAACCTACACCGGCCGCTATGCTGAAAACGCAGCCTTTAATCCGGGCGTTTCGCCGTTGCATGCTGCGATGGTGTGTTTATGGATGGACCTCTGCGGTGCGGACCCTCATATTATCCGCGCCGTGTTGGTCGAAAAACCGACCACATGCAGCCAGCGCGCAATTGCCGAACTGCTTTTAAAGACATACGCGCCGGGTATCCATCTCGAATATTTTGAAGCCGATTAAGCGGCGGCTGCAACTTAACCGGGATAGCTGACAACCACTTTTATTTATTGATCTCAAAAGATCGGGAGAAAACCACATGAGCAACTCTAAAACCAAAGCCGAACAAGCGCCCCGATTAACGGGTGCTAACATGGCCCAATACATCGATCACACCCTGCTAAAGCCCGATGCCGTCAGATCCGCATTTGACCAGCTTTGTGATGAAGCGGTCCAATATCACTTCAAGGCCGTCTGTGTAAATTCCGGTTGGGTTCGTTATCTGGCGGCGCGACTGGAGGGTACCGATGTGGCTGTATGTGCGGTGGTGGGTTTTCCGCTGGGTGCCATGGAGAGCCGCTCCAAAGCCTTTGAGGCCAAATCGGCAATTGCCGACGGTGCCGTGGAACTGGACATGGTCATGAACGTGGGGGCCTTGAAGTCAGGCGATCTGGGCAAAGTTGAAGCCGACATCCTGGCGGTACGCCAAGCGGCAGATTCACCGGCACTGCTGAAAGTCATTATCGAAACCTGCCTGCTGACCGAGGACGAAAAGGTGTTGGCGTGTGAAATTTGCCAGAAGGCGGGGGCCGACTTTGTGAAGACCAGCACGGGCTTTTCCTCCGGCGGCGCCACCAGAGAAGACGTCACACTGATGCGGCGTACAGTGGGAAATGAAATGGGGGTTAAGGCCAGTGGGGGTATCAAAGACTTTGACACGGCCGCAGACATGATTGCCGCCGGGGCCAATCGGATCGGTGTCAGCGCCGGCGTAGCCATTATCAAAGAAGCAAAGGATATAAATCGGTAATTGTGCAAAAGGATTTATATCCAGAAGTTAGAAGACCGGAGACAGAATACAGAATAAATCGGATAAATTTATATCTTTTTTGTATTCTCAGTTTTACCTTTTTTCGATTCATTAATTGTTTTACCGGCCAATTTTGGAAAAATTTAATTATTCGTCATTATTGCAGCAGTCGAGGAGCTTTGGGAATCGACGCTTGTCATTCCGGTCCCGGATCAAGTCCGGGATGACTGATCCGGAATCCAATTCCTTTTAGGAGGTTATCTCTGAATGCTGGTCTGCACCGGCCTAACGGAAGAAATTATCTGCCCCCTCAATTATTTAAAAACGAAATGAGGTTTGCAATGACCGACAGGTACCAAGTCTATTTCGGCGGAGATCTATTTAACCACAAAGACCTGATTGGAAACGCCCTTTTGGCCACCCACATCGAAGAGGTCGCTAAGGGCCGCTACCAGTGTTATTTACCGCAAAGTTTAGAACAGGCCGGTGCGACAGCCTTGGATATCCGCAACAATGATTTAAAAAAGATTGTTGAATGCGATGTGGGTCTTTTTAATTTTGATGGGACCGAACTTGATGCCGGTACGGTAGTCGAGTTTTTATATGCCAAACTGCTGGATCTTCCCTGCGTGATCCTCCGATCTGATTTTCGTTCCTCGGGTGAAAAAGATGTGGGCGGCGATGATTGGAATCTGATGTGCTCTTTCTATCCCCGCACGGAAGTGGTGCAGTTCAGCGCCATCGAGCGCTTTCAGGAAGCCATGCAACAGAGCGATTCGCTCAGCGATGCCACGCACCGGCTTTACACGCAGATCGCCACCCAGATTATTGCCAAGCTGGATGCGGTGCGCAAGGTGCCGCCCCTGTTTAAAGGCAACGCCGACCGGGCAACCGAGCTGTATCGATGGGCCTTGACCTTTCCCGGCAGCGGCCTGGAAATACTGGCTGCCGATGATCGCTTTATTCAAAAGATATTGGCGGCCAAGATTGACAAGGGGTTAGTGTAGAAAAAGCCTGGTTATGAAGATAGAAAATCAGCAGACAGGCGTTTGCGTAAAAATGTAACCAGTCCTGGCAGTGGTGTGCTGGAGTACTGGCGCGTTGGAATTAGCAATGTTCTCAAAGTTGATAAATTCCAAAAATTCGCAACGCCTCAATTTGTTGAGCAGATAAACAATTTGGCGTTTGGCGTTCGGTGTACGAGCAAATTATACTAATTTTCTAAAATAAATCTTCGGTAGAATTCCCGATATACCGGCTCGGCGTCACTTGCCGCTTTTATCAAAAATTTTACCGATGGCTGCCGGCGGCGTTGTTTTACCGACAATTCCCACCAAAACGATAATGGTCAGGATGTAGGGTAGCATCGCCAACAGGCTGGATGAAACCGGCACACCTTTGGCGCCCAGAAAAATTTCAAACCCTTTGGCGCCGCCAAAAAGCAAGCACGCCAGCATGGCCCCCTGGGGCTTCCATTTCCCGAATATCATGGCCGCCAATGCAATGAATCCATGCCCGGAAATCAATGTATTGCTGAAACGCGAAACTACCGCAATGCTCATGCTGGCCCCGCCTAAACCGGCAAAAAACCCAGACATGATGACCGCACCGTACCGGATGCGATAAACACTGATGCCCAAGGTATCAGCGGCCTCGGGGTGCTCACCCACCGCCTGGACCCGCATACCAACCTTGGTTTTATACAGAACAAACCAAACCAGTAACACGAGCAAAAATGCCAGGTAAACCGTTGCGAACCGGTTGAACACCAGGTCCATGAATCCGGCCGATTTGAACAATTTGCCTTCGCCAAAGAGAAAATGTAATGGCAAGGGAATCTTATTGGGAATGGTCAAGGTTTGGGTGGCGCCGTCGAAAAAGAGACGGCTTAAAAACAACGCCAGGCCGGGCCCCAGAAAATTGATGGCAATTCCGGAAACAATCTGTTCAGCCGCAAACGATACACAGGCAATGGCGTGCAACAGTCCAAGAAAAGCCCCGCCCAATCCCGCGCATAAAAATCCAAGCCAGGGATTCTGGGTATAATAGGCCACCGTTGCAGCCACAAAGGCGCCGAAAAACATCATGCCCTCAAGTCCAATGTTGACGACACCGCTGCGCTCGGTAATAACACCGCCCAGAGAGGTGAACATTAAAGGGGTCGAGTACATCAAGGTGGTGCCGATAATGAATCCAATGTCGTTTATGATTGCTTCCATCAGTTGCTCGCTCGATTAGCTTTGATGGTCAGAATTAACCGAATTAAATTCGGCATGGCCACAAATAAAATGATGATGCCGATCATAATACTAATGACTTCCGTGGGGGCCTGCATGGCATCCTGGATTTTCGATCCGCCATATTTTAAGGCGCCAAACAGCAAACCGGCAAAAACACTGCCGGCACCGGTGTTATTGCCGATCAGCGAGACGGCAATCCCGTCAAATCCATAGCCTTCCATGGCGGCTAACTTAGCGATGCGGTGACTGACGCCCAACACTTGAAAAGCACCGGCCGCACCCGCAAGCCCGCCTGCAAACAGCATTGAGACCACCATGCTTCTTTTAACGTTGATGCCACCAGCCTCAGCGGCGTGCGGATTAAAGCCCACCGCTCGCAGCTCATACCCGAGTGTGGTTTTATTGAGCACGTACCAGACCAGAACCGCCAGTAAAATAGCGAAGATGAACCCCACATTGATGGGTGATTTGAGCACATCTCCTAACATCTTATGGCTACGGATAAATTCAATGCCGGCCTCGGAAATCTTCCAATCGCTTAACAAATTGATTCTGGCGGTGGACTGGATCGCGTAGGTTTTGCCGGTGCCCTGTTTGCCAAAGGCTTGCAGCGTCACCACAAAGTTTGAAAGATACAGCGCAATCCAGTTTAACATGATAGTGGAAATCACCTCATGCACGCCGAAGCGGGCCTTGATGTAACCTGCAAGTCCACCCCATAAGGCCGCGGCAATAATGGCTAATCCCACGGCGACAATGACATGGAGAATCAGCGGCAGTTTAAAAAAATAGCCGGCCGCAGCGGCCACAATGGCGCCGACGATATACTGACCTTCCGCGCCGATATTAAACAAACCGGTTCGCAAGGCAAAAGCGACCGATAGCCCGGTAATGATCAGAGGTGTGGCATAGATAATCACATAGGACACATATTTGGGTCGCGAAAAGATCCCTTTTAAAATAACCCAATAGGCTTCCAAAGGATTGAAGCCCGCCGCCAGCAGCACGATGGCGCCCAACGCAAAACCCAGAAAGATGGATATCAAGGTAAGCCCGATTGAGCCGCTTAAAAATTTTTTCTTTAGCGCCGCCGCATCCAATGTCATGAGGTGCCTCCTGCCATCATCAAACCGATTTCATTCTCATCAACACCCTCCGCCGCCATTGTGCCGACAATTTTACCTTCAAAAATGACCGCAATTCGATCCGACACATTAATCACCTCATCCAATTCAAATGATACCAGTAAGACCGCCTTGCCCCGATCCCGTTGCTCTACCAGAGCGGCGTGGACGTACTCGATGGCGCCGACATCCAAACCCCTGGTCGGTTGGGAAGCGATGAGGACTTCGGGGTCGTTGCCGACTTCCCGGGCAATAATCACTTTTTGCTGGTTGCCACCGGACAGAGATTTGGCCGTGAGATAGGGATTGGCGGGGCGGATATCGAATTCTTTGGCAGAATCATCAGCATATTGGTAAATTTCAGGATGGTTTAATACGCCGCGCCAGGAAAACGGTTTTTTGTGATAGGTTTCAAGCACCAGATTTTCAGCCACATCGAACTCCAGAACCAGTCCTCTTTTCTGGCGGTCTTCTGGAATTGTACGAATATTGTAGCCATCGATGATTTGTTTGGGCAAAGCCCCGGTAATCTCCTTGTTATGAAGCAGTATTTTGCCGCTTCTAACCGTGCGTAAACCTGTCAGGGCCTCGATGAGCTCTGATTGGCCGTTGCCATCGACACCGGCGACACCTAATATTTCGCCTTTGTGCAGTTCCAGACTGAGGCCCTTTAAGGCCTGAATACCACGATTATCTTCAACCACCAGGTTGTCGATGGTCAGGATTTTTGGGCCTCTTTTTTGAGGTTTTTTCTCCACGGCAAATGAAACTTCACGACCCACCATCATGGAAGCCAATTCCTGCTCAGTGACGGTATCTACCTCAACGGTATCGATATACTTGCCCCGACGAATGATGGTACAGTAATCCGCCACCTGTTTGATCTCATGCAACTTGTGCGTGATGATGATAATTGATTTGCCCTCCTGGGTCAGATTCCGAATAATCATCACCAACTCTTGGATCTCCGGCGGCGTCAGTACCGCGGTGGGTTCATCTAGGATTAAAATTTCAGCGCCCCGGTAAAGCGCTTTTAAAATTTCAACACGCTGCTGACTTCCCACTGAAATATCTTCGATTTTGTCGCGCGGATTAATGGCCAGACCGTATCTTTCCGAGATTTCGGCCACCTTCTTTTCGGCAGCCGATAAATCCAGAATTCCCATTAATTTGGTCGTTTCTCTTCCCAAGATGATATTTTGGGTCACGGTAAAGGGCTCAACCAGCATAAAATGCTGATGCACCATGCCGATGCCGTTTTGGATGGCGACATTGGGATCGGTTACATTTAGTTCGCGCCCATTTATACGAATGGTGCCCGCGGTGGGATGGTAAAGCCCGTATAAACAATTTACCAGTGTGGTTTTGCCAGCACCGTTTTCACCTAAAAGGGCATGCACCTCGCCTTTGTGTACAGTTAAATTGATGCCGTCATTGGCGACGAAATCACCAAATTTTTTTACCACGTTGATCATTTCAACCGTTTTTTGGGAAAAATCGATGGCGGTCACCTGCATGTCTCCTAACTGCCCTGAAATACAAACCATTCAGAAATCTTATCTGAAATTGTCTGTCATATATGTGAAGCGTTTGCTGCAGATATCGGTGTAAACGATAGGGCAACGCCCTATCGTTTACACCAATTAGAGGATGAAACGATAAGGCCTAAAATTTGAACTTATCGAATTCGGTTTTGGTAGCAGGGACAACAATATCGCCCTTTTTGATCTTTTGCGTCAATTTGTCGACCTCCGCCAATACGTTTGCGGGAACATGTTTGCCGGAAGTCGGTGCGATGCCCACACCATCATTGGACAGGCTGTATACAACCGTGTCGCCGCCATTCCATTGGCCGTCTTTAAGCTTGCGCGCCATATCATAAATCGCATTGTCGACGCGTTTCATTGCAGATGTTAAGACATTATCCGGTGCCAGAAAGTTTTGATCTTTGTCCACACCGATGGCCCATTTGCCTTTTTCCTTAGCGGCTTCGATAACCCCGTCACCAACACCCCCGGAGGCATGAAAGACGATATCGGCTCCCTGCTGATACATGTTGTTGGCAATGGCTTTGCCCTTGGCCGCATCCGTGAATGATTCCGCGTATTGGGAAAGGATTTTACAGTTGGGATTGGCCATTTTTACGCCGGCCATATACCCATATTCGAATTTTTCAATCAAAGGAAATTTGATCCCGCCGACAAAACCTACCTTATTGGCTTTGGTTAATTTACCGGCGATGTAGCCGACCAGAAATGACGGTTGTTCTTCTTGAAAAACCACCCCCACAACATTTTTAGGGGTATCTTTGCCATAGGAAAAATCGATAATGGCATATTTTTGGTCGGGATTGATTTGAGCTGTTTCTTTAATGGCATCACCCATTAAAAAGCCGATCCCCCAGATTAAATCAAAACCCGCATCGGTCAGCGTCTCCATATTGGGGGCATAGTCCGCATCCTGCCGGGACTCCTTATACGACACTTTAATGCTAAAATCTTTTTGGGCGCGCTGCAGTCCTTCCCAGGCCGATTGGTTAAATGACTGGTCATTAACACCACCGACATCGGTGACCATGGCTATTTTGATCTTTTTGGCAATGGCCACATTTCCAAAACACATCACCAACGCTAAACCGATACATACCAAATAGGTGAAACGGAAACCTTTCATATGTCCCTCCTCCTTTGTTTTTAATCGTCGGATGTTAAAATTCACTTTTAGCAGACTTTGCGGCTACATATATATTCAACAAATGCCGTAAACGTTTAATTAAATGGTGTCAATGTGGATAAATGAAATGCTTATCGGTTGATCGATATACAGTCCGCCAGTTATGATCTGCCATCGCTGGTCGGTGGCAAATAGGGTTGCCCCACAAGATATTTCAGATCACAGAATCGATGTCAAGATCGGAAAGGAATCAATGCAAACAATGGGGATGTTTGTCATAGTAGGGTGAGTTGGATTTCGAGAAAGCCCTGCGGCCGCGCAATGGATTGGCCGCAGGAAAATCTTTAGAGGTGTTTCAGCTTGATATTCGGAAAACGTTAACGATAAATACGATTTCACACTATTACATACTGGTATCGCTACATATATCGTTGAACCTTGGCGTTTTCACGCAGTTTGATGATGTATTGATCAATTTCAGCATTGGCTTTTTGTTTTTTGAGATAGTCGTCAATCTTGGCTTTACTGTCTTCAAAAGAAATCGTTTCCGCCTTTTTCCGATCGGTTAGCTTGATCAGATGAAATCCAAAACGGGTCTTAACGGTATCACTGACATCGCCCACCTGCATGGCAAAGGCCGCATCTTCAAAAGGCTTGACCAT
>JASJAZ010000214.1 GCA_030066785.1 Desulfobacterales bacterium | reverse complement strand
GTTTTATTTTTAATCATTGAACCGGCATGGCCGGGCTTTACCACTTACTCCCATGATTTGAAATTGCGTTTTATTCCCTCCTTTTTGGTGGTATTTGCCTATTCCTATTTTTTTGAATTTGTACGCGAACGAACCCAAAAAAAATTATTTTATAAAAATGATCAACTGAACCAGACGGTCGATGAACTGCAAAGCATCAAGCAAGCACTTGAACAGGCCCATTTGGAGCTGGAGCAGAGGGTTAAGGACCGAACGTCCGAATTAAATCAGGCCAATCAGGAACTTCATCAGGAAATTGTTGAGCGCAAAAAAATTGAAAAAGAGCTACAAACATCCAACGAGCGTTTTTTAACGGTGCTGAATAGTATCGACGCCAATGTTCATGTGACAGATATCGAAACCCATGAGATTCTGTTTATGAATAAGCATATGTTGGATGATTTTGGGAAAGACATCGTGGGACAGAAGTGTTGGGCCGCCATCCGCCATCGGACGACTATTTGTCAAGCGTGCTCCATCGACAAGCTTCTGAATGAGTGCGGTCAGCCAGGCGAAAAGCGGGTCTGGGAGGATTTTAACACCGTATCGAATCGGTGGTATCTGAATTATGACCGGGTCATTCACTGGATTGACAACCGTTATGTTCGATTGCAGGTGGCCACTGATGTGACCGACCGTAAAAAGGCAGAAGAAGCTCTGCAACGGATTAACGAGGATCTGGAACAAAAAGTAAGCCAACGTACGGCCGAAATTGTCACCGCCAATGCAAATTTAAAAGCAGAAATTATCAAACATCAACGCACCGGAAGGGAACTGCAACAAGCTAAATATGCCGCCGAGAGGGCCAATCAAGCCAAAAGTGATTTTTTGGCCAATATGAGCCACGAACTTCGGACGCCGTTAAATCACATTATCGGATTTACCGAACTGGTGGTCGATGGCAATTTCGGTGAAATAAATAAAACCCAACAGGAATATCTTAATGATGTATTGCACAGCAGTCACCACCTGCTGTCTTTGATCAATGATATATTGGATCTTTCAAAAGTTGAATCCGGCAAGCTGGTACTCGAAAAAACGAGTGCCAATATAAAAGTACTTCTGGAAAACAGTTTGGTCATGATCAAAGAAAAGGCTATTAAACACGGTATCAAGCTGAGCCTGGATACCCCCGATCTGCCCCCAATAATTTCAATTGACAAACGCAAGCTCAAACAAATTGTTTATAACTTGTTGTCCAATGCCGCCAAATTTACACCCCAAGGCGGAACCATCGTATTAAAGGGCCGCCAGTTAGAGGCAAACAATGGCCATTTGATCGCAACCACTGGTAAAAAATTAGCCCTGCCTTTGTCGGACGCATCCGCAGCAAATACACCATCTAAATATATTGAAATCTCTGTCCAAGATTCGGGAATTGGCATTCCTAAAGAAAATCTGGAACACATCTTCACCCCGTTTGAACAGATTGATCATCCATCCAACCGAACTTTGCAGGGCACCGGTTTGGGATTATCGCTGGCAAGGCAGTTTGTCGCCCTGCATGGGGGTATTATTTGGGCTGAAAGTGAGGGTCACAACCAGGGAAGTACCTTCCGATTTATCATTCCGATCTAAAAAGAATGGCCATCATTTGCTAGATTAGACAATTACCCGGGTCAAGCCTTGACCTGCTACGTTAAAGGATTAACATTATAGTATTACCCGTCTTCCCAATAATGTATGTGGGAAGGCACATCCTTCCAACACCTTCTGGCAAAGGATTTGTCATGAAACCAATTGTTCTTAAGTATCCTTTGTAGCGCCTCCAAACATCGCAATTTTGATATTTGGAGGCAAATGTTGCACGGTTGAGATTTGGAAACATGGGTAACCTTTCAACATCATTTTCTAACAAGCTAATCTGGACGGCGGTATCACCGCCGTCCTTTTTTATGCAACGGATGAATCTTTGGGGTGAGTTTAATGCAGCGTTTGGCAGATGTAGACAAATGGTAGACCAGGTTATCAGCAACGATCAAGGGTCTAACGTTTCATCATTTTTTCATTTTCGATCAACTTCTGAATTGTTGTATTATCAAACACATCATGGATGGCATTTTGCACCTGATTCCACATCGGCAAAAAAGCACATTCATTATGAAAAGGGCATACATTTTTGGAAATGCAGGTCACGCAGATTAAATTTTCGTGGGATTCATCTAAAGATCGAAACAGTTCACCCACCGTAATATTTTCCGGTGAGTGCAACAGAGTATACCCACCGGTAAAACCTCTTTTGGCCGTCACAAAACCGGCCTTTTTCAGTTGATTGAGGATGACTTCCAGAAAACGGGGGGGAATCGCCTGGGCTTCAGCAATTTCCGCTATCTTGACAGGCCCCTCATTTAAACGTTTGGCCAGTTCAAAGATGGCGCGCAGAGCATATCGATTTTTCTGGGTGACCAGCATGGGATGTTTATTGTTCCTAACGTCACTCGTTTAGCAACACATGTGCACGAAGGGGTAAACAAACACTTCTCTATTGTGGTCGCCGATTGAAATCATCCGTTACCACATGCAGCAGACGCCTAAATAGATCCTGCCATACAAAGGTTGCTAGATAACAACGCAATAATGGCGCAACCAGGTTAGCTCATAGCATTTGTTCAAGTCAAATGCAATCCATCCTGAAGGCGCTCAAAGTCGCTGGTTCTCTACGTTTTTAACCTTTGACATGCTGACAACAGGGAGGGTGCCAATTGGGTTTGAGCTACAGGGTAAGCGAGACCTCTATTGGTTCTACCAGGCACTACTACATAATTCTAGTACTTTCTTATTGGAGGGTCAGTGCTAGAGCCTTTTTGACCCTCTAAAACTTTGCGCATACGATCTCTTTCCGCCCTTGCTTTGCGCAATTGATCCGACACCTGTTCACGTTTATTATATGTAGCGCCCGCCAATTGAATTTCCAGGCGCTCCACTTCCTGCTGCAGACGATATAGCTCTTGGGCGATGAGGCGAATGGACATGAATCACTTGATCATCTGGTGCAATGACATGGTTTCACAAATTAATGTCTTCATAACTTTCAGCTTCTAATAATATGTGACAACGTAACGGCCAAATCAACTCTGAGGTTGTGACGCGGCATCGGTTAATCAATCCGGTTAAGCTCCCAAAGCAGCGGCGGCTTGCCAGAAAATACGGACGCTTTGGAGACCGCAATTTAAAAACAAATCAAACACCGACAAATTGGCGATAAATGGCCCCCACAATTGAGGATAAATCAAGGTTGGAGGATTAAATAAGGTTAATTCGACCCCAGCATCTTCAAAAATGCGGGGGTCAAGATATTTATGCGCTTGGCGTTGCGCTAAATAGTGTGCCGCTCCGGTCTTTTTACAGAGATCGATAAGCAGCTGATGCCCCTGCGTAGTTACTTGCAGTTCTGATTGCAGCCTTATTTGGGTTTTAATTTGAAGCTGTGCGGCCAAATAATGAATCGTATCAATATTCAATTGCACTAAATATGGCATTTTTGCTAAAAAAAGCTTTTCCAAAAAATCGGCATGCTGCCCTATATACGGCGCATGCGCATATGCTGTCATTAGGCTTTTAAGATGCTTGGTGGCCCAACGCCCCTCATGACAAATCCGCACCCGATCAATTTGCTGCAAGCCAAGACCTTTTTTCCAAACCGGAATGGTTAACCACAGTGTTCCCTGATCATTTTTAAAACGATTGCGGTTTATCCATGTCATACCCCGGGGAAACTGCACCTGATCCAGCAATACGCATACATCTGACAATGCGATCTTATAAAAATAACCTGGATATGGGCACCAATATGGCTGACTGGTGGATAAAATCATATGTAATTCTAAAGTGTTAGATCATAATAATATCTAGCCGCAAAAAGATGGCCCGGCAAATCACAATATGGTCGCATCGCCCCCCAAATAATGGACAACTACGCCATGGAGGGAGCCGTTAGCATGTCTCGGAATTAGGGTTGACTTTACAAATGCTGATTTTAATATTAAAGACAATTTTGATTTAAGCTGGCAAATCAATCAACCAGAATTGTTGGAAATGAAGCTGTGGATAGAAAAACTTTTTAAAGGAGCACCAGATGCCCATCTATGAATACCAATGTAAAGCTTGTTGCCACTGTTTTGAAAAGCTGCTGCTATCTGCCAATGATCCGGCGCCCCAATGTCCGCAATGCGATTGTCAAGATGTTGAAAAGCTGATGTCCAGTGTTTGTGTCAGGGCTCATGGCATTCCCTCGGGATCCGGTGGTTTTACAGCGCCTAACTGCAAACCATCCGGTTGACGTATTTGATGAAGGCCCTCAGGTTGAGGGTTGCAATCACCCATCTAAAAAAGAAACGGACCAGGTTTAACTGGTCCGTTTCTTTTAGAAGCAAACGATCGCTTGCGCTTAAAGAATCTGTTAATAGATGGCTGCTGAAGAGGACAAGAACCAACTTTTTTAAGACGATCACAAAATGGCCCTTTTTGAGCTGCAGGACAATGGCGGATATTTTACGTCTATACCGCAGCGTGACCGCGCTCGTGGCGCTTTCGCCGCTCACCATTGCGACGCTCATGACCACTACGCCGCTCATTTGAATGGTTGTTGGAATACGGTTTTCCAAAACCCTGCCTGGTTTCTAAAAGATCTTTCAAACCTTTCAAGTGTGCGTCTGACAGGGTTCCAAATTTGATGCCACACTGGCGCATTTTCACAGGACTATAGTCATTATCCTGCAGATCAAAACAGGATACCAAGCGACACGGAATGTTTTCCATACAGATCTCTCCACTGGCTTTCGCAATCGTAACGTGCTCTAAATCAAGAAGTGGTTCATCCATTACGATGTAATCAAAGGACAGGCCCGCTTTGCTTAAATCCACAATGGTGCCTAGCTCTAAACGGGTTGTGGCATTGCTCAGTATCAGGGTATTGTCGTCGACATCAACGCGTTTGGCCATTCGCCGATCACCTGATTCACATAAGCTTTCCATCTGCGCCTCCTTTGGAGGATATTGAAAAATGGGATGATGTGTTTTGGTCACACTTTAGCAGGCGTCGCTTCACCTGTGCGTCAGCACCTGTTTTGATTATTACCGGCAGAGCCCAGGAGAGATGTAATTACAAAGTCATTTACTAATATAGCGCCGTGAGATGGTGTGTCAAGATTTTATACTTTATACAGGGGTTGCCAACAAAATATATACAATATATAGTATATTTTTATATTAGAAAATATTCATACAATACCGTAATTTTTCAAAAAATTATGTGTATTTTTTGCGCACAATTCATCCAATCTGCGAGCATTGACTTTTTCAACCGGATGGAATCGTTCGGCGAGCTACCCATGATTATCAGTATTAAATAACCATGCACTACCCAGCTAACATCGCAGGTGATTACCAATTTCCAGAATTTGCCTTGGTCCAGGTGAAATATCCTCGTAAGCATATTCAAGCGGTTGAGGCTGAATGCCGCCAATGCCTGGACCAGGTGCTGCCCACCAGCGGCATCCAATCTGGTGAAAGCGTGGCGATTGGTGTGGGTAGCCGGGGTATTGGACAGCTGGATCTGATGGTGCGTGCTATCTGTAAACATTTAAGTGACCTCGGGGCCAAGCCGGTGATCATTCCCGCCATGGGCAGCCACGGAGGCGCTGCGTCCGAAGGTCAGACCGGCATCCTCCAAGCATTGAACATTACACCGGAGCAATGCGGTGCCCCGATTCAAAACGCCATGGCCGTCAAACAAATTGCGACCGTGTTGGGCGAAGTGCCGGTCTATTTCTCAACGTCAGCATCACAGATGGATCATTGCATCTGTATTAACCGGATTAAACCACACAGCAAGTTCAAAGCGGCTGTGGAAAGCGGTTTGCTCAAGATGCTGGTGGTGGGGCTGGGCAAACACCAGGGAGCGCTGACCTATCATCAATGGGCCCTTAAGTATGGCTTCTTTGACCTTTTGTGTGCCATGGGTGAAGCGGTCATTGGAAACAGTAATTTTCGGTTCGGTATCGGTGTGGTTGAAAATGCCTATGATCAACCATATAAGATCGAAGCCATTGAAGGCCCCAAAATCTTTGCCCGCGAAAAGGTATTATTGTCCATGGCCAAGCGCCAATTACCGCGGTTGCCGCTCAAAAACCTGGATGTCCTGATCGTCAATTGCATCGGTAAGGAAATCAGTGGCGCCGGCATGGACCCCAACGTGACCGGACGCGCTTATGATCTGATGGAAAGCGATTTTTCCCGGAATCTTAAGGCCACACGATTAGGCATTTTGGATCTTTCGCCCAAAACTGGTGGTAATGCCCTCGGACTCGGCTATGCCGATGTCATTACGGAAAAGCTATTTCAAAAAATCGATTATGACGCCACCCTTATCAATGCCCTGACCAGTCTATCGTTGCGCAAAGCCTATATTCCGCCGCGCCTGCCCAATGATCGTAAGGTCATACAGGCTTGTTTTACAACCATCGGACCAGTACCGGCCGAAAAAATTCGGGCGGTTATTGTCAAGGATACCAAACATGTGACGAGGTTTTGGGTCAGTGCCGCATTGCGCCATCAAATTGAAAACCTACCTAACGCAGAAATTTTGAAGATCGAACCACTCCGTTTTGATGCCAATGACAATCTGCAACTTACCTTTTAAAATCCGTATGCTTAAAACGGCCTTCAAACAGGCCGCCACCCGGGAGACGGCCTCTATTTCCACACATACATCAAATAGATAAATAAAATGGAGGTAACAATTGGTGCCGGGGCATTTAATCGGGGTACTTGGCATTTTCATCATTCATATCACCTTGACAAATGCAGACAAAAAGTAGCAGAGATAATCTGGCTTCAAATTGGCATGTAGGGCTTTGGGTTTTCAAAGCACTTTTACGGACAAAATCGAAACATATTAACAATACATTGATAAAAGATCATGAAAGTAACGCTCATAATGGCGCTCACGCTGGATGGCAAGATTGGTAAAAGCCCGGATCATTTTCCAGACTGGACCGGTAAACAGGACAAAAAACTGTTTGCCGAGCTTAGCAAACGGGCTGGTGTTGTGATGATGGGATCCAAAACGTTTGATACCATTGGCAAACCCCTGCCGGGTCGTAAAAATGTTATTTTAACCCGCCGTCAAAACAGAAAATCCGCCTGGGATAATTTGGTGTATACATCTCAAGACCCTGGAAATATTCTGAAAGAATTGGAAAATGAGGGATATTCAGAAGCTATCCTGGCCGGCGGTGCATTGATCAATTCACTGTTTGCGCGTGAGCATCTGATTGATGAAATCATTGTGACCATATCTCCCAAAATATTTGGCACCGGCCTCTCGCTTTTTGCCGAAGCGATCAACATGGAATTAGAGCTATTGGAACTTCAAAAATTAGGCTCACG
>JASJAZ010000213.1 GCA_030066785.1 Desulfobacterales bacterium | reverse complement strand
GGCTGGGCCGCTATTTCGGCACAATATCAGCCTTAAACTGGCCCAACAGCATTTGGAAAAAACGCTGTGAAAGCACACTATTCTTATCGGCTGATTCAAAATGAACGCAAAGCGTTAACGAATGGAGCGATTTAACATGGAATGTAAAAAAGAAAAGAATTTAGAATCGTGTAATTGTAGTTATGAACCGTGTTCACGCAAAGGTCTTTGCTGTGACTGTTTGCAATACCATCTTGCAAGCCGTCAACTTCCCGCATGTTGTTTTCCTGAGGATGCCGAAAGAATTTTTGATCGTTCATTTGAGCATTTCAGTCGATTGGTAGCTGCCAAAAAGATATAACGATATGATGAATCAGCCTATGGCTTAAAGGTGTAATAATCGTTTTGGTTAAAAAAATTGGCTTAATAGCTATAATCAGTGGTGTGCATTTAATAGTGTGCAAACTGATTGGTTATCTATTGATGGCAATTTCTTCCCAGGCCGTTTCGGGTGACAGTCCTGGGTTGATCGTTGTGCGGTTGCTAACGGCTGTTTCTAAGCTGTTATATGCACCTATCATTTCCTATTCACTATACTCACGCAACTGGTTTCCAGGCAATTGGATTTTCATTCCACTGATATTAAATAGCCTGCTATGGGCTCTGATGATCTATTTTTTAATGCGTATTTGGTCTAAACGTACCCGCGTTTAGATATGTTCTGGGGGGCCACCTCTGAAAAATTTGCAACACTTTCGGAAAGGCCCTGGTGGCGCATTATTAACGCCCGTTTGATTAAAGTGCCGCCGACTATCCCTGCTTAATCTGCTGCTAGATATAGTTCAGCGGCCGGGTAATTTCTTCCGTCATACCGGCGCAGGCCGGCAACCCGAGATAACTCATCAAAGGAATTGGATTCCGGATCAGTCATCCCGGACTTGATCCGGGACCGGAATGACATGCGTGATACTCAAAACTCCCCCCTGAGATCTAAATACATCAATCGCGAAAAGGATTGTTGGCATATTGGCAATTTTCTGAGATCAATGGTAATAAAATAGTTGCCAAACCATGGAAGAAATCGGTAAAACGCTGTAAAATCAAATAACGCTTGGTGCTGATCGGAATAATGGTAATAAACCGCCCAAAGCGGTCTGCCAAATTGAACCACTAACAGTTTGGCCGGACATAGTTTTGGTTCGATCATATGCGGCACTATTTGGGGAATTGGATTCTAATGCCAGCCAGAAATGAATCAATTGTCAAACACCCAAAGAATGTGCTCGCTTCTCAAACAAGTTGGGTAATTGAAAGGATATTGATCGCGTATGCGGTTTTTTTGTTTGGATATTCACATTGATTATGTTCCAATTACGATTAAGGGAAAAGTTAAGCAATGCCTCAAAGACCCCATCCGTGAGCGCGGGATGCTCCGAGCATTACTGATCTATAAAAATAAATATAACTGCAGCCTGGAAGAAGCTAAATTTGCGGTAAATATTATTAAGGAAAATATGAACCACCAAAAAACCCCCCATCCTTAGCATTTGCCTATCAAAATTTACATCCAACAGCCAGCCCGAGAGTTTAATATGTCTGATAGTTGGCCAACTTACCTAAGACATGGCTATTAATTGACAAAACAACACGTTATGATAGATTAATCTTTAGATGGAGATCATCTATAGATCTTTTCCGATAATACGCGGCAGGATGCCGATCAGTTGTTGCGACGATTTCCAATCTTTTCCCTGAATTAATTTATTCGCTTATAGACAGGTGTTGTTGTAATGAAAAATGAATTAGTTAAAACCGTTGATGAACTCAAAAAAAACCATGACTTGGAGTCATATGATAAAGCCTCGGTCAAAGCAGCCGTGGTGTTAAAATTGGTTTCTCTGCTCGGCTGGGATCCATTTAATATCAAGGAGGTTCGACCGGAATATGGCATTGGTGGAAAACAAGTCGATTACGCACTGCGCATCAGCAATCGCAACAAAGTGTTTCTTAATGTTGCGAAAATAACTGAAAGTCTGGAAGATAATCAAAAACCCTTGATCGATTTCTCCACCCAGGAAAATGTCAAGATGGCGGTGCTCACCAATGGGGTTACCTGGTGGTTTTACTTAGCGCTGGCAGAAGGAACACCGGATCAGTGCCGGGTATGTAAAATCGATTTGCTTCAGCAGGAGCCCGGTGACATTGCTGATCGTTTCATAGAGTTTTTGTCAAAGGAAAACATCCAAACTGCCAAAGCGTATAAAACAGCCGAAAAAGTTTATAAAAGTCGTCAGCGCAAGACGGTGATACAGAAAATCTTGCCCAAAGCTTGGGAGCTTTTAATTCAAGAACCAGCAAATGGGCTGGTGGACTTGCTCATTGAAACCACTGAAAACATGGCGGGATTCAAACCGGAAGCTGCCGACGTACGAACTTTTTTGGAATCGGTGCGCACGAGCGGCGATATCCAGGTGGCAAGGGTTGAAAACGTTGCTCCGGCAATGTCTTGGCGCCCCGGTGAGAGAATGGGGTCGGGTGTCATTGATTACAATGACCGCAATATCGATAGCATTATCTTTTTGGGCGTCAGCCATCGCCCCAAAAGCTGGTCGGATTTGCTCGTGATTGTAGCCAGTGAACTTCACAAGCGCCACCAGGAAAATTTTCAAAAATATCTTTCATTAAGCGGTTCTAAAACCATGTACTTTAGCACCGATCGTAATTTGCTTAATCGGCCCCGCAAAGTGGCGGGGTCGCAGTACTATGCGGAAACTAAATTAGATCCCAATACAATTGTGAAGCGCAGTCGGGAGCTCATGGGGCTTTTTGGTCATAAAGACAGCGAACTGGAAATTTTTGTAAAACGGTAGCCATGTGTTCTTAGGAACCTTGGAGAATTGTGTGAACATTCAAACTGAGAACAAACGCAGCATCATTAAAGACATTGTTGACGGCTCGATCAGGATCAATTCGATCAAAGAGTTCGACAGTATCTTAAATATATTTCCAGATGACCCATTGCTGCTTAGACCCTATGCCGACTTGCTGGCACGCAAAAAAATGCCCAATGCGGCCGAGACTTATCGCCGTACAACCCAGCTTTTTCTTGATTCCGGCATGGTGCTACAAGCGGTGGTATCGCAGATCATGGAGTGGCGGATTGCCAAACCTTCCCAGAAGAAAGCCTGGGCCTTTTATTCGGCCTTGCATAAAACCAAATCACTCCGAACACCAGTTCATTCATTTTTTGCACGATTGACATTTCCAGAATTGATCGCTGTTATGATTCGGCTGGAGCGGTTTTATCTGCCTGCAGGACAAACCGTCATAAAGTTTGGGAACGTCGAAGACGCGCTGTATTTTATTGTTTCCGGCAGTCTTGGCGAAACCACCTATCATCAGTTGCGACGAAAAGATAAAGATCAGCGCAAAACGACCATCAAACTGGGGGTTAACGATTATTTCGGTAATATCTTTCCACTTGGTGAAAGAAAAAACTCGCAATCCCATGTAAAAACCATTGCAAATGCCGAGCTAATTAAAATTAGGCGAATATCTTTGCTAAAGATATCAAAAAAGCATCCCGAACTTGATGCGGTTGTCAAAAAGCTATATCAAGATCGAGCTGAATTTATCGGCCACAAATCAATTCCGGTGCCGCGTCAAAGTTTTCGACACCAGGTCCCCTGCAGAGTCCGTTTGAAAATTTTTCCACATCAGAAAAACCAACAATCCGTTGTTTTTAATGCAGCATCCAAGGATATTTCCATGGGTGGCGTTTGTGTGGCGCTGGATTCGAGGAGTGCTAACCAGATACGGTTTAGTTTGATTGGCTGCAATGTGCGCCTTCAACTCAGCGCGCCAGATCAGATTGTGGCCATCAGTATTCTTGGAACCATTGTTTGGGAAAAAGTGATTTCGCTGGACGGAAAGCTAACACGCGCCCTGGGTATTCAGTTTAAGGAAATACCACCGAAAATTAGAGGTTTTTTAGTGGTTTTCGCTAGATCGCTTCAAGGTTAGGATAGACCCCCGAGTTCAGAAACCTTTCAATCGACGATTGCCTTCAATTTATATTTGGCCCTTCCTTTTAAATTTGTCACCGCAAACAGCGCTGTTGGGGATGAAAGAAAAATCATCAGTAAAAAGCTTCAAATGATATTAGGATGGCTTGTGGTTTTCAGAAGAAAAAAATTTAAAGAATTGTTGCATAATAAACCGCACGGTTTTCTTATGAACATGGAAACATTCGCGACCGTCCGCAAACAGTATCTGGTTGGTCATGGGCCGATAGATGGTGGCCATTTCGTAGGCTGGAAAATAGAAAACATTGTCGTGGCGTGCCGTAAATTCATCAGCAGCAGCACGTAGGGTCGATTTGGAATTACAGCTGGCGGTAATCACATCCGCATCTTTGCGGAAAGTCGCCCAAAGGTGCACCGGTGAAACGGTTACAAGGATTTTACAGTCCGGATTATGGGTGGCCATGATGCTATGCACGCGTTCCAGGTTAGCCAAGTTTTCCTTGTAGCGACTGACCTTAAACCTGTATCGCGTCATATCGCCACCCTCATTAGGGTAGGGCCCTGAAGGCAGGCAAATTACAGACCCATCTACCGTATCCTCCCAGACCTCTGTTAATCCAAGCGTTAAAATCAATACCTCGGCCTTTTCTAATGCTCGCCGTGAATGTACTTTATGTTGTTCAAAGTCATTTTCAGCTTCTTCAATGGATTCGTATAAGATAATACGGCGGTATGGATCTTGTACCTTACCGGTTTTAGGAGTGAGCCACCACCTTAAATCAGGTTGCCACTCTTCAAATGTGTATTCAAAAATCTGTCGAATCGAGAAAGAATTGTAAGTCCTTTCCCAGGCCGCACTGGCATGGACGGCTGCCGGGTGATGGCTTTCTTCGGTAATGTAACCATAGCCCTCATTTAAAAGAACGGTACGTATCTCACGGGCAAAGCATGAACCCATGGAAGCAATGGCGGTGGATCGCGATATTTCCAGTCCTGGATTGGATCGGCACGGAAAATTACCATCGGTAGGTGGATTATCGTATGATCCCGGCCAAACCTGCCAGGATTCAAAACGGTGAATAGGATGAACTTTAGAGCGTGCCATAGATCCCCTCAATTTTTTTTGTACCATGATGTTTATCATATTTGGCATGGCGACTCAATATCAACCGGATAGGATTTTAAGCCGATGACCTCTATATTAACGCGTGATTATTCAATTAGCAATCGTCATGCAAATAATTTGTTATAACCCTTGAGTTGGCTCCTGGCCCTGATTAAAAGATCGTTGTATTGATAAGGCCTTGCCGTTAGTCAGCGATGCTTTTGCAGTTTGCCCGCATGGGGGAATTAAACCGAAGTTCTTCTTGGATCTATCTCCACTTGCAGTGCGATTATCACCGCGCACCATCTATTATTTCCCGTTTTTGCAGCGCGCTGAT
The DNA here is from genome assembly GCA_030066785.1 of Desulfobacterales bacterium. Classification (GTDB taxonomy): domain Bacteria; phylum Desulfobacterota; class Desulfobacteria; order Desulfobacterales; family JASJAZ01; genus JASJAZ01. The sequence goes on along the minus strand of JASJAZ010000213.1, from coordinate 1,994 downwards.
TTGTTCCATCAAAAGCTTTGCCTCCCTTCGAGACCTATAAACCATCTTTGCAAAAAACTGTGCTCAGTCTTAATTGTGTTTAAACGAAGGATTCACAAACCCAAATTTAGATGGTGCATCACCAATCTTGACAACATGAGCTCACCTCATTACATTGGCCTATTATGAGAATATGCTCAAAATGGAACCGATATGGCTAGACCGCAGAAACATCGCATTGTTGGATTTAATCCGAATACGCGTTATTTTAAACCGCGCGGAATTCCCATGGGTGAGTTGGGGAAAATCCGGTTGACATTAGATGAGTTTGAAGCCATTCGTTTGGCCGATCTGCAGGGTTTATCACATGCCCAAGCAGGCAATAAAATGGGGGTATCACGAGCGACTTTTAGCCGCATTATCCAAAACGCCCGTAAAACAATCGCAGACGCCCTGATTAATGGCAAAGCTATTTCGATAGAGGGCGGCAACTATAAAATAATTTGTAGCGATCGCACATTTATATGCACTGACTGTGATAATCGATGGGAAGAAACATCAGGTACCGGCCGTCTCGCTGGTTGTCCATTCTGCTATAGCCCGAATATTGGTCGGATATCGAAATAACATTAGCGGTTGCAGTGAAATTACTTTGCAAACGCGAGTGGCGATGCAGTTGGTTATGGTGGGCATAGTTTTTAGCAGACTAAATGCTGTTGCGATTGGCTGCTGTAATCACGGTAGTGGCAAAAATACTATTTAAAGGAGAAAGATTGATGGTTGAGATTCATGAAAACATAGAATCGGCTCAAAAGCCTGGTCAGAAACCGTCTGATCAGGATCGGGCCGTATTCGAATCATTGAAACAAATTAAAAACAAATTTATCATCATGAGCGGAAAGGGCGGGGTTGGCAAGACCAGTGTATCGGTAAATTTAGCCATGGCCTTGGCCGGTCAGGGCTACCAAGTTGGCATCATGGATGTGGATTTGCATGGACCGGATGTTCCCCGCATGTTGGGACTCAAGGGCTTGCTGGATCTTAACGCAAATCATAAGCTGGCGCCGAAACGCTACTCGGAAAATTTAAGCGCCGTGTCCATCGAATCGCTGAGTGCGGGCAAAGATGACGCCATTATTTGGCGAGGCCCGATTAAATATTCAGCTATTCGTCAATTTATTAGTGAGGTCGATTGGGGTGCACTGGATTATTTAATTATCGACGCACCGCCTGGTACCGGTGATGAACCGCTGACAGTTGCCCAAACCATTAAAGATGCCAAAGCTATTATAGTGACGACTCCGCAAGAAGTATCGCTTGCCGATGTCAGGAAATCGATCAACTTCTGCAAAACGGTTAAGATGGATATTTTTGGACTTATTGAAAATATGAGTGGTTTTGCATGCCCCCATTGCGGTAAAGAAATGAACTTGTTTGGAACCGGCGGCGGCGAAAAGACGGCCAATGCAATGGAAATCAATTTCTTGGGCCGAATCCCTTTTGATCCCAAGATGGTGGCGTGTGGTGATGAGGGCACCTGCTACCTGGAAACATTTGCGGATGCACCCGTCAGCCAAGCATTTGCAAGCGTGGCTCAGAAAATGGCCGAGTTGCGTTGATGCTTTGAGAATTGCATGAAATATAAACCATAGATGCCGCTAACAATGTTGTTATCTCGCATTAGATAAGTGCTTCCCACAAGGGATTTCAGGCGGCAAACCACTTTATTGGCTAAACCTAATTGCCAACCAAATCTCGCTATTGTCACACAATCGTATATTGATCTGCACAACGATCTTCTCTATAAAAAGTCAACCATTTTAGTTAAATGATGCACCATAAATACCTAGCACAAAAATCCGTCGCGATTGAGCGCTATCAGAAACCGTTTGCTTCGGTTAATCAAGTTGTTGCGCTCTCTGGTGTATTCAACGATTTGAATTCAACCGACTCGGTATTCATTAAACCCAATATCGTTTTTTGGAGTCGCCGCGCAATAGTACCGCCTTGGGGGG
>JASJAZ010000050.1 GCA_030066785.1 Desulfobacterales bacterium | reverse complement strand
CAGCTATGAGCACTGCGAAGGTTTCATTGACAAATTGATGAAAAAATTTTTTCCGGATGAAGAAAAACTCCTAAGCGAGTTTTACCTGTCAAAAAATGAAATAAAGGAAATGTGTGAAGCCGGAATGATGATCGGCAGCCATACGCTTAATCATCTTGTCCTAAGCAAGCTTTCATCCCAAGAACAGGAAAAGGAGATCGTTGCCTATTTCAACTTTATAAAAAGTGTTGGTGAGCTTGACCTAAGAACATTTTGTTATCCCTATGGCGGATTTCATACATTCAACCACGAAACTGAGTGCATTTTAGAACAAAACAATTGTGACTTTGCATTTAATGTCGAGGCCAGAGATATTGATTGCCATGATCTTTCGGATAGAAAACAAGCATTACCCCGCTCTGATTGCAACATGTTTCCCTTCGGCGCGTGCTACAACATAGCTGCCGGCAATATTGGGTAGCAGCAGTCTTTGCAAGCGGCATCGGCTTAATTTGAAGAAATAACATCATCAATTATATGCTCAAAAGGTCCGAAAATTCTAATTATCATCCTCAGCCACCGTTAAAGACCCGATCATCAGTGTGCGGCGGTATTTTGCGGCACCCGCTGCGCTTTTTACGCTGGACGGGATTGATGAAATATCAACCGATTTCATACAAACACTTCAATCATCTACCGTTGAAAAAACCTGATTTTTTTAAAGGGCCGAAACCTCGTTGTGCCGGGAATTCCGCGCATTGGACGGCATCGCAAGCCATTGATGAGGTGATGGGTCACACGGTTCAGATTGAAAAGGGAATTGCGTCATGCTACGGTTATATTTTTGATAAAAACGGCAGGCTGATAGACGGAGTTACCCATAAACACCGTGAGGGGCAACGTTATCCTGGGTGGCTAACTCGCGGCAGACAGATACAGCCACACACTTTGTTTCCTAAACTCTATTACTATAATCAGAATGTTGTCGTTTTGACGGCCTCCACGCAAAAGCTCTATTTTCATTGGCTATTTGATGTTTTGCCAAGGATCGGGATGCTAAATGGTTTAGCAGACGAAGAGACCTTGATCTATATTGAACACAAGCACCGTTTCCAAAAGGAATCTCTTAAATTACTGGGAATACGGTTGCAGCGAATTATAAATACTGAAGATGTGGCCCTTCTGTCTGCGAAAAAACTTATTGTACCTTGCCACCAAATCATGAAAGGGCGAGAATTTCCTGCCTGGGCGATTCGATTCTTGCGGGATGCGTTTTTACCCAAACGATCTGGTTCCGCTCCCCACTCGGCCAAACGTATATATATCTCCAGGCGGTCTACGCCGACGCGGCGTCCGAACAATGAAGATGAAATTATTGCGAAGTTAAAAACTTACGGCATTAAGTCAATCGAGATTGAAAAATTGCACCTTCCTGAACAAGTGCGCCTCTTTAGTGATGTTCAGGTTGTGGTTGCTCCGCATGGGGCCGGATTGGCAAATTTAGTCTTTAGTTCTCCGGGAACGGTTGTTATCGAACTTTTTCCTGCCGCCAACATCGACCTGTATTACCGGCTTTGTACCGCGTTGGATTGTGACTACTATTTTGTAAAAGGAAAAACCGGTAACCCTGATAAGTTGACCCCTGCGAATTATATTGTTGATTGGCAAGATCTTAAGAAGACAATTGAGTTGGCAGGTATAGCACCGTTTTAAGGAATGAATCGGCTGTGTTAGAAACACCTGATAATCATTGAGGAGTAAAACTATGTTACTATCTGGTTTTACATTTATACGTGATGCTGTCAAATGCGAGTATCCTATTTTAGAGAGCATCTCATCAATATTGCCGATTGTGGATGAATTTATCATAAATATTGGTTTGCCCGATCAGGATGGCACCACAGATCTGATCAAATCCCTAAAAAACCCTAAGATTAAAATACTTCACAGCCAGTGGAATCCTCATCTGGATAGCGGATGCTATGTGTATACCCAACAAGCCAATATTGCGCTGTTTAATTGCCGGGGTAAATGGGCCTTTTACTTGCAGGCCGATGAAGTCGTTCATGAAGATGATCATACGCTCATCATGGATTATGTAGAAAAGTATAAAAATGATAAACGCGTCGATGGTTTGGTTTTAAAGCAAATAAACTTCTGGGGAGACTATAAAACCATTCTTAGCGTTTACCCCAAATGGGAACGACGACGGTGCTGGATTATAAAGCCGCACCATTTTGTTCTATGCGCCAAAGATGCTTCCAGATTCACAGTTCATAAAAAATATAAAGAAAAAGGTCGTTGGTTGCGTGCCATCGAAACAGAGGCGCGGCTTTTTCATTATCACGGTTTAAAAACGCAATCGGGGTTGGAGGAAAAAATTCAAACAATTCGCCAATATTGGGAAGAAGAACGGATGCCTGACAAGGAGGTGGATTTCTACCAGTATTACCCCCGGCAATTGGTGAGTGAATACACGGGCAGTCATCCCAAGGTGATGGAAAAATTAATCCAGCAGCATCCGATATCAATCGATTTGGCCTCACCAAAATGGCGTACCAAATTAAGTCCCAAAGAAAAGAAACAACTTCGAAAACATAAACTGCTCAAATATCTGCCGAAACGTTATGCCGTCAAAAGGACCTATGAGCTCCTAGATAAGTAATAATTTGGAGCGTATTATTGGGTGAATGGCGAAGTGAACGAGCAGTGATTTCAGCCGGCTGACGCTCATATTCGGATCCGGCCTAAAATATTGGACAATTCTGGACATTTAGAAAAAGTATTGTAAGGAAAACAAATTAATTGCAAATTGATCAAACGCCTTCGACATTACCTCACGGCCGGCTAGCCTCCACCATGGCACGCTTGCATAAAAAACACATTTTAATTTTGGGGCGATTGGCGGGCGGTCTAATGTATTATTTGAGCCACCGCCATCGAAATGTTGCCATCCGCAATCTGCAGTTCGTTCACCCTGATTGGTCCACAGCTAAAATTCACAAATTTGCAAAAAAAGTGTTCGGTAACTTCGGGATAACATTTTTCGAAATGCTTCAAATGAAATGGCGTGCCCGCGATGAAATCCTCAAAAGCATTTTGCTTGAGGGCGACGAACATGTTCTCAGGGCGTTGGAACAAAAGCGCGGCCTAATTATCATCTCAGCACATTTTGGGAACTGGGAATCGGCTCTCCAGCTCTACCCCTTATATTTTAACCGAACCATATTGGGTGTTGTTCAGAGCTTTGAATACGAATTTATGGACCGGTGGATTCACGGCTTTCGAACGCGGTTTGGCAACCGATTCATTCATAAAAAAGGCGCCATGGATGTTTTAACTAAAACACTACGACAAAATGGAATTGTTGCACTGATGATAGATATGACTCGTCAAAAACAGGGTGTCCCCGTCAAATTCTTAGGACACAGGGCCACCGCTACGCCGGCGGCAGCACTGTTGGCGCTGCGCTGCAAAAGTCCCGTTATTCCCAATTTCTGCTATCGGCAGCCGGATGGCAGACTCATATCGCGTTTCAAGTACCCAGTGCCCATCGCGCGAACCAATAATCTGCGTGCAGATCTGCAGGCCAATACCCAAACTATGACCAATATCATTGAGCAAACCATTCGGCGTAATCCGGATCAATGGCATTGGATGCAAAAGCGGTGGAAAGCATTTTATCCAGACCTATATCCGGAATATTTTGCTGCGAGAAAACGTTATAAAGCGGAGAAAAAGAAAAGAAGAAAAATGTTGAAAGCGGAAAGAGATGTTTCTCAATCAAATAATATTCGTGATTGATTTGGCATGTGGAGTGTCGCAGGCCAATTCGTAATTAAAAGCGTTATAAAATGAGATTTGCCAAAATGGCATCTGAACAAACCTGACTATCAATGTTAGAGCAGGGCTAAGGTTTTGCATCCGTAGGAGAGTGCTCAGGCTAAGATGGATTCGTTCAAATAAGAGCCACGGGTGTGAGCGTGTGAGAGTATAATGTCAACCTCAGAGGGCATTTTCTCAATTAGCATATCTGTTTGGTAGATGCCCCTACTTCCCATCCTTATGCAGGATTATTATCTGCTCGGCGATTTTGCGGCTCAGTTTGGCCAAGATCATACTCTTTGTTTCTACAAGTGTGTCAATATCACTCCCGGACATTGTTTCCTTTATCTCTGTTTTTTGGGTAAATAATGTTTGATTGGATTCCTTGCCTGTAATGGTCCAGGTCATCTTAAGCACGACGTAATCGCCCCGTACCCCCTCAAATTGATTAATTTCAAGAAAAACGCGATACTGTGGGTCAAAGAACTTTTCCCAGGGGTAGGCAGCGACGCGATCTGATGCTAATAGGATTGATAAATTTTCCGTTAAAACCTGCAAAATGTCTTGGTTCAATGAGCCCGCCCAGCGGTTGAATTCATCCACTACAAGTCTATGCGGTCCCGATCGGGTAACAATCTGTGGTCTGTCAATATGTCGGGGCAGTTTTACCGGCCCGATACCCACGGCAATGCCTTCAGAAATATTGCCCACTAGATCTACCGGTTCTGATGAACTAATGGCGCTTAATGTGTAAAATTTAGCCCGAGGACTTTTGCCGCCGCATCCACTAAAGAAGATTATCGATAGGACCAGGATCCATCCTAAATATTGGTAACGTTTCAACGTTATCATGGTTTGTTCCCCTTTCCATAAATCAGCGCTTCCGGGTGTCGCTCCAAATAATCGGTCATTAACCTGATGGATTTGGCGGCTTCAGCCATCTCGGTCAGCAATCGATTAAGCTCACGAATTAACGGTGAATCCGGATTCACAACGCCACTCACATCAGCAACTGTTTTTTGTAATTCCGGTGCCAGATTCGAATTAAGATTTTTCATCAATAGCTGGGTTTCCTGTATGGTCTGATTTAATTTGGCCACCGCTTGATTTAGATCTTTGGAATTTACGAGCCGATTTACACCTTTGATAGCGCCCCCCAGATCCTTGCCAATTTGTTCAATGGGAAATTGGTCAACCTTTTTAAGAATATCGGACAGCCGGGCAGTGATTTCGGCCACGGGTGTCGGGATGGTTGGAAGTTGGGGATACCGGCCCTCGCGGATAATTTTAGCTGGCGGCGCATCCGGATGAAAATCCATATCTACCAGCAGTTGCCCGGTGACTATATTCCCCATTTTTAATTGGGCCCGTAACCCTTGGGCCACAAAATAGTCCATCACCTCTTCGTTTTCGCTTTCCGAGGGCAAGCTGCCAATGATTTTCACTCTTTCCCTTTCGGTTTCAATTATCACTGGAATGCGCATGGCTTTTTCTTCGGTAATATATTCCAGGGTGACGTCTTTCACTTGTCCGATGCGAATCCCCCGAAATTCCACCGGTGCACCTTCGGTAAGACCTCTGACCGATCCATCGAAAAACAAAAGCCATGTCCTTTTATGTACATATGTTTTTTCGAATATTTGTTCTCGGTTTTTATAGAGCTTAAACACCTCGCCTTCCTGGGCTGATCCGTTGGATTCAACATCAATCGGTGTGTCAAAGGCGATGCCGCCCGCCATCATGGTCACAAAAGATTCCGTGTCAACCTTGATACCTTCAGCACTGACAGATACATCCAGACCGCTGGCGTTCCAAAACCGGGTGCTTTTTTTCACCAAGCGATCATAAGGCGCACGAATAAATATCTTAATACTTACCGCCTGGCCATCTTTTTGAAGTTTGTATTCAACAACACGGCCCACTTGAATCTGTCTGTAAAATACCAAAGAGCCAACATCCAAAGATCCCAACTGTGAGGCGCGCAACTCAAAGTGCTTACCGGGTTGACCCGTGGTTACGATAGGGGGAATCTCCAAGCCATTAAAATGCCTTTGGGATTTGCCCGATAGGCCCGGATCCATGCCGATATAGGCCCCTGAAAAGAGTGTTCCTAAACCGGATATTTCCCCCGCGCCCACGCGGGCACGCACCACCCAGAAGCGGGCTTTTTCTGTCAGGAAAGGCTTGGCTTCTTTGGTGAGCTCCGCCGTGACCACTACGTTTTTTAGATCCGGACTGATGTTGATGGCTACTACCTGGCCGACGTCAACATCCTTATATTTGATTTTCGTTTTTTCAGCCTCGAGACCCGCAGCCGATTCAAAGGTGATGGTAATCGTCGGTCCTTTTTCAGAAAATGCCTTGTAAACCAGCCAGGCACCAATCAATGCCGCCACCACGGGAACGATCCAAACAATGGAAATGTTACGCTTGCGGGATTGCACCGCAGCTACTGGCACATCATTCAGTTGGTTGTCAGGTGTGTTGGATTCTTCCATTAAGAGACTCCTTTGCATCCCACATCAATCGAGGGTCAAAACTCATGGCGGCAAACATAGTGGTAACAACAACTGCCGCAAAAAATATCGCACCGGGGCCCGCCGATATTGTGGCCAGCGCTCCTAGGTTTACCAGTGCTACCAGGATGGTCACCACATAAATGTCAACCATCGACCAACGGCCCACGGCTTCGGTGATGCGGTACAGGCGGGTGCGATCTTTTAAACGCCATGTGGAGCGGCGCTGAACAGTAATCAACAAATATGTCAGGATAATCAATTTTAAAAAGGGAACGAAAACACTAGCCACAAAAATGACCAGTGCGATGGGCCACATGCCGGTGTGAATGAAATAAATTACACCGCTCATAATTGTGTCTGACTGGGCCTTGCCAAGAGAGATGACGGTTGTAATCGGCAGCAGGTTAGCGGGAATGTAAAAAATAAACGCTGCCAGTATCAGGGCCCATGTGCGCTTCAGGCTGTTGACTTTGCGCGAGTGCAGTTTTGCGCCGCAGCGGGGACACACCAAACCATGGTTGCTTCCCAAAGCTGTGGGCTTGCAGAGCAGGTGACAGCTATGACAGCTAATTAAAGAGGCTTGTCGAGCTGTTATTATCGGTGTTTTTTGCGGTACTGGTCGCATTTTTCCCATACCAGATGCATATCAAGGGATGAAATGGCGGCAGCGATCACCACAATCAGCGCGAAAAACGCAAAAATGGAGATTCCGGGAATAATCTTGGCCATCTTTGCCAGTTTGACAATTGATACCAGAATCCCCAGCATGAACACTTCCATCATCCCCCATGGTTGCAGAAGATTGATGTATCGAAAGACGCGTCTAAATTTTGGATACAAGCGGCCAAATCTGACCGATAGCACTACATATAAGATGCCTGTCAATTGTAAAAACGGTACCAGGATGGTGGTGAAAAATACCAAAAACGCGATTTCAGACATTCCACTTTTGTGAAGCTCCAAAATGCCGGTAATCAGTTTTGTCTCCTGGACTTGTGCGCCGATTTTAAGCGATAAAAAAGGAAAAGCATTGGTGACCCCAAACAATATCAGTCCGGACAATGCAAAGGCTAATGTGCGTTCAATACTGTTGGGTTTGCGTTTGTGGAGAATCGCTCCGCAACGAACGCATGTGGCGGTACTTCCTTCGGGAAGAGTTCCCACCCGTTGCATTAAATCACATTCATGGCAGGCAATTAGACCGCTCAATTTTGATCCATATTATTTTTAAGCATTGAGAATCGGATGAGAATCTATTGTATGGGAGCTCTTACTAACCCATATTTTAATAATTGTCCAGATGTTAGGCTTGCCTGCTTATACAGGTTGCGTAGATTTGCGCCGACCAATTTTCCAAAGCCATCCCACCTTGGTCGCATATGTTTCGTATTCATCAAAGATTTTAATGATTTTTATTTCCTCACGATGGGCGCGGTAGATTTGACATAGGCAGAAAATGATCAGAATGAATCCATTCCACCAACTAAAATTCTGAAAAAAAGCGCCCAATGCGGTCAGCATTGAGCCCACATACATGGGATGCCTGGTCCAGCGGTAAATGCCACCATAAACAGGGCGTCGGACTTCAGTCATAATCGAAAATGATCTTCGCAAGCAAAACACACCTGCCATAATGATCAGCGTTCCCCCAATGACCATTGACGTTGATAGCGGTCTTAGCAAAACCAGATCGTAAGTTGTTGGACGGAAGGGGTAATCCATTATTAAAGCAAACGGCATGGCCGCACAGATAAATGGGAATATCACTTCTATGAATCCGTGGGCATGTTCGCGGGCATTAAAGCGTGTCAAATAGGCGAAAACAAAAATACAAAATTGAAAGGTAATGAGCCACCAAGTCAGTGCATAAATCGTTAAGGGATAGAGATGTTCAAAATTAAAGTAGACCCGTTGTCCAATCCAAAAGGTAAAAAAAATGGCTCCAAAGCGGGAACTGAAACGGTCGTTGAAGACAATTTCCCGCATACGTGCATATGTACTTGCAATTTTGTCTGTTTTCATCTCAGGGTAACGGCAAAAAAAGTATCAATATATTTCCATCGTTAATTTAATGATAGGTGAATCGTTGATTAAAAGATTAATAAACTAAAACCAAACAAGGGATTCAAGGCCTTTTTTGCCATATCGATTATTCCGAAGAAAACCATGTTGATGGACCACGGATGATCTCATGGATATAAAATTGGTGTAGGGTTGGACTGCTAAGATAAGGTAGGCGAAAGTCGCATGGTTCTCCAAAAAGTGGTGGTTCATCGTTTGATGAACCACCCGGAGGAGGAGAAAGATGAATTAACATCAGCATCTTTCGTGGGTGATGGAGAATCACCCAAAAATAAAGAGACACTATCGGGCGAAAAGGATACAAACAACCGCAGCGGTGATGATGTTATATACCGTGAGTTGGAACAATTGAAAACAAATATGTCATCAATGGATTTGCTTTCTTTTTTTTATTTTTTTGATTTGTGCCGCCTGAATGTCAACTCTATCCCACCACTCTTGATCATTTTTTAGATAGATATGGGCCAGACGGTTAAATTCTTGGGCTTCCGATGCAACGCCTTTCTGCAACCATGCTTGCGCAAGGTAGTAATAACTCTGTCCGTTAGTCGGATTAAGGCTGATGGCCTGTTCAAGTACTCGAATCGCATTTTCAATTTGACTGTTTTCAAGATAGGTACGGCCTTCCTCTGTGAGTTCCAGAGAAGCTTTTTCACGTGCGCTGGGTTCTTGCACCGTAACCACTTGAACGCAGGCCGATAAGCCAGCCAAGATCAAAAGTAATAAAAATAAATTTTTCAATTTAAGAACCTTTAAACGCGTCTTTGATTGATTTAAAAAATCTATTAAATATCCCGCTACCCTTTTTAGAAGGAGACAAGCCCGTCGGCATATTGGAAGCTAAAAAGTGTTCATTAATTTTGGTGGCACAAGGTTGTTGGCCGATTTGACTGGCGGCATCCGCGCATACGCTGTGTGTTTCGATACCCTCTGGTATGCGAAATGCTTTACCGGAGATATGCTCTGGAATTTTTTGTACTAAATTAGCCCAAATCGGCATTGCAGCAGCCGAGCCCGTGGTATAAATCGAATCGCCATTGTCAAAACCTACCCAGATCAAGGCCAGAATATCCGGCGTGTAACCGACAAACCACGCATCTCTGAAGTCATTCGAAGTGCCTGTTTTTCCGGCTACCGGCCAATTAATACCGTAATTGATCAGTTTTCGGGCCGTTCCCTGTGTCACCACGCCCTGCAGAAGCGATGAAAGCATAAACGCTTTGGCTGGAGAGATTAACTGCGCCACCTTTAGATAACGCTGTGCGAGCATGTTGTCATTTTCATCAACTACGGCTTTAAGCGGTAAGGGATTGGGCAAAATGCCATCAGCCGCAAACACGCAGTAGGCTCTGGCAAGTTCGAGAGGCTCCACTTCAAAGGCTCCCAAGGCCAGCGACGGAAATGGTTTCAAAGGAGTCGAAAATCCGAAACGTTTGGCGTTGTCAATAATAGGTTCAAGTCCGATTTGCATCGCCAAATCAACCGTGGCAAGATTATATGAGTTCTCAAGGGCTTGTCGAAATGTTACTCGTTCCGGCGCGTCTGGGTCAAAGTTTTTGGGCTGCCAAGGCTTGCCGTTTACTTCATAGGTTTGAGATTCATTGGACAGCGGTGTCACGGGTGTGAATTCATCCAATGCTGTTGCAAATACAAATGGTTTAAAGGCACTTCCAGGCTGGCGACGTGCTTGAGTGATGCGATTAAACTGGCTTTGCCCGTAGTTGCGCCCTCCGACCAAAGCCAAAATATGCCCGGTTTTGGGCTGCAATACGATCACAGCACCTTGAAGTCTCCGGCCCGGATTCTTGCGCTGCAGCATAGAGTTATGCTGTTCTAATCGTATTAATCCCGCTTTTAAAGATGTCTCTGCCGCTATTTGAACCTGGGTATCCATGGTGGTGTAGATCGATAAGCCCAGGCTGGTTAAATCCTCAGGGCGATATAAGCTTGTAAGTTGTTGGGCCAAATAATCGATAAAGTAAGGCGCTTTTTTACCGTAATCGGTAAACCCAACAGTTTTAATGTTTAATTTTTGCTGTGCATTAAGTTGGGCCGCACTAATCCATTTTAGGCGGTGCATCGCCTGTAACACATCATTGCGGCGCGAACGGCATTTTTTGATATCAACATACGGCGAATAAATATTGGGGGCTTTAATCAGACCAGCAATAACAGCGGATTCGGATAGCGTTAAATCTGAAACAGATTTGCCAAAGTAAAAATAGGACGCTTCGCCAACACCATTTACGGATATAGAACCTTTCTGACCAAGGTAAATCTCGTTGAAATAAATTTCTAAGATTTCGGCTTTGCTGTATTTCAACTCTAGGATGACCGAAAGAATCATTTCTTTAAGTTTTCGTGAAATGGTTCTTTCCGGCGTTAAAAAATAGTTTTTGGCCAGTTGTTGTGTGATCGTGGAGCCACCTTGCCGAATGGAACCGTAGACAATATTCGTCATCAGGGCCCGGGCAATGCCGCGCGGATCGATGCCCCCATGTGAATAAAAGCGGTTATCCTCAGCGGCCATCACAGCCTGGATGAAATGTTGCGGAACTTCATTGATGGCCACCAGTTGACGAACTTCTCGCTTAATACCAAAAAATTGTGTGATCTCTTCGGGCTCCAATTCCAGAAGCGATAAACGTTCATCCGTACTTGATTTGAAAATGGAAGTAATCGTGTTGGCATCAATTTCAATGTCAATAAGAAAGCCGGGCCGCATGCGCCATGGCGTCTTTAAGTCATTAAGAAAAAGACGGATACCGCCAGTGTAAATTTGCATTTCACCCTTACGCTGGGGCTGACGAGAAATGATGCGATAACCCAGCCGCTTTAGTCTGTGCCCGAATAATTGCCGGTTAATCTGTTGGCCCGGATATAGTAAAAACGTATCAGAATACACTTTGGAGGGGATACTCCAGCGACGTGCTGAAAAACGATCATCAACATGACTGGCCAGATACCAGCCATATGCCAAGATACTGCTCAACAACAGTATAAATATTGCCGCCGCAGCGATGAATATTTTTTTAATCATAATAGTTACTTATCTAATTTAACAAATTTTCCAGAATTTAAATCTTCATATTAGTAAATTTACCAACATAGTGCAAATATTGAGCCTTTCTTAGGCCTGAAAATATGAATGAAGAATCCTGCAGCTTGTACAGGATTTTTTATCGGAGCTTAAACAACGATATCTATAAGCCACATATCAAACGTGTATCCCATATTTTTCCTTTTGACACGGCCATAAAATTCAAATATTCATTATATACCATCTGATATTCTTATTTACTTGCCCTAAGATGCGGTCGAACAACAAAAAGGGTAGGTCGCCAAGAATTAGCTAGATCTAATTCATCCGGGTGTTTGTCCGAAATTATCTATTATCGATGCAGTAGCTATCTGTTGCATGGAGCGAAGGTGAAATTAACCAGAGACCAATCATTCTGACTCGGTCCTAATCAAGAGCGGCTGAAAGGTAATGTCCCATGAAAGATTTTATCAAGAATATCGTAAAGGCAATGGTTGATTATCCCGAGCAGGTAAAAGTAAACGAAATTGAAGGCGAGCAAACCTGTGTTATTGAACTCAGATTGGCAAAGCAGGACATTGGCAAAGTTATCGGCAAACACGGTCGCAATGCACAGGCGATCAGAACACTGCTAAACGCCGCCGCCGGAAAGAGCGATAAACGTTACTTTCTGGAAATTGTTGAATAATGTTCTATAGACGATATTGTTAAGTCAAAATCAACATCTAAAACCCTGCCTGAGCTTCTTTAGCTGAAGCGTCTGACACTTCTCAAGTGACTGGATGTTACATCAGGCTTTTACGCCCGTACACGTTGTCCTTAGGTGATACCCACTGATTAAATACGAAAGGAATTTACTGTGGTTTTATTTGCTTTCCTTCGAAAACATGCACTCAGGATGGCATTTGCACAGCGGTTTGTCCGGCCTACCCCAAGGTAACCAGGCATATGGATTCATGACGGTGGAATATCCGCAGTATAGGTATCAACGGTTACCGGCCCGCAAAGATCCCCAAATCATTTGGCAACTTTAGAAAACTTGGTAAAAACTGCAGAGGTATACAATGAAGCGCAGAACTAAAATCGTGGCAACCATTGGGCCGGCATCCAACACCCGCGACGTTTTGGAAAAAATGGTGGAAGCTGGCATGAATGTGGCCCGTTTGAATTTTTCCCACGGCTCTTATGAAGATCATGCGGAAGCGATCCGGAACATCCGGTCCATCTCCCGCTCCAAGAACCGGCCGGTGGGCATCCTGATGGACCTGCAGGGCCCTAAAATCCGGGTGGGCAAACTGGAGGGTGGCAAGCCGGTGCGCCTGAGACGCAACCGGAAATTTGCCATCACTTCACGGACGTTGAAGGGCACCGCCGAGATGGTTTCCACCACCTACCGGCGTTTGGTTACCGATGTTCGCAAAGGCGATACCATTCTGCTGGATGACGGACTGATCCGGCTGGAAGTCGAGAACACCCGCGAGCGCACGGTGGAGTGCCGGGTGGTCAACGGTGGGTATTTAAAGGAAAACAAAGGCATCAACCTGCCGGGTGTCAAGGTGTCGGCGCCGTCTTTGACCGAAAAGGACAAACGCGATGTCAATTTCGGCATCCAGTACAATGTTGATTATTTCGCGCTGTCGTTTGTACGCTCATCCGAGGACCTCAAACAGATAAAGGCCATTTTGAAACGGCAGGGCAGCGACATTCCGGTGATTGCCAAAATCGAAAAACCAGAGGCCATCGAAAACCTCAGCGAGATCCTAGAGTCCGCCGACGGCATTATGGTGGCCCGGGGTGATCTAGGCGTCGAGCTCAAACTCGAACTGATTCCCACGATACAGAAGCACATCATCCACAAAGCCACCCACCAAAACAAGCTGGTTATCACGGCCACTCAGATGCTGGAGACCATGAGCGCCAACCCCATCCCCACACGAGCCGAAGCGTCGGATGTGGCCAACGCCATTTTGGACGGCACCGACGCGGTCATGCTATCCGGGGAAACCGCCACCGGCCGTTTTCCGGTCAAGGCGGTACGCATGATGGTCAAAATTGCCCGGGAAGCCGAAAGCTCCGCCTTTATGCGCTACAACATCCAATTCGAGCGCGATCCTAGCGATCTGGTCACCCATGCAGTGGCCCAGTCGGCGGTCAACATTCTGCACGAAATCAACGGCAACAGCATCGTAGCCTTTTCGGTTTCTGGCAAAACCTCCAAACAGATTTCCAAGCAGCGCCCCTCAAACCCGGTCTATG
Organism: Desulfobacterales bacterium; assembly: GCA_030066785.1. Classification (GTDB taxonomy): domain Bacteria; phylum Desulfobacterota; class Desulfobacteria; order Desulfobacterales; family JASJAZ01; genus JASJAZ01. Next base: position 7,679 of record JASJAZ010000050.1, on the reverse strand, counting down.
CCTTTACCTCCGGCAAGGCCACCTACAACCGTCTGTCATTGCTGTGGGGCATCACGCCCATGTATATTCCTGAAATAAAGGACGCCCGGCGTCTGATTGAGGGCAGCGAGCACCTGCTGATCGAGAAAGGCCTCGTCACTAAAGAGGATTTAATCGTTCTGGTGATCGGTATGGGCTTGAAAGAGGGATCTACCAACATGATCAAAATTCATCGGGTGGGGTATGAAGATTGATGCGCGTTGTCACCTTTCGCCCTTGCGTGTGGAACAGCTTGCGGGCGGAGTTAATATTAAACACTCAGGATCACCCTATCCTATGTTGCAATCCAGGCGGCAAGCGAAACATACGTAAAAATGTGTTGCCTTTTTCATCATCTCCTTTCGCTGATTGTTGCTTAAAGAGGTCCCGACTGAATCCGATTTAACGAATTACTTGCCAATATATCCGACCACCAGATCGCCGACCTCGCTGGTGGTGTACCCCATCTTTCCGACGGCAAGGCTTTTGATTTTTGTACCCGTCACCTTTTTGACCGCTTCTTCCACTGCACCGGCCGCTTCAACTTCTCCTAAGGTTTGCAGCATCATGGCGCCGGCGCAGATGGCGGCCAGGGGGTTGATGATGTTTTTACCGGTATATTTGGGAGCCGAACCACCGATGGGCTCAAACATACTAACCCCTTCGGGGTTAATATTGCCGCCCGCCGCGATGCCCATACCGCCCTGAGTTTCGGCGCCTAAATCGGTGATAATATCGCCGAACATATTGGCAGTTACCAGCACGTCGAACCATTCCGGGCTTTTGACCATCCACATGCAGGTGGCATCCACATGGTAGTACTCGCGATTCACGTCGGGATAGTCTTTTTCGCCGATGTCGTGAAAAACCCTTTCCCAAAGATCGAACACATAGGTGAGCACGTTTGTTTTGCCCACCAAACCCAGAGTGTTGGCCTGGCCTTTGCCGCACGCTTTTTTGCCGTATTTCCGGGCGTACTCGAAAGCATACCGCAGGCATCGTTCCACTTGAAAGCGATTGTAAACCATGCCTTGTATGGCAACTTCGTGTGCGGTGCCTTTCATGGAGACACCGCCGGTACCCGTATAGATACCGCCGCTGTTTTCACGAATCACCACATAGTCGATCTGCTCAGGGGTTTTATCTTTAAGCGGTGTTTCCACTCCAGGATAGAGGCGTACCGGGCGCAGGTTGATATACTGGTCCAGCTCGAAACGCAGCCGCAATAAAATTCCTTTTTCCAGAATTCCGGGTTTGACCTCCGGATGCCCAATGGCCCCCAGGTAGATGCTGTCAAATCCGCGTAGTTCATCCACAGCGCTTTCGGGCAGCACTTCACCGGTGCGCAGATAACGATCCCCGCCGAAATCAAAGTCGGTCATCTTTAAATCGAATCCATATTCCACTGCTGCGGCTTGCAGCACCTTGCGTCCCTCATCGACGACTTCGGCGCCGGTTCCGTCTCCCGGTATAACCGCGATCTGATAAGTATTAGACATTTTTTTCCTCCAATTTTATTTTTGGTTGAATATAAGGGACCAGCCCCCCCGCTTTCAGCAATGTTGGCCTAAACCCAGATACGGCTTCCGCTTGATACGCCTATTCCCGGGTGAGATTTCGAATCGACCGCTGTTCCGGTCGACTTCCAGTTCGTCACCGGTTTCAATAATCTCTTTTGATGGTATAGACATAGTGGTCTGATCGGTAATACATATGCGTTACCGCCAGAGGGACCTCTTTCGCTGAATAGTATACGTTCTGGACAAAAAAAAGCGGAAAGCCGAATCCGACCTGTAAAATGTCAGCCAGGTCCATATCGGCAATCGTGGCCCGGACCTTTTGTTCCATGGACTTCAGTTTGATGTTGTATGCCTTCTGGAATGCTTCAATAAAGGTATGCGTCTCTATTTCCCGGTTGGTAAGTTTCTTCAAATAGTACCGGGGACTGTAGTTGACATAGTATGAGATTGGATTTTCTTTCAGCTTGCGAACTCTCCTGATCCGTTCTACTTTTTCCCCGGAATCCATGCTCAATAATTCACGGATTGGTTTTGGGCAGTCAATAATCTGTCGGTCTAATATTTTGGCCGTAATTCCTATTTTGCGTCCAACGGCCATATCGACCCAGGACCTAAAATCACCGGTAAGCTCTATTTCTACAATATCTTTTGTCTGTGCGGCAACCCGGGCCCGCATACCCCTTTTGGGGATGATGCAACCAATTTTCGCAAGCAGCTCTATGGCCCGGCGGATGGTGATATTGCTGACTCCGAATTCTTTTTCCAATTCTTTTGCTGAAGGAATCGAATCGCCCGGACTGTATTCATAGTTAAGTATCCTGGCTTTAATCGTTTCAGCCACCTGAATAAATAAAGGTATTGATTCCGTTTGCATTTTCAAGACGTCCATTATAGGCACCCGGCATAACAAGAAATCGGATCGTAAATGGTATGTTCGTATGCTTGCATACTATTAATCTATGTCGGTCGTCAAGAACATTTTATCGTGGGGTGGGAGAGTATTTTGATCGTGAGTTTATGTAAGATTTATCTAGGAAAGGGGACAAAAAAGGAATCCGTAGCTGCCAAATCTTTGTAAATCACCGACAGGTACGGTTTTACGAGAATCTTGGTACCAATGGCCGGGATAGAGAATTTGAAAATGATAACAATAGGTTGCCGAATCCGTTTTGCTTATAAATCGGTCCATTTTATGTTGTAACGCGATAGGTATTTACGAAGTCGGTCTGCATCATTGGCTTTCCGTTTCTTTGTGCGAGAAACGGCAAAAACCTTTCTACCGGCTTCAGACATACTTTTGGATTCTTTACATACTTTAAGAACGTCGGTCAGCTGAACTCTTTCAAAACGGTCCAGTTTCTCAGCTCTGTCGGCACCAATCAACTCATTTAGCAACTTATTATGGATGTCTATTTCCGCAGTACGCCACAAAACCTCTAATCTATAAATTTCTTCTTGAACAACCTCCTTGGTGATGCGACCACCTGGGGCCAGGGTGGACATGCGGGTAACAGCCCCGTTAAGGTCTCTGAAATTTGCTGTCCACAACGCTTCTGAAGAAGTCGCAAAGGTAAGGAATTGCTTGCGGGCCTCCTTATTAAAAGTAACATGTGTATTGTTTCTCTCCGCAAAGCGGTCTAGCTCATATTTCAAATTCGGTTCAATATCTTCCGGCCTTTCCGCCAGCCCCGGCATATGAAATGTCCATAAATTTATACGAGACAGGAGATCTTCACGGAAACAACCGTTGGCTACAATCGTTTTAAGATCACGGTTGGTGCCGCATATTAATTGAAAATCACTTTCCGTTTCCTCATCAGAGCCTAAGGGCAGAAATTTTCTTTCTTCAATGGCACGAAGCAGCATTGACTGCTCATCCAGGCCGAGTTCGCCGACTTCATCCAAAAAAAGCATTCCTTTGTCTGCCGCCCGTAAAAGCCCGTTTCGATCATGAGTAGCCCCGGTAAATGCGCCTTTTTTATGCCCGAACAGGGCTGACATGGCGGCATCACCGCGCAGAGTAGCGCAATTGATTTCAATAAAATCACCTTTAAGCTGTCGTCTCGATTTTTTCAGCTCAAAAATACGCCTGGCAAGATGTGATTTGCCCGCGCCTGTTGGCCCGGTAATCAGAACAGGATCGGTTGAATTGATGGCAACTTGTTCAATCCGTTCAATCAATGCGTTAAAGGCTTGGTTACGTGTTTCTATTCCGGATTTCAAAAAAGTAATATCATCATCCATTTCTTGCCTGAAGCGCATGGCAATCCGATCGTATTTTGACAGGTCAAGATCGATGATTCGATATTCACCACTGACATCCGTATCTTTTTTCTGGCCGGAAGAAGGGCTTGTTTGAATAAGCTTTGCAGGCAGGTAATTGGATTCGGTAAGCAGATAAAGACATATCTGCGCAACATGGGTTCCTGTAGTTATGTGAACAAGATACTCTTCTTGTTCCTGATCAAATGGATAGGCTTTGGCGAAATCATGCAAGGCGGCGTAGACTTCTTCGAGATCCCACGGGTCGCGAAAATCAACGGGATGTGAAACAATTTCTGTTTCCGGAGAAATATGTTGAATATCGTTAACGACACGATCCTGGAGAGATTTGAATCTTTTTTGATATAGCAGCTCGAAGCGGCTTACCAGCAAGTCCTCATGCTGGCACACTGCCACTGTGGGACGCCATCGTTCCCATCGTTTTGACCGTTTGCCCATATCCAGAGTGGGGCCGAGCAGCCCTATGACAACTGTATTTTTCATATAAAAAATTATATTTATTTATAAAATATTATAATAATATATCGGATAAAATATTTTAAGTCAAGGGATGAAATATAACGGATAAAATATTATATCCAATAATATCAGATGAATAGATTTGATGACAACGACTTTAGGAATAAATGGCACATCCGTTGCTCATTAAGGCGGACAGATGTTCTTTCAAATGCTGATACCCGCCGGGCCAGCGACGCACGGCATTCAACAATGAAAGTAAAAGCGCTTACTATCTTGCGGTAAATGTTGTGTGTATCGAACATGGGATCTTACGAAGGAAGGTATCAGGTGAGGATAGCTCAATCGGGTAGAGCACCGTGCTGAGGACACGGGAGTTGCAGGTTCGAATCCTGCTCCGCCAGGGATTCTATCCCACATGATCGCTGTAACGATCACCTAACAGGCCCGAGGGGAGTGAGCCGTTATCCGCCCGGTTTTATCCGCGCTGCCAGCCGTGATCGGATAACCTGAATGTGAATCCGGTTCTAAAATGGATGGCATCAGGCGCCGGCAAAAGCTGAGGCCCGGATAAAACAGCACTGGAAACATGCCATGCAGCGCGTGGATACCGCTGCATCTAAGAATTCAGGCTAGCGGCATGCTATGTATCCTTTTTATGAAACCTGGAGACAGATAGGTTTTATAACGGTTAGATAAAATGCATGACTGCCTGGGGGACAAGATGGGCTTAAATGGCGCTCCGCATGTTTGGTGTGGAAAGATTTCAGCTTGCTTCCCAACGGTTTGCGCCCGGCGATGCTATAAGAGTGCCCCGTAAATTGACTCAGGGGAAAGGAGAGCAAAATGATTTTAATTAAAACAGCTAAAATTCGTTCTTATGAAAAAGGTCTGTACTTCCGGGATCGCGAATTCCAGGGACTGCTGGACACTGGAAGTTATAGGTTTGTCGATCCGCTGTTTAAGGTTAAAGTCGATGTTGTCTCTCAGCGCGCTCCCTGGATCGAGCATGAGGATCTGGATGTTATTGTTAAATCCGGTGCTCTTAAGGGGCATGCCACTGTAGTGGATCTTAAAGATAATCAGCGGGCTCTGGTCTGGGTTGATGAAAGATTTAAAAAGGTACTGAGCCCGGGATTATATGCCCTGTGGACAAACGTCTGTGATGTGCGGGTCGAAATGATTGATGCCCGTAAAGTCCGTTTTGAGCATGAAGACATAAACCTGATTGCAAAGTCTGCGAATGTAGAAAAGGATCTGAATATTTCTACTGTGGAGCCGGGATACGCTGGTGTTTATTTTAAAGACGGCACCTATGTTGAGACTCTCGGTCCGGGGCAGTATATGTTCTGGAAAAACATGGGGAAGGTAAAATTATACCATGTTGACATGCGTGAGGTGGTACTGGATGTGTCCGGCCAGGAGATCATGACAGCTGACAAGGTTACCCTGCGCATGAATTCTGTGATCACTTACCGCGTTGCAGATGCGCTTAAATCCGTGTCTGTGGTCGATGACAGCAAACAGGCCGTTTATCGTGAAGCGCAGCTGGCGTTAAGAGCGGTCATTGGAACTTTTGATCTGGACACGCTGCTGAGCGACAAAGAGAAGGTGGCCAAAGATCTTGAGGGTACCATCAAAGACCGTGCCGCTGCATTCGGTATCGATGTCTTATCCATCGGGATCCGGGATATCATCCTGCCCGGCGATATGAAAGACATGATGAATAAGGTCATCGAGGCTCGCAAAGCGGCAGACGCCAACCTGATCATGCGACGCGAAGAGACAGCGGCAATGCGCAGCCAGGCAAATACCGCTAAACTTCTGGACAACAACCCGACTCTGATGAGACTGCGTGAGCTGGATGTTCTTGAGAAAATCGCAGGAAATTCAAAACTTAACGTCGTACTCGGGGAAAAGGGACTTGCTGACAGAGTGATAAACTTACTATAATTATTAATAAATGAGGTTGCCCCGTCAGTTGGGCGGGGCAACACCTCAAGTCGTAAGATTGGAATACAACCAAATCTCTGGTTTACTGTTTCATAAACTTCGGTGGATCAAGTTCGGGTTTTCGTAAGAGCTTTTTGACAGGGCGAAGATATGTTGAAGCTGATTATAAGGAGAAATTAAAATGATTACCATAGATGGATCATTTGGCGAAGGAGGCGGCCAGATCCTGCGGACTTCGCTTGCGCTTTCTCTGATCACAGGAAAACCGTTTTCAATCCATAGCATCCGGGCCGGGCGCAAAAAGCCGGGCCTCATGCGGCAGCATCTTACGGCCGTCAATGCAGCTGTCGAAATCGGCCGGGCAGCCATCGAAGGCAACCGTATCGGCTCACAGGCCTTTACTTTTGAGCCGAAAAGCATCGAGGCGGGTAATTTTCATTTTGCCATCGGTTCGGCCGGCAGTTGTACCCTGGTTTTTCAGACCATACTTCCGGCACTGTTAATTGCCGATAAACCGTCTGAAATTATATTGGAAGGGGGTACACATAATCCGTTTGCGCCGCCGTTTGACTTTCTTGAAAAGGCATTCCTTTCGATTATTAATCGAATGGGACCCAGGATTAATGCTGCATTGGAGAAACCCGGATTCTATCCCGCCGGCGGAGGCCGATTCAGGGTATCGATTAACCCGGCGGGCCTCAACAGGATTGATCTGCTTGAGCGTGGAAATATTATTAACAAAACCGCCCGTGCTGCAGTGGCCAACCTGCCGGTCAATATCGCAAACCGGGAGCTTAAAGTTATTCGTGAAAAGCTTGAATGGGACAAAAAACGGCTTAGTGCCGTTGAAGTAGAAAATTCCCAGGGACCCGGAAACATACTGACGGTAGAGATTGAAAGTGAGAATGTTACGGAAGTGTTCACAGGATTCGGAGAAAAAGGCGTATCCGCGGAAAAGGTGGCCAACCGGACTGTAAGGTCGGTCCAGGAATACCTGGCCGTTAATGTACCCGTGGGCAGATACCTTGCTGATCAGCTGCTAATACCACTGGCATTGGCGGGTGGTGGTAAATTCCAAACGCTTTCACCAACGAAACATACGATAACCAATGCTGAGATTATCAAAAAGTTTATTAATGTCGAGTTTGCTATCAATGAGCACGATCGTAATAGATGGGAGATCGAAATATGGAATGGATAAAAGATGAAGATAATTTTAAGGTGCCGGTAAAATCATGGTGCCAAGACATAGAAGAGGGTGCCATGGCCCAGGCGGCCGATCTCGCCAGGCACCCGGTGGTATTTCGCCATGTGGCCCTAATGCCGGATTGCCATCAGGGTTACGGAATGCCGATCGGGGGTGTGATTGCCTGTACCAATGCGGTTATTCCCAATGCCGTGGGCGTGGATATTGGATGTGGCATGGGCGCTGTGCGGACAAGTATT
>JASJAZ010000215.1 GCA_030066785.1 Desulfobacterales bacterium | reverse complement strand
GCCGAGACTTTCCCAAAACTCATGTGAATGTCTTCGAGTTCTAACAAAACCTCGGAGGCATTCACGTCATTTGCTGACGCCAATATTCAGTTCCTCCCCAAAACGGTTACCTGCTGCCCCTTCACAGGCAAATTCCTAATTGTTTGATCCCTTGCCAGCCGCTGGTCAATATTCGGACAAATCGTTGATGTGCAGTGTTTTGCATGGGTTGGCGATTTTCTAAACGGCTGACAGAGGACCAAAAAAAAACAAGCCTTGCGGCTTATGTTATTGATTTAACCCCCAATTATGAATCGGTTTTGTATTCCGATGATGGCGGTACTGATCATATGCAGTAGCCAGCGATTCGGCAATGTTGGGATCCGCTGTTGCAATGGTGATAAAAATAAACAACTAATAATATTCTGAATGCCATTTATTTCTTATGGCATTCTTTAGTAGAACCTTCTTTTTTAGTCAAGGAAAAACGATAATCAAATCGTAATTATTTATTAGCTGGATTTTAGCTACTTTATGATAAAACGATCGTGTTTGTTCACGGTTCCGTTTGATCTCAAAAAATGATGGTCTTTTGTACGGTTTTAACGATCTCTTCCGGATCATCCATCACTTGTAAAATATCCATGTCTGCGGGGCTGATAAGCTTTTCGGCTAGCAGGCGTTTTTTGACCCATTCAACCAATCCGGACCAGTAGTCCGAATCGACCATTATCAAGGGAAACGGCTTGATGCGTTGGGTTTGAATCAGCGTTACGGCCTCAAACAATTCATCCAGGGTACCGAAGCCGCCCGGCATAATGATATAAGCCGATGCGTATTTCACAAACATCACTTTACGGATGAAAAAGTAATGAAAATTCAACTGCAGATTGGCATGCGGGTTGGGTTTTTGCTCAAACGGCAACTCGATGTTCAGTCCAATGGATTTCCCGCCGGCTTCCGCTGCCCCTTTATTGGCAGCCTCCATAATACCGCCGCCGCCGGTGATCACGGCAAAATTTTGTTTAACAAATAGTGCGGCAATCTGTTCCGTTTTAAGGAAGATGGGATCGCTCGATTTGGTCCGCGCCGAGCCGAAAATGCTCACCGCCGGCCCGACCTCATGCAGGCTTTCAACCCCATCCACGAACTCACCCATGATCTTAAACAACCGCCATGACTCACCCAATCGGATTTCATCTACCAGATATTGTTTTTCCATAAGTGCTTCCTAGCCGGCCAAAATTTATCGCTATGATCAAACGAAACGCCGGATATAAACGACACAGGCAGATATTATAAGAATTCTTATTCATTACAAAGTGACGTTGCGCTACAGTCATTAATTTTGACACGATACAATCCTGATGCCGAATCAATTTTCTGACCTTATTAATCGCGCCATCTACGCACCGCCGCCAGAGCAGCACCTAAAAACCGGCAAACCTGCAAATACTAAGGTCGCAACACTGAAAACGATTGTATATGTTTATTGGGCGACACCAACTGGTGTCGCGCGTTAAACGCCTCAGGTACCGCCATTAAATCCGATGGTAACGGTTTCACCTTCCACAATCACCGGCACTTTGCGTTTACCTTTGGAATACTTCAGCATGGCATCCATTTTTTCATTGCCAGCGAATACATCGATATATTCCACATCTTTATCTTGCTTGGCATACGCCTCACGGGCGGCGGTTGTGTAAGGTCAGGTGTTTTTGCCGAAAATTTTAACAGAAGCTGTCATAGAAATCCCTCCAAATTAAAAAAACAAAAGAATTCAATAAGTTTTAGTTTCTTTTCAAACCAGAAATGATCACTTTTGTCAATGTTTTCGGATTGACAAACCGCGCATGAAACTGATAAATTTATATTCACTAGAATGTTTGGTATATGTAAGCTATTATTTGCAGTGATACGGTCGCAGCCAATACATCCACCAACTCACCCGTTTTTTACCCGCCTTTTTACAGCGGAAGTTACATCGCCATTGACAAAACGGATGCACCTTTAAAGTTTTTAGCGAAAACCTGACAGGGGCTATTTACGAAAAGAGTTGTCATTAAATAAGTTAACCGTAGTGTCGCCTTGTGAAACAGCTTGCCAGGGATGTGGTCATTATCAACAAACTCGGTCTGCATGCCCGATCAGCCGCCAAGATTGCGGCAATGGCCGGGGAGGCGCACCATCCGATCTGGCTTGAAAAAGACGGCCAACGGGTTGACGCCGCCAGCGTTATTGAAATCTTAACGCTGATGTGCCCGCAAGGCACGCAGGTTACCGTGGTTATTGATCATCCGGACGATACCGGCATCTTAAATGCCATCGTCAAGGAAATCGAGTCCGGATTTGGAGAAATATAAGATCCATGTTTGCAGATCACCTTGAAGAAATCCGCATCAACGGCATTAAAGCCTCGCCCGGCATTTGCATCGGCAAAGCCTATATGGTCGATCAGGAAGGGGTAGATATCGTTGAGCGGTACTACATCGACAAACAGCACCGCTCCAAAGAGGTCAAGCGGTTTAAGGCGGCCGTGCGCAAAGCCATTGATGAACTTAATGAAATTATCACAAACGCCCCGGAAGAATTTCAGCAACACACGGGAATTATTGAAACTCATATGGTGCTGCTCAAAGACAAAATGCTTTACGACAAGACCATCCAATTAATTGAAGCCGAGGGGATCAATGCCGAATGGGCTTTGAAAAGGATCGTGGCCGGTCTTAAGTCAATGTTTCGCAATATTTCCGATACCTATTTGCGCGAGCGCACGGCAGATATCGAACAGGTATCCGATCGGATTATGCGCAATTTGGTGGGGGCTGACAAGGTCAACATCGGCGCCATCGACAAGCGGGTTATCCTGGTGGCCCGGGATCTTTCGCCCGCGGAAACCAGTCAAATTCAGTTGGAACGCATCAAAGGATTTATTACCGACCGAGGCGGGCAAGCCTCGCACACCGGCATTATCGCGCGCACCCTCGAAATTCCAGCTGTGGTCGGACTCCGCAATGCGACCCGCCTGATCAACAATGAAGATTTGCTGGCGGTAGACGGCACCAATGGCGTCGTGGTCATTCATCCCTCCGATAATACTCTGGTGGAATTTGAAGAGCGTCAGCAGCGCTACGAAGACTACCTTACCCTGATTACCCGTGAAAGCCATCATCGCGCCGAAACCCCGGATGGGCATTATGTACCGGTGATGGGCAATATCGAGCTGTCGGAAGAAGTTGTCTCGGTGCGCGATCATGGGGGCGAGGGTATCGGCCTGTACCGCACCGAGTTTCAATATTTAAGCCGCTCTGAATTTCCCACCGAAGATGAGCTGTTTGATAAATACCGGGAGGTGGTTGAAGTCATGGCGCCGCTGCCGGTTTCCATCCGCACGCTGGATATCAATGGTGACAAAGCCATCGGCGCCAATGGCAATGACGAGGAGCCCAATCCCGCATTGGGACTGCGGGCGATCCGTTATTGTCTTAAAAATCCGGAACTTTTTAAAACCCAGCTCAAGGCCATATTACGCGCAGCGGTTTACGGCAACGTTCGCATTATCTTTCCATTGATTTCAAATACCCAGGAAGTTGAAGACGCCCAAAAGTTGTTGCAGGAAGCCGCTGACGAGTTGGACCGAACAGGGGTGCCGTATAATGGTGACATCGAAGCCGGTATTATGGTCGAAGTACCTTCGGCGGTCATTCTGGCCGAGGAGTTGGCCAAAATGGTGGATTTTTTCAGTATCGGCACCAATGACCTGATTCAGTATGCTTTTGCCATCGATCGGGGCAACCAAAACGTCGCCCACATGTATCAACCGCTGCATCCCGCCATTATGCGTCTGCTGAAACAGGTTGCCGATGCCGCCCGGAACAATCATATTGGTGTTTACATGTGTGGTGAGATGGCCGGCGATCCTTATTTTGTTCCGGTGCTACTGGGCTTGGGAATCCAAGAGCTGAGCATGAATCCACTGTCCATACCGGCGGTCAAACGCGTCATCCGTGCAATTGAAGCTGACGAGGCCAAAAAATTTGTCAATCAAGCCCTGCAAGAGACCGATGTTAAACGCATAACCGCAATGGTTGAAGAATCCTATGGCTCAATTTTAGCCAAACAGATCTACAAGGCCTAACGGTCCAGATCATTAATATTGATATCTAATCGAAAGCTAATACATCCGTGGAACGCGCATTTGAAAAAGTCGTCGCAGTTAATCGCAAGGCCAAGCACGATTATTTTATTGAGGCCGAATACGAAGTCGGTTTGGTTTTAAAAGGCACCGAAGTCAAATCACTGCGCCAGGGACGCGCCAACCTGAAAGATTCCTACGCCAAAATTAACAACGGCGAAGTCTTTGTGCACCAGATGCACATCAGCCCCTATCCCTTTGCCTATTATGCCAATCATGATCCTCTCCGACCCCGCAAACTGCTAATGCATCGGCATGAAATCAAACGCTTGTACGGCAAGGTCAATGAAAAAGGCTATGCATTAGTTCCGCTCAAGCTTTATTTCAAAAACGGCAAGGTTAAAATGGTTTTAGCGCTGGTCAAAGGCAAACGAAAATACGATAAGCGCGAAACCATTCGCCGCCGCGACGAGCAGCGTGATCTGGAAAGGGCTAAAAAGGAAGGTGAATACTAAAGATCCACCTGCGTTCACACAGCTACCCACCTTTAAAGACCTCAAGTAATGGATATTGCGCAAAAAATTTATTAAATGTCAGATGGTTAGAGAAGGTTCAGATTCATCGATAATTCTTGACAAATTGGCCTCGTTTTCTTACATTTCAGCGTGCAAAGCTCTTTTACATCACCCGTTTTAACGGGTCCAATCTGCGATCAATTTATGGGGGCGAAATGGCTTCGACGGGGATATGGAAGCTTAGGTAGCATACCGAGTTCCTACCAACTCGTAAAAACGGTGGGACCTAAACATAATCGCAGACGATTATAATTACGCTCTGGCCGCCTAATGAGGCCAGCGTCCTGACGGATTATCCTGCGAATCCTGAATGGGCGTCGACTGAGCAGGATAGCTGCTTCTGACAGCCCGCATCAGCGGCGGCGAACTTTTAGCGGACTAGCCTGTCAAGTATCGTGCCTGGAGGAGACTTGGTAAGGCGAAAGCAAAAATTCGGGCTAAGTATGTAGAAGCCTATGTGGAATATTTTCGGACGCGGGTTCGACTCCCGCCGCCTCCACCATTAATTATTAACAATATCAATTAGTTAAAGTTATTGTTGTGTGATAAAATGTCGATCAGATGTTGATCACCTGATCAACATTTTTTTATTGCGCATTTTGACAACCTTTCCCGCTTGCTTTTTCTGCATCTTTTTAATTGCGGACACCACTTTGGCAGATTCGGTTCTGCGTAGTTGAAAGTATCTTTCAAACGCCTTATTTGTTGCCGAACCTGTACCGCCCCGTTTGATTTGTTCAGGAGTCAGGAACTCACCTAACGCTGTTGCGGTTGAATGTTTTGTACCGCCATAAAGGTCAACGCCTTTGACGCCAAGGTTGTCACACGCTTTGTCCCACCATTTTTTAAAGTATTTATGACCAAACTGTTTTCCGATTTTCGCTCCTGATCTGGTGGACATGTGGTGAAAGAAATATGAATCTGGATCAATAGACCGCGGAAAACCCCTTATTAATTCGATGTCCTCGGCGTCCGGATAGGCAAACTTGCCTCGCTTTTTCGTCCCTTCCTTGGGGTGAGCGATGTGGATGTAACCGGACTCAAGGTTGATGTCACGTTCGCGGATATTCCGCATCTCGCCGGGACGGATCTTGATATAAGTAGCCAGCAGTTTAATGCCGAGCCATACCTTTGGTTCGATATCAAATGATATGCGTTTCACCTCTGAAATAATCGCCTGCTGAACTTTCATTATAACTGTGTTACGCCAACCAAGCTCATATTCAATTTCAGGGAATTCTGGAAATTCGACAGATTTTTCCCGTCGGCACACCCATTTAAAAATTCAATATGATCGAGTTGAAAGCAGCTTTCCAAATAGTAGGGAATCCTTCTTCCGACACGCCGCGCTCTTGCGATATTCGATTAATCACTCCATGGCAATGCCAGTCATCCCAGTGCAGCAGTCGAGAGAAATACGTATTGTACGACCAAAGTTTATATAACTGGAGACCGAAAAAGTAAGGATCACGGGAACGCTGGATCTCATTGTAAATATACCTTACAGCGCCAGCTCTAAAGTTCCGTATGGAATGGATGAAGACTTTTCAGGATTATCCGAAAAAGTCTATAATTTCAGTATAGATTGATTCTTGCGAGGTAACAGCCCTGTAATCTTAATCTTTGTTCATGTTGTCTCTTCTTAAGAAAAGACATTCTTAAATTCTTTTTCCGCCTTGGCCGTGCCGATAAGAATCAATTCTTCGTTCTTCTTTAACTTAACAGTTGGATCAGGATTTATGTTGAAAGAATCGTTGGAACAGATTGCAATTACATTACACCCCGTCTTTCTTCTTATCTGTTTTTCAGCAAGTGTTTTTTCTATTAAAGAAGCAGGAACATGTGCCTTGAATACATTTAATCCTTCAACCAGCGTTAGGCTTTCACCCGGTCTAAGAATGTTTAGAATTTTGCTTACCCCTATGGAAGAAGGTGACATGACAATGTCAGCCCCGACTGAATAAAGCTTACTGATATTGCGCTCTAGGTTGGCCCTGCTGTTAATCTGTATATTGGGTCTTAATTGTCTGCAGTAAATAGTTAGGTAAATATTTATGTCATCATCGCGGGTAGTGATAAGCACGGAGGGTGATTCTGCAGAAATGCCGGCCCGCTCAAGTATTTGGAGATCGGATGCATCTCCCAGGATATATTTATTATTGTCTTTTATTAAATTCCTGTCCTTTTCCACCACACGGTAATCAATTCCAAGTTCTTCTAAGGTTTCAGCAGCGGCCTGCCCTACCCGGCCCCCTCCCAATATAACAACAGGAGCTGCATAAGATCGGGAACTGTCGACAAAGTCATCGTACCTTTCGAAATGTTCTACGGATCCTGCAAGCAGAAGGATAGAATTGGGATGAATAATGGTTTGTGGTCTCGGAATCTCAAATTTCCCTCTCTGCCAAATTCCGACCACAATAACACCTGTTTTCTCACGAAGCCCGCTCTTTATGAGTTCTTTTCCTTCATATGGTGTATGGGCCGCATAGGCTTCAGCGATAAGGACACCCCCGAGAACGCCGATTATATTGGACTGTATAGACACTCCGGGAGTATGCTGCGCCATCGTAACGCCAAGCATCTTGGTAAATTGAAAGACGTGCGTTGCTCCGGCAAGTTCAAGGATTAATATCGAATCGTATGCATCTGCAAAGGTAACAATAGGAACAGATTCTGAGACTTGCCGTATCGTGGCAATAATGTTTGAATTAAGCATGTCATCATTATTCACAAAAACGAGGGCGGCCTTTTCTACCCTTAGCTTTCGATATGTTTCAGGATTATCAAGTTCTCCGATAACAACCTTTACATTCATATCCAGAAGTTCTGCTGCAGCCTG
>JASJAZ010000049.1 GCA_030066785.1 Desulfobacterales bacterium | reverse complement strand
TAGATGGTGAAGTTATACAGGCAATGCCCGGCTCGGAAACGGTTTCCGTGCGCACTGCATTCAGCCCTAAGATGCTCTGCCAGATGTCTGCTACAGGGGCTGCTATTGCGGTAGGTGAAAAAGTGTATGCATCCATTCGCCCCGAGGATGTGGAGGTGTTTACAGATCCGCTTCAAGGCCAGGAAAATCAATTCAAGGGTACCATCACTCACAAGGCCTATCTGGGCAACTTTTTATATTTATTTGTGAGTGTGAATGAGGCCATGATCCGCGTACAGGTGCCCCATTATATTAGCCAGGAAGAAGGGCAAGAACTCTACCTTTACTTAAATCCGGAAAAATGCATGATCTTGACCTGAAAATAGCATCAGTACAAACCCACACCAAGTCTGCAATCGCCTTGCGATAATCGACAGCAGCATTCGTAAATAACCGCTCCATCATAATTTCAAGTGCTTTAAGGTAAGTTACATCTGGTAATCAGCAATGCCGAATAACTGTTCAGAACAAAAAAAATATGTGGTGACACCCGCTAAGTGCCGCCAATTATGCACTTGCGGACAGCGACATCCAACTGTAGACGTTAAGTGCTGCTTGGACGATGATGCCTTTGATATACTGGCCAACGATTGCCATCAGGATTTTCCCGGCGGTAAAATCCTGATTGTTGATGATGATAACACGCACCCCGCTGCGGGCCGAGCGGTGGTGTCCTGTTTAAAAGCAAAGAAAATCGTACCTACTGTTTTAACCTTGACCGGGCCCATTACTGCCACGGAAACTTTGGCCGAGCAGATTTTTCTCGCCAGCCAGGCACATGACCTCATTGTCGCCGTGGGTGCGGGAACCATTAACGATCTGTGTAAGTATGCGGCTGGCAAGCGTGGATTGCTGTATTGGACCGTACCGACGGCCGCCAGCATGAACGGTTATACCTCTGCCATTGCAGCTATCAAAATATCCGGCGTCAAACGAACGCTACCGTCACCTCCGCCTCAATTTGTTTACGCTCAACCAGATGTTATTCACCAGGCACCTCCTGTGCTGCGGCAGGCCGGTTACTTTGATTTTATGGCCAAATCGGTATCAGATATTGACTGGCAAATCGAATCGCTACTGTTCAGTGGATCTTATTGCCGTTTGCCGGATGCAATCGTTATGGAAGCGGCCCGCAGTTTTCTAAACAATTCCGAAAATTTCTATGCGGGTCACCGCAGTGCTGCCGTGGAGTTGCTAAAAGCTCTACTGGTTTCGGGTGCTGCCATGAGTTTAGCCGGATCCAGTGCGCCGGCATCAGGTGGGGAACACTTATTTTCCCACTTTCTTGATATGCGCGAATTTTTAACGGGAAAGGTGCCTGCCCTACATGGGCTGCAAGTTGCGTGCGGTATCATCCTCTCGGCCGCCTGCTATCAGCAACTCCAGCAAATAGAGGCTGCATGTTTAAAAGGAAACAGCGAAAAACTTTTTCAAAAAGATATCGAGCAATTAGACGCCGTATGGGCTTCTCTGGCTGAAGACGTGAAAAACCGTTTTAGCCAGAAGCAAACCAAGCTTTTGCAATTGGAATTGATACTGCCGCAAAAGTGGGACGCGGTAAAAGCATTATGCGGTAAGGTCCGGCACCCGCAATACTATCTGGAATTGATGCGGCGCACAGGGCATGCCATGACGCTTGAAGCACTGAACATCTCTGAGAATGAATACATGCTTGGCGCGCTTACGGCCAGAGCCATTCGAGAAAGAATTACGGTGTTAGATATCGCCGCCCAGGCAGGTGTGCTGGAAAAAGCTGCGCGCGAAGCAATGCGACTGTTACAGATACGGCCATCTGCGTCATAATTATCGATCAGACGTTTTTACATTATCCAACACTTTGCGAAGTTGTTTGGAGAGTTCGGCGATATTAAACGGTTTTTGGATAAACCCGTTACAGCCTCGTTGCATGATGTCTTCGGCCTGGCCGTTGATGGCATAACCGCTGGAAAGCACAACCGGTATTTCCGGTCGAATCCCGCGGATACGATCAAATACCTTGCCACCGTCCATTTCCGGCATGATCAAGTCGAGAATGACAAGATCAAGTGTCTTGCCCATCTTTTCTGTGTGTGCTATGGCTTCTTGGCCGCCTCTGGCAGTGACAACCTCATAGCCCAGCTTTTCAAGCATGGCCCGGCCTACATCGATGATCATATCTTCATCGTCTACCAACAGGACGGTCTCTTGTCCCTTTTTTAGGTTATTTTCTGTCTGAGTCTCAGTGGTAATCTGCTCATCTGATAACGGCAAGTAGATATCAAAAGTGGTTCCTTGGTTCAATTGGCTGTAGACCGCAATGCTGCCACCGTGATTCTTGATGATACCATAAGCTGAAGCCAATCCCAGACCGGTTCCTCGCCCTTTTTCCTTGGTAGTAAAAAAGGGATCGAAAATTCGCCGGCAGGTGGCTTTGTCCATACCAATACCGGTATCGGTGATCGAAAGCTTACCGTAGCGTCCGGGAATAATCTGATGGGGTTTACAGTAAATATCATCCAGTGTGATGTTATGAGTTTCTAAATATAATTCGCCGCCATCGGGCATCGCCTGCCACGCATTGACATACATATTTAAGAGCACCTGCTCAATCTGTCCACGGTCGGCTTCTACCACCAACGGTTCTTGATACGGTTTGGTATGGATCTTAATTTCTTTGCGGGTACGGCCAAACATGGCCGCACTGTCCAGCATGAGTTCGCTGATCTCGACGGGCTTTACTTCATACTTGCCGCCGCGGGCCAATCCTAACAACTGCTTGGTCAGTTCCGTTGCGCTGCGAACATAATCCTCGATGGCTTTGAGATGTTCCTTGTGAGGGCTGGCAGGCGACAAATCGACCGCGACCAGCGAGGCGCGTCCCTGGATACCCATCAACAAATTATTGAAATCGTGGGCGATACCACCTGCCAGGGTACCCAAAGATTCCATCTTTTGGGCATGTTGCAGTTGTTCATGCAGTTTGCGATTTTCGGCTTCGGACTGTTTTTCCAAGGTGACATCCCGTAAATGCTCGATCACCTTGAGCAGATTGCCCGCATCATCCAGTATGGGATAGGCGCGCACATCCAGCCAGGCGCCCAATGCCTTCTCATAACGCACCACTGAAGCGGGTTTTTTGGTGCGATAACATTCGGAAGTGGCACATCCGTCGCACTCTTTGGTCCGGCCGATTAATTCAAAGCAGCGTTTTCCCGCCACCTCTTCATGGGTCATATTTAAATAGCGGTATCCGGCCGCATTGTAGCGAATGATACGGTGTTGATTGTCCTGAACGCCGAGCACATCAGGAATTGCATTGAAGGTCGCTTCTAGTAATGATGTGGTCTGCTCCAAGTCCAGCGTTCGCTTTTGCACCATGAGCTCCAGCTGTTCCTGGTATACGGCCAGCTTCTGCTCGGTATGCTTGCGCTTGTTAATATTGACATGGCTGCCCACCATAAGAATCGGATGCCCATCATCATCCCATTGAACAACCTTACCCCGGCCTAAAATCCACAACCATTCTTTGGTTTGGGTGCGTAAGCGAAACTCGACTTCAAAGCTCTCGCTTTTATTCTCAATATGCTCCTGAATAATTTCTTGCGTTTTTTGTAAATCATCAGGATGCAGCAGGCTAGCCCACGTATCATAATTTGCCGGCAGCTCATCCGGTTCATATCCCAACATTGTATAATAGCGTGGGCTAAAGTAGGCTTCGCCAGAGGGAACGTGCCAAGCCCAAATACCATCATTGGTGGCCTCCAGTGTTAGTGCCAATAGCTTTTCATTCTGATTTCTTAGATATTTTAAATCGAGCTGCATTTTAACACTCCCCTTTGGGAACCGCTTTTATTTTGGTGCCACCATTTATTTCTTTTTATTGAATTAACGGGTATTAATCAAGAAGATACCAGAATACTTTTGGGGTGACAAAATCAACACCAGGTTAATTTGTTGCGTTAAATAAACGGATTTGGATTTCAGGTTGCTAACGATTTGTATCATCCAGCACAGCCCTTACCTTTTGGGCCAAATCCCGCATAACGATCGGCTTGTGCGCGAATGTTTTAATCCCCATAACCCTCGCATTTTTTTCAGAGATCTTGGCACTGTAACCGGTACACAGAATGATGGGTATATCCGGTCTGGTTTTTATCAATTCAGCTGCTAACAAATCGCCGGACATATTGGGCATGCTCATATCTGTTATCACTAAATCGAATCGGTTGGGATGGGATCGAAACAGCTCCAACGCTTCGATACTGCCGTTCCGGCCTGTAACATCATAGCCCAAGGATCCCAGCATTTGCTTTCCGATATTAACCAGGGCCGGTTCGTCATCAACGAATAGAATGTGCTCGGCACCAGTTGGAAGTGGTTTCTTAACTTCGGTTTGAGAATCCATCGGAATTTCAACCACGGGAAGATAGACTTTAAAGGTTGAGCCTTTGCCCGGATTACTGGTAACAAGTATAGCGCCGCCATGACTGCCAACAATGCCGTGAACGACTGCAAGCCCCATCCCGGTACCTTCACCTGTTTTTTTGGTGGTAAAAAACGGATCATAAATTCGATTCATAATATGATCCGGTATACCATGGCCGGTATCCCGAACGGTCAATTCTTGATATTCACCGGGCTTCAGTTCTGGATAATTAGATGCAAATTCTACTCCCAGCGTCACATCCAAAAGCGTAACCTCCAAAACACCGCCTTTTTCACGCATGGCATGCTCGGCATTGGTACATAAGTTCATGATAACCTGGTGAATTTGGGTTGGATCAGCCATCACTAAAGCATCACTTTTAATTTGCGGGCGAATTTCGATGGTGGTTGGAATCGATGCCCTTAGGAATTTGAGCGTCTCCTTAAAAATGGGTTTAATTTGAATCGGTTTGTGTTTCTGCTCTGCTTGCCGGCTAAAAGTCAGAATCTGTTTCACCAGATTTTTGGCCCGTTCACCGGCGCGTAATATCTCCTTCAAATATCGATCAATATTTGTCTTTTCTTCAGCCGTCATTTGAGCCAGTTCGGCATAACCAAGAACCGCTGCAAGGATATTATTAAAATCATGCGCGATTCCTCCGGCCAGGGTGCCGATAGCTTCCATTCGTTGCGCTTGTTTGACTTGCGCCGCCAATTTCCTTTGCTCCGTAATATCCACCGCGATCCCGGCAAGATATAGCAGGTTGTCGGAAGTATCCCGAACCGGGAACTTATAAGTTCGCCATTCTGTCGGGCCATCGGGGGTTTCCCAGGTTTCGATGAAGTCAAGCGGCCCATCGCTGGCCAAAATGACGTCATCGTTGCGCCGGTATTGTTGTGCTATTTCGGACGACCATAATTCTTCGTCGGTTTTGCCGATCCACGCCTTGGCCTGTTCACCCCATACGTCATAATATCCTTTACTGAAATAGACGTATTTTCCCTCTAAATTCTTAATAAATGTAACCGCTGGAGAATGATCCATAAATAGATTAAACCGCTTAACACTCTCCTGCAGTTTTTGTTCAGCGCGCTTACGATCGCTGATGTCCATCCCAATGGAAAGGATTTCAGACACCTTGCCGTTTGCATCCAAAATCGGTTTATTCGTCCATCCAATCCACACGCGTTTGCCATCGCGCCGGATATTTTCGTTTTCATTGTGTAAATATTTGGAAGGATTTTGAACCATGTCCTCCATCATGTTGGTGAGATTGCGACCGGAAGATTCTGTTTGGGGCAGAATCGTTCCGAGAACATTTTGATGCAGTATTTCTTGCTCCGTGTAACCGAAAAATTCCTGCGCATACTCGTTAAAAAATGTGATACGGCCTTGAATGTCAAACCGGAGAATGATGCTATTGGCACTCTGGACCAACATCCGATACTTACTCTCACTTTTCCTTAAAGCATCCTCTGCTAGTTTTTGCTCGGTAATATCGCGCCCCGTGCACAATATGTATTCAATGGAACCATCGGCTCTGGTGAAAATGGAATTCACCCAACTGATTAAGCGTTTGTCACCATCCTTGGTGATCCAATGATTTTGGAAGTTATTGGGAAGCGCCTCATCGATCACATTGGTAATGGCGCGCTTGACGCCTTCGCGTTCTTCATTCGATATGAGAATATCCCAAAATGGTCTATCCCGAACTTCATCAAAGCTATAACCCGAAAGCTTCTCGCTGGCTCGATTAAAAAGCAGGATATAACCGTTCAGATCAATCACCACGACAAGTGACTCAATCCAGTATAATACTTCATTGATAAAATCGCGTTCATTTTTAAAGGATTGCTCGGTATGCTTGAGGTTGGCTATTTGCTTCTCCAAGTCACCGATTTTAACCTTTAACTCAGCATACGTCTCAGGCGAGACCATTTCACACCCTCCATCAGCAAAAATTCCGGATTTAAAATTTCAAAACAGTATGACGATTAATAATACCATAGCAATGACTAGATGTAACGTTTAAATGGATGGAACGTAATTTAAGGTACTGTTAATTCACTTAAAAATAACAATAGCTGTCTGGCAGCAATCACGTATCGAAACCGGCCCGAGCGGGATCCGGAAAGTAGTTGTCTTGAGAATCGGTCAATTTTATAGAAACAATGGATTGGATTGTGACACAGAAGTGCTGCGAGTGCCTTATACAATAAAAGTGAAAAAAGTGTGAAAACTGATCCATCTGGGAAGCATTCAGATAGAATTATTGACTAAATGCCTCTAATTGTCTTTAATTATACTGATAAGCGCCGATGCAAATCTCCTTAGTGAGAATTCAATTCGAAATGGAAACCAATAATGCCTTACGATACACAACCAGAATCACCGCCATTGCGGTGCTGACGGTATTCGGATTGAGCTTGATCGTTCTCAGCTTTGTGCGCAGCAACATGCTGCAAATTTATCAAAATTTGGCCGGTACCTACACTGCCTTGCCGTCGCCTACCGCCATATGCCTTAAAGCGACACAACCACTTGCCTTGTGGGGTTTCTGTGCCATTATGCTGATATTTTTTGGTATTTCCGAGTCAGCAGTTTACCGCGAACATGTGCGTTTCATGCTGCAATTAACCTTTGCGTTATCTTGGGCCCTTTTCTTGGTCTACTGCATGTGGGCGTTTATCTTGCCCATGTAACTTCATCCATCATACTGGCAACCGCAACCAGACCATCGATTGCCGATTGATTAGATTGATTCGCTTTTCGCCACAACCCTCGAATCCTTTACAAAACGTCACATAATGCTAGCTCGCCACGGCTTCCATCAATTGCCTTGCCGCATTGCTCTCAACGCGGTTGCCATAAAGGCCAAATAGCAGTGCCTCAACTTGTTTGCCCAAAAGAATAATAAGGGGTGTTACCTTTTTTAAAACCGCAGTTGTCGGCCGAATTGCACATATTTATGTGCACATCACATAAACATGTGCGATCCTCTTTTCTTGCATAGAATGCCAATTTTATTTTTTTATTTAATTTCAATTACATAGCAATTAATCGTGATGTGCATTGTAATGGAACAGAATTTGCTTTTTATCCTTTGGATTCAGATTTACTGATGGTCGCACAATTCGGCATCAACCCAGGCCAGATTCATCTCAAAATATATTAAGGGGGATAATGGAAACATCGGCAACCGTCATTTGCGACATGCTCTCAGAGGCCATCCTTTGGATTGATGCCGAGAATCGCATAAGCTATGCCAATCAGGCGGCTGCCAACCTGACAGGTCTTCCACTATCAAATCTGCAGGACTTACCTTTTGAAGATCTATTTGCCGGAACCGAACGCAATCTTATCACCCAGCTTCTCCAAAAACCCTTCGGCAACAATCACCTGCATTTATCCAATCATCTTTTTAGTTTAAATGGCAGCGCTATCGCGCTGCGCCTACACCCCTTAGCCGCAGATCAGAATAAAACCGTTGTTTTAATAAACGCCATTGGCAGTTTTCAAGATCCACATGCAGCAAAACGTGATGTCACTAAATCAAGGTTATTAACTAATAAAGGAGCTGCAGATAATGATCACGCGATGATGGATATGCTTCAATTTGCCGCCGTTACTTTGGCCAACTTATCTGACTGGCGCAATGGTTTCAGTTCCATCCTGCAACGCCTGGGAACAACACTTGGTTTGACCCGGGCCTACTTATTCCAATACGGCCGTGACGATCAACAACAAGTGTCGCTTAAGTGTCAATGTGAGTGGGTTGCACCGGGGATATCTCCGATTAAAAAGAATCTGGCATTCGGCAATCAATCATCGATCGGGTTGAAACCGGACAAGCCCAGTAATAACCAGCGGACACATAAAAAAAACAACATAGCAGTAAATGACTTAAATTTAAGCTCAAGTAACATGTCAGCAAAAATAAACCATTCTTTTTCCGCATTCGTTCCCGTTATTGTTGAAAACCAACTGTGGGGCTTCATCGGGGCTGATGCCCCTGATCACCAAAAGCAGTGGACAAGTGCAGAGCAAGCGATGCTGAAAACAATCGCCAGTATTTTAGGGAGCGCCCTCAAGCACAGACTTTCAAAAGATGAGGCCTCGATCCTATTCACAGCAATCGAGCAAGCCGTTTATGGCGTAACTATCACGGATGATAAAGGTATTATCAGATATGTTAATGACCAACTGGGTCAAATCACCGGCTACCGCCGTGCAGAGGTTCTCGGCCAACATTTTACCGTTATTTACAACATTAAAAATGATAAACCCCTCTTTCGGCAGATGCTTGCCACCATCAGCAAAGGCTCCGTATGGCGCGGTGCGTACTTAAATACAACCAAAGCCGGCAAACCCTATGAAGAACAAATCACCATTTCACCCATTCAACTAGAAGACCACGATGAGAATTGTTACATCATTTCAAATTTCGATGCCACCGAGAAGAAAAGATTAGAGACCATTGCAGCGGCAAATAATCTTATGGAAAATACCGGCTATATATTTTCAGGTATACGCCATGAAATCGGCAACCCATTAAACTCCTTAAAAATGACCTTAAGTGTTCTTCTCAAAAATTATGATACCTTCAGTAAGCCGGCCGCCATCGAGTTTTTGGAGCGCAGTTTAAACGAGGCCGAACGGATTGAATACCTACTCAATGCATTGCGCAATTTTAATATGTTTGAAAAACCAAAGATGGCAAGTACCGACATTCATTTGTTTCTTAATAATTTCTTAGATTTAGCGTCTGAAGATCTGAAGCAAAAAGGTATCCAAGCAACGTGCAATTTCGCTTCGAATCTAAAGCCCGTGCAAATCGATCCCCGCGCATTACAACAGGTCCTGCTAAATATCATTACCAATGCTGTCGACGCTTGCATGGATCAGAACTCACCCGAAATTAACATTGCCACTAAACAATCAATGGAATTTGTTGAGATCATCATCGAAGATAATGGCTGCGGCATGACGGTTGAACAGCAACAAAATCTCTTCAAGCCATTTTACACCAATAAGCCGCAAGGAACCGGTCTGGGCCTTGTGATTTCGAAAAAAATGCTGTCTAGCATGGGAATTACCATCCATATCAAAAGCCGTTTGAACCAAGGCACGAAAATAACGCTAAAGATTCCTGAGAACTATGCCGGTTAAAAAAACATCACAACGCAGGCTGTTGGTCATCGACGATGACAAGTTGTTTTGCGATGTGGTGCAACAGCACTTTACCTCTAAAAACATGACCGTATTAACGGCCTTGCGAGGTGATGAGGGTCTGCATAAATTTGCCGAATCGCACATCGATGTCGTTTTACTAGATCAAAAACTGCCCGATGCCAAAGGCATCGATTTATGCCCGACACTGTTGGATATTAATGATCAGGTTAAAATCATTTTCATTACCGCCTATCCTAGTTTTGACAATGCCGTAGAGGCCATAAAGGTCGGTGCGTTTGACTATCTAACCAAACCGTTTGAAATGGAAGAATTGGATTTAGTTGTCAACCGGTGTATTCGGGTCAACCAATTGGAGCGGGTCGAACAACTTTATTCATATCAAAAACGGAAAGAAAATGAGCAGACTTATATTGTCGGGCAGAACAGCGGCCTGGATACTGTCTGGCATTTGGTAACCAAGGCCGCATTGACCAGAGCCCCGCTTTTAATTACGGGTGAAACCGGTACCGGTAAGAATGCATTGGCCAAAACCGTGCATCAAATGGGGCCGGGGCAGAAAAATCCATTCGTCAGTATAAATTGCGCCACCCTTCCGGAAAACCTCATTGAAGACGAGCTTTTCGGACATGAAAAAGGCACATTTACCGGCGCGCTCAAACGACGCCGCGGTTTGTTTGAAATGGCGGAAGGCGGCACATTGTTGTTGGATGAAATCGGCACTCTGCCTTTAAATTTCCAGGCCAAGCTTTTGGGGGTTTTGGACGAAAACCGCGTGCGGCGATTGGGAGGTGAAACAGATCGACCGATTAATGTGCGTGTGATGGCCACCACCAATATTGACATTGAACAGGCTATCCAACATAAGAATTTTCGAGACGATCTTTTCTTTCGTTTGAATGTTGTTCGGATTCATGTGCCACCTCTCAGGAAACGCTTGCAGGATCTAGATCCATTATGTCGTTATTTTATTGGCCAAATGGTCCCCGAAGAAAACCTCAGCGTTGGAAGCGCTGAGATCAAACGCCTGCAAGGCTATCAGTGGCCAGGCAACATTCGAGAACTCAGAAACGTTATCGAAAGATCCATCATACTGCGCAGAGGCTCTCAAATCTATCCCTCTGAATTAATCCATTCCCACAGTTCACTTTATCCTCCGAAACCAGCAGTGGCTGGTAAACCTAAAAACCTACCAAGTTTGGCCGCGGTGGAAAAAAAACATATTCGGCATGCCCTCGATCTGTATGCGGGCAACCGTACCCAAGCCGCCAAGGCTTTGGGAATCTCTCGCTCGACGTTAAAACGCAAGCTGAAATCTTACCGCAATTCTTCTCCTCGGACGAGGAATCATCCATAAATTCTAATCAATTACCTGCTTCGGTTTTCGGTTCAAATTGCGATCCGGCCCAAAACGAGCCGCCCAAAATGAACCAATTCTCGTAGTTTAAAATTGGTTAAATTGAATATCCATCTGATATTTCACAACTATTTCTAAAAGATATATTCGGCACACGATTTGCTCTTAAATTGGGCAACCTGCTTGTCAACAGCGGCGAGCCAATTTGAATGTTTGGAAATAGAACGGTTTCCATCATTTCCGACTTTGAAAGGAACCAGCTTTATGAAAAATATTCTAATCGTTGATGATGAAGAAGCTTTTGTGGAGAGCTTATCAACCGGCCTCGTAAATTATGCCCATGATTTTTTAGTCCTAAAGGCCCATAACGGAAAACAGGCCATCCAAGTGCTTGAATCGACACCCGTCGATTTGATGATCACCGATTTACGGATGCCGGAAATGGACGGCTTTGAATTGTTGGCCTATATGAGTGTTCATTTTCCTTCCATTCCGGTGATTGTCATCAGTGCCTTCGGCTCAGCGCGCATCAAGGAACAATTAGATGAATTAGGCGCGATTAAATATCTCAGCAAACCGATCGACTTTCTAACCCTGGCCGATGAGATTAGCAAAGACTTGGAGCAAGATGACAAAAGCGGCAGCGTAAGGGGAATCTCATTGGGTGGTTTTTTACAGCTTATTGAGGTTGAGGAAAAAACGTGTCTGTTAAAAATTCAATCGGATAAAGAACAAAAACAAGGGTTCTTCTATTTTAATAAAGGTCAACTATATGATGCGATTTACGATACCAGCAAGGGTGAAGACGCCGCCATGGAAATGATTCAGTGGGATGGCATTGAAATTTCTTTTATGAACCTACCTAAAAAGAAAATTAAAAAACGCATCGACCGGGAAATCATGGGTCTTTTAATGGAAGCCATGCGCCGCAAAGATGAGTCCGGACCACCGGACGATAACCATATGACCGCTAACACGTCACTGGAATTTGATCGCGATACAAACGCGCCGCAGCCGGCCACACATGAAATGTTTGTAAATGAAATTGAAGAAATTAATGAAAACGATTTCATTTTTGATGACAGCACCGAGGAAGAATCATTGGATCAACCCACATCGACCAACACCATTACAAACATCCCGCAAGCAGACCAATCCACAGTTGGTTATCAGGAGAAAGCATCGTCTGATTTACTGCAGGAAATGCTTGAAATCGCAGGCATTGAAGCCGTTCTAATTGTCGCCGAGGGCGGTTTGGTAGTTGAGTCGGCGGGCTCGTTGGCCTCCATGGATTTAGAGGTCATTGGGGCATCGGTAGCAATGGTGTTAAATGGTGCCGAAAAGATGTGCACCGAATTGGCGCTTAAAGACATTTTGGCATTAACACTTGAATCCGATGATGCTTTGCTTATGTGCACCGCCATTGGACGTGCTGTCTTGGTGATAACCGCTTTGAATTCCAAAACAATCGGCATGATCCGCAACCATACCAAAAAAAATATAGCGGCCTTGGCCAAACTATATGCATAACAAAAAGGGACGAAATCCTAAAAATCACAGCAAAGGAGAAGAATATGGCATTAGAAGTGGATTTGACTTTCGATCAAAAAACGTATCGACATTACATGAACGGATTTTTAGCAGTGCTGCACTGCCATCATTATATGAGCCTGCTCACAAAACTGGCCGAAGATTATGAAGATGTCGGTGGGCCCGACATATTGTGTGAATCGGTGGAAGATTCCATTCGCCCGATGCTGGATGACTACTTTCAAAAACACAATGTGGGGACACCGGAAGAAAAACTTAAGGTGGGCCAAGAATATTATTCCGTCATGGGCATGGGCCAGATGGAGGTTATGGGCGATGAGCAAGGGGGGGAGGTGGTTCTGCAGCGTTCCCATGTCGATCAAGGTTGGCAGAAAAAGTGGGGCGGCAACATCGGCAAACCGATTAACCATTGGACGCGTGGATATGCAGCCGCTATGTTCGCAGCTGCATTTAACCGTCCGCCGCGAAGTTATCAAGCCGAAGAAATCGCCAGCATTATCAAGGGCGATGACACCAGCAAATTTACCATAACCGCATGTTAAGGAGGAAAAATATGACAGTTCAACGTGATGTGGTTGTAAAACAGCTAGCCGATATTCAAATCGAAAGTACGGACGAGGGCCTGATACCCGCATATGGCGTTCTGGTCAATATGCTGCCGGTTGCTTTTTGGAATACATTTACCGAACGGATCCTAAAGGCCATTCCGGATGAAAGACGTGCAGAGTTGGAAGAAGCACTGGTCAACTGCGCCCATGAATGTGGTTATCATACCGGCTTCGGAATCATTAATTCCGATGAATTTAAATCGGTCGTCGAACCTATGGTCACCGAAGGCGCTAAAGACATCTTACGGGGTGCCTACGCCGTGTTCACTGCTTGGGGATGGGCCAAATCGGGAATTGTGCAAATCAAAGAAGGCGAACGCATGGTAATCCGGGCCGTTGATTACTATGAATCAGATGGCCAACCGGGATATAAAACCGCCTTCATGATTCGCGGGGTCAGCGCGGCCTTTTTTGATTTAGCATACAGTGACGCCTTTCCAGATGGAATTCACAAATATAAATGCGAGCAAGCGAAAGGTATTGAAGTCGGAGATCCATTCGGCGAATTCATCGTATATCAAAACGAATAATGACGCCCAACAACATGCAAACTTCACAGCGTTTGCTTTCATCATAAAATCACTAAAGGAGAATATCAATGCTCGATCAAAGAAATTCAACTGAAATCCTCCAGGACATATTAGATATTCCCGGCGCCAATGCCGTGGTTGTGGTCGGCCGCGATGGATTTGTCATTGAGGCCGTTGGCGCCATGCTCAAATTTGACTTAGACACGGTCGGTGCATCAGTTGCCCTGGTGTTGAATGGAACCGAAAGAATGGAACAGGAGTTGAATATTGCGGCCTTTCAAACACTGACATTGGAAGCCAACGATGCCATGATCATGTGCACACCGGTGGGAGACGCGCTGCTGGTCATTCTGGCACCGGATTCAAAGACCTTGGGAATGATTCGCTTACAAGTCAAAAAATATATCCCTGAATTGGCACCTTTATTTTAGTGTCATCAGAGATAGTTTTTGTAAGGAAAACGAAAAATTTTTTAGTGTTCAACCTGTTGCTATCATGGAACGTATCATCCATGCGGATAGCGTCGCTAGGCGCTTTTGGTCGCCAATATTGGCGCTTCCGGTTACGCTCGCAATTATGGCTTGGCGGTGTTTAATTATCAGAGGCAAATAATCGCGCCGTACACCGGTAAACTTATTGTGCGAAACAGATCGGCAGCAATGACTGTATGACGGCATCTGGATATGATTTATTTTAATAATGCAGCCACCAGTTTTCCAAAACCGGCATCCGTAATCAGAGCCGTGGCGGAAAATTTAAAGACACCCCCATCCAATCCCCATCGCGAAAACGTGACGGCTGCCCATCAACAAATTCAATGCCGGGATAAAATTGCGGCCTTTTTCAATTTTCCGTATCCCCAACGGGTGATTCTGTGCAGCGGTGCAACCGATGCATTGAATATGGCCATCAACGGCATACTAAAACCGCAAAATCATGTCATCACCACCCAAATAGAACATAACGCGGTTTTGCGCCCTTTATACCACCTCAGAGACAACGGCAGCATCGCCTTAACCATTATAGATTGTTGCCAGCCAGGGCGGGTATACGTCAAAAAAATTGCGGCTAGCATTGCACCCGAAACCCGTCTGGTTGTCATTGGTCATGCCTCCAATGTCACGGGCGCCCTACAAGATATCGACAGCATCTACCACCTCTGTGCTCAGCATAACATCCCCTTGCTGATAGATATGTCCCAATCGGCCGGTGCAGTGGCTATTGATACGGCTGAGTTTCCTTTAGCGATTTGGGCCTTTACGGGACACAAATCACTTTTAGGCCCCCAAGGTACCGGTGGATTGCTAATTGGTGAGGCGATCGATTTAATCCCATGGCGCCTGGGAGGCACCGGTATACACAGTGACCTGGAGTCGATGCCCAACATCTGGCCCCTAAAATATGAGGCTGGCACACCCAATACACCTGGTCTGGCTGGACTGACCGCGGCGATCGACTACCTTCAGACACATAGCATTAAATATTTTGCCGATAAAAAAGTAGCATTAAGCCGGCATCTCTGTGAAGAGCTACTAAAGTTGCCTGAGACCGTACTTTTTGCTGAAGCGCCCGATAATAATTGCTGTGGTGTCGTTAGTTTTAATATCAACGGCTGGTCGCCGGATGACATCGGATACATCCTGCAAAATTCTTTTGACATACGAATCCGAACGGGACTACACTGCGCGCCACTCGTGCATCATGCACTCGGTACGTTCCCGCAGGGAACCATCCGCGTGAGTTTCTCGGCATTCAATCAACATGACGAGATCGATGAATTGATGCGCGCGCTGCAAAGCATTATCAAATAAAGATGAAGGTAATTGCCCAAAAAAGAGTGGAAGAATGCTTAGACGGAACCATCATCAAAGAGTTCCGATTAAACGCTGCGGTTACCAAGGAATTGGTTCACTTTATAGGGAGCATGGGTAAATTGGACTACTATGGTCACTTTCCCAAACCATTTTATCGGATTACTCAAAGGGGCGCTTTTATATTGAAAGGTGTCGAAGGCAATACCACCTTTCAGGTTTTATTCATCCGCTACACCTCAAATCTCGAAAACAGCATTTGCCAAAAAATTAAATGTTTTCGAAATCGCCATTAGGCATTTACCATGACGGATAACTTTCAAAATCTCTTAGGGGAATTTGCTAAAAAAATACCCGAATTGCTTGCTGCTGCCGTGGTTTCCGTTGAGGACGGCCTGGTGATGGCCGACTTCAAACCGCACACCACCGATGTAAATGTGGGCGCAGTGGCAGCCTATTTAGCCTGTATCGTTCAATCGGATATCAAAGCCTCAACTCTTTTTGAGTGGGATCAGGTTGTCGAAGACATTCTGATTACTACCGATGCCAGCTATTTCTTTATTCAACGCCCACCCAATAGACCGTATTTCTATTTTGTCATGACCAACCGAAATGCATGGATCGGTCGGGTGCGGGTGGCTCTAAAAGAGCTCGGTACCCAAATCGTGTGGGCAGTAGATGGCAAGCCCACATAAAAATTTTTCTTGCCCGCTTATTCCCCATAGTGACATAGACTGGGCCGATGCGAATCATCTCTTCACAGATCCATCATTTTAACATATGATAGGCGGTAAATTCATTTATACGCGATTTACACTTGATTAACGTTGCGTATGCTGGAGGTTAGCAGGTAAGCTTATTTGTTAACCAACGATGACTACATCTTATTGGGAGTGCAACAGTCTATGTACGATTCAGATATTATCAATATTTCGGCCCGTGAATTCAAAAATTTCATTGCCCAGCACAAAGAGCAGGAATATGTCATTGTCGATGTGCGCCAACCGGAAGAGTACAGCGAAAACCATATACCTGGTGCCCGACTGATTCCACTGCCTGTTTTACACGATCACTTTAAAGCACTGCCCAATGACCGTGACGTCGTTTTTTATTGCCGCACCGGCAATCGATCTGCAGTCGCAGGTACTTTTTGGGCCGAAAGCGAATACCCCCGCCGTGCCATTTATAACCTCACAGGGGGAATCACGGCCTGGACCGGCAAGACCTTGACCTCCGTTCCGCGATTGGACATTTTCGCCAAATCAACGCAATTTGCCGATATGCTTTACCAGGCGATGGAGTTAGAAAAAGGTGCGGAAAATTTCTATCGCCACCTGCAAAACCATCACTCCGCACAACCGTGGGTAGACGTTTTCAATACGTTGGCCTTGGCTGAAACAGGCCACGCCAAGCTCATTTTTAAATACTGGCGCCAAGAGGCGCCAACTAATCAAACATTTGCTGACTTCTATGCCGGTCTAAAAGGTGACATTTTAGAAAGTGGGGAATCGCTGCAATCAATGATTGATCGCGTTGCCGACATGCAGGGCGATTTATGTTTGAATCTCATGGATGTGGCACTTAATGTAGAATACGCGGCCTATGATTTGCACCGATCCATTGCCGATCTATCCAATGATGATGATACACGTGACGCCTTTATATCAATTGCCCAAGCGGAAAAAAACCATATGCGCACAATTGCCAGAACCATCGCACAGTGCGCCGATTATCAAACTGAAAAATAACACCTGCTTTCAAGAAGACCGGATTATCTTAAACTTTGCCGACAGCATTATTGCCATTTGAAGCACGTACTAGCGCAAAATAGTGCCGCTCTAAATTACACACTCTTTGACCAAGCTTTTAATCCCCACAACAAGGCAGCTAATGCCATAATCGTCATACCACCGGCTACCCCGGCAATGGCGGCCATACCGCCGGCTAACCATACCACACCACCAATCAAGGCCCCGATCACCCGGCCGATACCGGCGGTTGCATAAAATCCCGACATCATTGTCGCCCGCAAAGATGGCAGCAGCTCAGTTGCAATCGAAATAGATGTGACAATGGTAAACTCAAAGATGAGAAAAAGAAAAAATAACCCCACCATGGCCAAAATATAATTGTGGCTAAACAGCGGCAATGCCAGATAACAGATAGATAGCAAAATCAAACCGATCACCGCCGCGCGCTTCAAACCGATTTTATCGGCCAGCGACGCGGTCATACCCTCACCCACCAGCTCGGCCAGTCCAATAATACTCGTGCTGGCGCCTAAAGCCACCAAGCTCAGTTCGAATTCACTTTCCAGCCAGACACCATAAATTACAAATAGGGTATCGTTGGCGACACTCATGCAAAATGCATATCCCAATGCCCCCAAAGCCGGTTTTTCTTTTACCAAACTGAGCACGGCCTGCCCAAAGCCTCTGACACTGTGTTCTGGACGCGGCTCGCCTTTTGGCTCAGAAAAAAGAAATATCATCAAAACCAGGGCCAACAGGGCCAGGCCACCCAATAGAAAAAAAGGCGATCGCCATCCCAAGCGATCGATTAAAACCCCAATGAGAGGTATACCGACCAACGAAGCACCCGCCCAGCTGAATTCAAGGATACCAATAATCAGGCCGCGTCGGTGATAGGACACCCGCTGCGAAATATAGGCTTGCAAGGCAGGATCATAAATGCTTTTACCAAGACCTGCAAGAAAGAGGGCCAGTAAAACCAAGCCATATAGCGGAATAAAACCGGCAGCAAACATACCGACGGCCAGCAAACCCAATCCCAACATCATAATGAGGCGATAGCCTAAACGGTCGGCCACTGGACCAAAAAAAAGTCCTATCACGCTGGTAGATTGGTTAACCGCAATGAGCGATGTTATGGCCGTCAAGGGCACATCCATTCCGCGGCTCAATGCAGGTGCGAAGGGATAGGCAAAGCGTCTGGCCGTATTAAGCACCAATCGGCTAAACAATGCCAGCGTCACTTTAGCAAACAAACTGTGCTGTGAATCAGCAGTTGGCATCAATTATAATCTTTTCAAAGATATAAGGATATCAAGGTGGATGATAGCCTCAATGGCATATGCGACAGAGGGATAACCTTAGGCAGCAATGGGTGTCAACTCGCCTGTAAATATTTTTTCAAAGACCGGGCCGTATGGGAATCTTGGTTATTATTAATAAAATCAAGCGGGGATCCGGTGGCTACTATCCGCCCCCCCGCATCGCCCCCTTCCGGGCCCAAGTCGATGATGTGATCGGCTTCTTTGATAACTTCAAGGTTATGCTCGATAACCGCCACGGTTTGTTTTTCATCAACCATTTTTTGTAATGCGGTCAGCAATTTTTCAACATCGGCATGGTGCAGACCGGTGGTAGGCTCATCCAAGATGTAAAACGTGTGTCCCGGATGTGGTTTGGCCAATTCCTGGGCTAACTTAATTCGTTGCGCTTCTCCCCCTGACAGTGTCGGGCTAGGTTGACCAAGCCGTAAATAGCCCAGGCCGATATCGCATGCAAACTGCACGGCTTTGCGAATCTGGGGCACCGCTGAAAAAAACGAGGCTGCTTCTTTAAAAGTCAAATCAAGCACATTGGCAATGTTTTTGCCTTTATATTTGATGGCCAGCGTATCCGCATTAAACCGTTGCCCGCGACAAGTGCCACACAGTACATATACATCCGGTAAAAAACTCATGGTCGTTTTCTGGCTGCCATGTCCTTTACATTCAGCACAACGTCCTTCGGCCACATTGAAAGAAAAACGTCCCGGCTTATATCCGCGGGCGCGCGCCGCCGGGGTGGCTGCAAACAGTTTGCGGATATCGGCCAAGAAACCCACATATGAGGCGGGAATGGATCGAGGGGTTCTGCCAATCGGGCTATGATCAACCTCCAGCACACGATCAATGGATTGCCAACCAAGAATATCCCGGCAGGTATCCACGGCCGACTTTTTCCTAGACAGCCGACTCTTCAGACCTTTAAAGAGCGTTTCTTTTAAAAGCGACGATTTACCGGAACCTGACACACCCGTTACACAAATCAGACAACCCAGCGGAAAATCAACATTGATCCGCCGTAAATTATTGACAGCGGCACCTTTAACTTTGATGTGCGCATTTTGTCCGGACGTTCGCAAACGGGAAGTAATGCGCTTAGGCTTGCCGTTGAAGCTGGCGCCGGTAACACTCTTCAAATTTTCTTTTAGATCAGCCAGGCCTCCGGCAGCCACCACTTGTCCACCGGATAACCCCGCCCCGGGGCCCAGATCGATGATATAATCAGCAGCACGAATGGTATCCTCATCATGTTCCACTACCAGAATTGAATTGCCGCGATCTTTGAGTGTCTTAAGCGCATTGATCAAAATCCGATTGTCTCGCGGATGCAAACCGATGGTCGGCTCATCCAAAATGTAACAAACGCCGGTGAGATTTGAGCCGAGTTGGGCCGCCAACCGTACCCGCTGGGCTTCACCGCCTGAAAGTGTATCTCCGCTGCGCGCCAGCGACAAGTAAGATAAGCCTAAACGATTGAGCAAATCTAAACGGGTCATAATTTCGGCCATAATCGGTTCGGCCACCGGGCGTTGGGATGGATTAAATTTAAATCCTCGCATTACTTTAAATGCCTGGGCCGCGGAATGTTGCACCAGATCCCAAATGGATAAATTGTGAATTTTAACCGCCAGGGCCTCCTTTTTTAACCGGCTACCCTGACACGCACTGCAGGAAAGATAGGCGCCAACGCTGGTAGCAAACAATCCCGTTTGATCTTCAAACACACCCAGTCCGTCGCAAACCTTGCATGCGCCCTGTTTGCTGTTAAAAGAAAACAGCCGGGGATCCAACGCTTGTAAACCGATGCCACATGCCGGACAGATGCCCTGAAGATTGAAGGTCTCTTCCGCGCCCTTCCGATCTAAGATTACCAGGCTGCCGTTGCCTTCCTCCAGGGCTTTGGCAATGATTGACTGATGGTGACGGTTGGGCAGCCTTCCGATAACCAACTCGATGGTATGCTCGTGATAACGGCTCAGTGCCATTCCTTCCTGAATCGCTACCATTTCGCCGTCCACCCGGGCATGTTCAAATCCTTTTTTCAATGCCCGTGCAAAGACGTCCTTATGAAAACCCTTACGGCCAAAAATTTTGGGCGCCAAAACAGATACCTTGCGCCGCCCATAACGCGCCCGGATACCATCGACAATTTCCGCGGGACTATGGGCCGTCAAGCGCCGATTGCAGCCCGGGCAATGCGGCTGACCAAGCTTGCTGTATAACAATCGTAAAAAATGGTAAATTTCGGTTAGCGTGGCCACGGTGGATCGCCGACTGGCATGGCTGATGCGCTGCTCAATGGCGACGGTTGGCGGCAGTCCGCTTACAAGGTCTACTTCCGGCCGTTCAAGGATTTTCATATACTGGCGTACATAAGGTGCCAGGCTTTCCAAATAACGCCGCTGACCTTCCGCAAACAGGATATCAAACGCCAAAGTTGATTTACCGGAACCAGAAACACCGGTCAGCACTACCATCTGGTTGCGGGGGATGGAGGTCTGGATATTTTTTAGGTTGTGCTCACGGGCCCCTCGAATCGCGATATTGCGTTCCCATGCCCTGTTTTTTTCGGCAATTGACGGTAAACGGTCAGTCGATTTAACTTTTTGACGATGGGCTTTTAGAAACCGTTTTAAAAACCGCCCGGTATGCGAGTGGACGTGCTTGGCGATCTTTTCAGGTGCCCCCGTTACCACAACCCTGCCGCCTTTATCACCGCCCTCCGGCCCGAGATCAATAATCCAGTCAGCGGCTTTGATGACATCCATGTTGTGTTCAATAACCAAAACTGTATGACCGGCTTCAACCAACCGTTGCAGGGCATCCAGCAGATTGGCAATGTCATGAAAGTGCAGCCCCGTTGTCGGTTCATCGAAGATAAAAAGTTTGGCAGCGGACT
>JASJAZ010000217.1 GCA_030066785.1 Desulfobacterales bacterium | reverse complement strand
CAAACACAATTTGGGCAAATTATCTCTAATTTAACTCCACACTCCACGCAGAAATTGATACCTTCTGGGGCCCAAACTGACACTTTGGGTATTTCATTTTTGACCCTCAATTAATTGTTTATGCAGTTTGAATAATGTTGATATAACTTAGGAGGGTGAAATCTGAATACCGAAACCTGTGTTCGACAGTCCAAGTAACACGAAAACGAGTATATACAAACATTCCAGGCACATGCCCACTGAACGAGATTCAGTGTAGTGCCTATGAAATTAAGCGGCTAAATCGACTTTCAAGACGCGTTGGGGAGGTTTAATCTTAAGCCTATTCAGAATGTTACGTTGATCGGGCGTCAGCTCGGTATGCTGTAGTACACGCCCGTTTTTATCAAAAAATTCGATTAAATTTAGCTGCTGCATCTGCCTACGGATCTTTGGCCAACTCAGACCGGTTTCAACCTCGGCGATGCGAACAAGCAACAGCGCCAACCAACACAGCAGCACATGAGAGCGGATGCGGTCATCTTTGCTGTGATACACCGGCCGCAGGCACAAAGTGGTCTTCAGTGCTCTGAAGGCGCGCTCGACTTCAAGAAGCTGCTTGTAGCCCAGCGCAATGTCTTCTGCCGACAGGTGTTGATCACTGGTGGACAGTAGATATTTGCCGTCAAGCTTTTCATCTTGCTTGACCTTGGCTTTATCGATTTTCAGTTTACCGCTTTTAAGCTCTTTTACATAACGGCCCATGGATCGATGCAACATGACTTTGCACTGCGCCTTGGTTTTTTGCTTTTGATTGAGCACTTCCAGTTCACACGATAAACGCTCAAGGATTTGATCCCGGTTGATGCGGTCCAGTTCAGCTTGGTGTGGATTGTAGGCGATGACATAGCGGCGTTTACCGGTGCCTTCACCAGCAAATACTTCTTTGATGTGCAGGTTGTCCGTGAGTATTTTAAACCGGCCCGGATGTGCCAACGCCATCTCATTGAGTCGATTGCCCGACAGTTTTTCACCCAGGATGTACTGGCCGCCGGCACGCTGTAAAAACCGCTGGTTTTTCTCACTGCTCATGCCGCGGTCCATCACCCAGACCACGCGGCCCAGGTTCCAGTTGTTTAGATCCTTTTGGACCTGGTCCACGCACTGACTGTCGTGCTGATTGCCCGGCAGCACCCAGCAGCGCACCGGGATACCCTCCCGGGTGACTGCCAAACCGATGGTCACCTGGGGCAGATCATCGCGCTTGTCCTTGGATTTGCCGTAGGCTTTAAGATCCGATGGGCCCGGCTCATCGATCTCAAAATAGGTGTTGGTGGTATCGAAAAAGATCAGATCAACGGTCAGGTTCAACAAACTGGCCGTGGACCAGAACACCTCTTTTTGGATGCTATCGGCGTGTTGGAGCAAAAAATCCATGGCCCGGTAAAAGTGTTGAACCTGAAGCGGCGCATGATCACCAAGGTAGACATCATCGGCGGCCCACTGTTCGATGGCCAGTTTTGACGATGGCGACAAAGCCCGGTTGGCCACGATGGCAAACAAAGCATCGGCGATCGGTGCGCTAAAGGATCGTTTGTCCAACGCCTTTTTCAGACAATCGTTGATATGGAGTCTATCCCACAGCGTTTTGAGCAGGTAAGCGCCGCCTGCCGGACGGCTACTGGTAAATTTTAGCGTGTTGCTCTGGCGTTCGAGTTTAATGGCATCTTCAGGGCTCAAAAACCGGCTCATGCTTTTGATCAGACGTTTTAAAGCATCAATATCGAGCTGATCCGCGCGGCCAAACGAGTAGATCACCTGTGCCTGGGCAAAGCCTTTTTTCTTGTTCCAGACGTTGTTGGCCAGCTGGACATATTCGACCACCGAGCCGTTTTTGTTTTTGCGCTTAATCGTTCTAATGTACATGCCTATATTAAAAGCATGTATTTGCACCAGTGTCAACGCATTTAATACAATTCGTGTGCCTATGTATTTTGCTTTTGGCAACCATCGCCAAGTAACAATTTCAGTAACTTACACGGCATGTGAAGTAAATATATGCCTATTACTGTCGAACACAGGCGAAAATATGATTTCGTGTCAAATTTGTAAATTTAAAGTATCTTATATGGGCATTCCTAAGCGAAATTTTCAAATTAGATATGGCGAATACACACTTTTTGGGGGCGTTTGTTTATTGTGGTTTCGTGTCTGAATCTAAAATGATAGAAAAAAGGAAATTTCTTAACGAAATATTAACACGGAAGGTTCTTGCAGACATTCTGATTAGCTAATAGTAAAAGGTAGGTTTTTACTTTGAGCTAATAAGCAAGTTTGAATAAAAAAATGCGACGGATAGAGAACTCAACAATTACGGCACTTTGGAACAACTTGATAACCATTGTCAATTTAGTTAATGAGTGTCCTTATTATCTGCCCCCGGTTTTAACTGGCCCTTTATTTTTGAGTCTATTTTTGAAGAATGGTCGATATGAGTAATAGCACTAAATACGTTAGTGAGCGTAGGAACCAGAGTGAACAGGTCAGATGGGTAACCGATCCTGTCTCACGGGATAAATTTAGAATTACAGCAGGGCATGATCAAGCCGCCAATGAACTTGTACCCTTTATCTTTGAGGCTCTTAAGGTTGCCGCAAAAACAATAGTTGCCATTGGGGGGGAATCAGGCACCGGAAAAAGCGAGATTGCTTACCTCATAAAAAAACTCCTAAACGAACAAGAAGTCTCAACAGTCGCGTGGTCATTTGACAATGCGTACGTGACAACCCCAGAAGAACGTGAAGCGAAGCGAGCGCAAGATTACGATAAAAACGTTGGCATCAATGAAATGAACCGACCTAAAATTGAAGAAGTCATGTCTTGTTTTGAGCAAGGCGAGCCCGTCACGGTTCCAATTGTTGTTATCAACGAAGACGGCTCCCGACCAATTAAGGAAATTACTCTGAATATGGAAGATAAAAAAGTACTGATTTTTGATGGCCTCTACGCGGCATTAATTGGGAAAATTAAGACCGGCGAATCTAAAGCGACTCGCATTATTGCGATGAGCGCACAGAAATTTAACCTTGATGCGCAAAAAGATAGAGGAAAAGAAGAAGTCAATAAACACAGGATAAAAGTTCTGGAAAGAGAATGTAATGCAGTAAGATCGCTCTGGCCCCATGTAACCCACAAAATCGCTGAAAATTGGAAGGTCGCACCTTATACTCATCAGTGAGCTAATCTAAAAGTGTATTCCCCTTCATAATCTACAATCGCGGGGCGACCCTGCACCGCAATGATAAGCTTCTCTTTTTTAGGCAAAGCATGATCTTCCCGTTCAACCCTGAGTTTAAGCGCTTGCCTGACGACTTCAAAGTGGTACCGATCTCCCCTGATAAGAACACTAAACTTAAGAGATTCCCATTCTTCTGGTAAATCAGGATTGATCGAAAGCTTGCCGCCATGCCAATTGAGACCGGCAAAGTTAGTGACAACACCTTTCAAGCAACCCGCCATCACGCCAAGATGAATACCCTCTGCAGTTGTGCCCCCCTGTATATCGGATAAATCACTGATAAGTGCCTGCCTGTAGAAGTGCCAGCTATCTGCAGTTCTGCCAGCGTTAGCCAGCACCATCGCATGGGCAATATAGCTCAGCGTAGAACCATGTGAGGTGCGCGGTATATGATGTTTAAGGTTTTTCTGCAAATGATCCGAAGGCAGCTCATATCCCATCATCCCTACAACCCGCTTTATTTCAACAGGCCCCAGAGTATAATAGGCCATCAAGGTGTCAGCTTGTTTTTGTACCTGATAATCATCAGGATCCATACCCGCAGCTCTTATGCGACGGTCAGCTCTGCCAGGCTTGTAAACAATTGAATACAGATCTTTCTCGTTGCCATCCAGTAAAACCGGCAGGCCTTTCATTTCCTCTGGGCCCTTAAGTTTGAACCATTCAGCGTGATTGGCAATTACGCCGTCACCATTGATATTAAGTGAAAGATTTTGGCGAATCTTCTGCCAATGGTCATATTCGTTTGCCATCTCTCCCGCGGTAACCCCCATATTATGGTAAGCTTTTTCAAGTTCAGCCGGGTCCGAAGTCTCAATCTGCGCCACTAGATGTTCAGCTTTCTCCAGGGTCCAGGCAAGCATTATATTTGTATAGGCATTATCCTTAACACCCCTTTTCTCCATACCCTCATGGAACTCATTGGGCCCCATGACGCCGTCAATTGAATATTTGCCGGTTTCCGGATCAAGTTCACACATGCTGGCGAAAAAGCGACATATATCAAGAACCATTTCCAATCCCATGCATCTGAATGTTGCCTCGGCGGTTGTCTCCAAAAAATCAAGCACAATATAGGCCATTGCCAAAGATACATGACGCTGACGACAGCTATTGTCGGGATCCCATTTTTGAGACACCGGATTGAAACGTGTAACCTGCGTCTGCTCATCTCCTTTAATGCCCGCCTGCCAGGGATACATGGCGCCCTTAAAATTGTTTTCCAGGGCTGCCTTGCGGGCTTCTTTAAGCCCATTGTAACGATGTCTCAGAAGAGATCTGGTTACCAGTGGGAATTGCAGGGAAATTACCGGATAATATAGAATATCATCCCAGAACTCATGGCCGCGGTAAGTTTCTCCGGTAAGACCGCGCGGGCCGATGCCGCCATCGTTGTGGACCGAGCCCATAACAAACAGATGGTAGCTAGCAAGATTCAAAGCCTGTTGCCCCAGACGATCCCCCACGATTTCCACACCGACTTTATCCCAGATCTCTGACCATTTAGCAGCCGAGGGTTCAAGCACATTAGAAAATGAAGCGACATTAGCGACCGTGCGATGAGCTTTGTCCAAAATCTCCGGCTTTCCAACACCGTCTCTGGCGGTGTGCAGGCCGACTATCTTGTGCACCGTAAGCTTCTGCCCCTGTCCCACTTTCTGATTGAAGAGCGCATCTACGCGGCGATCAGCCTTTGCAACCTCGAAAGTCGGCTTTAGTTTTTTCCCTTCCAGTTCTGCAACAATTCGCGTGGCTGCTGTAATTTTTGCTGGTTGTAGGTTCTTTCCAGGTATCCGCGATGGATTTGTCTGCACCCTTAAAAACGAGGTCCCGTTGTGATTGCCGCCTTCTTCGATTCGCTTTAAATGTTGCTGATCCAGCCCGGCGTAGCGCGCAACGCCATCATTAATATGATCAGCATGCAGGCCTGTCTTAACGGTGATCACACCGGAATGATTAATCGGACGAACACCATATTCAACAGCGGCCAGGTGTCTTTTAGCCATACTGACACAATGCCGGGCAACAACTTCAGTTTCCTTTCCATTCTGACTACGAAAAACCAGTGTTCGGGTAAAACAGCCGTTGCTGAAATCAAGATCCTTTTCATAGCTTAAAAGTTCTGCTTCATGTGGTTGGAACCAGTCACTATCATCAAATTTAAACGTGATAGGAAGCCAATTGATGCAGTTTACCAAGTCTTCATTATGTACTGGTTGCCCGTCGATAACAGATTTTCGGGTATTGCGAATCGTCGAGAAATACGTTCCGGCATAGCCCCAAGAATCTGGCCCCTGATTCTCTTCATAATCCGCCGCCCTTGTGCAGAAATAGCCATTTCCAACGGCTTGCAGAGCCTGTTCGGCCCTGAATCTGGCTTTTAATATCTCCGGATTTGTCTCCGGATCTTTTTCCATCGGGGTTCCAATATATGTCAGTCTTTTACAAGCTTGCTTGAGCCCTTTTTTATACCAGTCATTCATGGCCTGGAGAGGATTGGGCATATCCCCTATGTCTGTCAGTACAATATCAGCTCCATTTTTTCTTAGTTCCTGTTGGTTAGCGGCACGCGCAATGCCAACCACCAAACCAAAATTACCCTTCTTGCCGGCTGCGACTCCCGAGACAGCATCTTCAAAAACGATTGCTCGATGCACAGGCACCCCCATCCTTTTGGCGGCTTCCAAAAAAATATCGGGTGACGGTTTTCCATTCAACCCCATTTCTTCCCGAACAGTTCCATCAATAATTAAATCCTCGTCGAATAGATCAAACAACTGTGCCTTTTTAAGAACTTTTTTAGCATTCTTACTTGACGAAGCAATCGCGACTTTGATGCCTTTTTCTTTAGCCTCTCTTATCATCGCAATGGTATGCTGAAACTTGACTATCTCAACGGCCTCATCATTCAGCCTGTCATTAATCCAGGCATCTTTAAGATCCCCGACCTTACGAACAATGACACGGCCCAGCCTCATAGGTGTTTTGGCAATTATTTTAAGAAACATAACAAGATGATCAGAATTCATGGCACTTTGTTCAAACAGCTCGGCAAGCTTTGCCGGATCGTTAGCCTGCTGCTCCATCAAGGTTTCCAATTCGCCTGATGTTATTGTATGCGAGAGGGGCGGTGTATAATCTTTTGTTTTTGAGGTGATAAATTGAATAAAGGCCGAAGAGGTCACATCGCTGGCCAATTTATCCCGCACTTGGTTTGCTACATTATTTGCAAGACAATCATCGCCAGCTCCGAGAGCGTCAATAAAAGCGTTAACCCCATCATAGCGAGGTTTGCCATCGACATAATCCAGATAGTGCTTTTCGTTAAATTCCTTAGGGGCATTTGGCGGAAGTAAATTGCTTTTCTGAAGAGAGCCTATCAGATTGTCAAATGTTTCCTTCCAACCGTCAAAGTGCAGCTTTTCTGTTGAGGTTATAACGCCATCAAGATCATAAATATGTGCAGCGAAAGCATATTTTTCCCGGGCTGGGTTTAATTTGGCTTTTCCGCATGCAGGGCTTTCCGCTCTGCTGTGAAAAATTGTCTTCTCATCGTTTTTCGGTTCCATATTCTCCCCTCTGCAAAGGCCAACAATCGAAAAAATCGGCGGAGTATCAATCGCAGGCATTCAGGGCAACCTTGTCACGAAGCCAGCATAACACTTCACCCATGCCAATATATTGTGACGTATTAAAGTGTCTTGATCACTTGATTCGAAATCATTCAGCATCTCAATCCGCAATTTTCCGGTCTGAGTAAACAGATATGCTTATTGGATTCGGTTATCTAACTGAAAAAATTGCATTTCTCAGTGACTCTAACTTTCAATGATATTATTGGCTGCACTGCTTGCATATGGGCCAGCAAAATGATACAGGAAAAAAGTACACACATTTCGATCTCGACAAAGCCTAGTACGGATCTAAACGGTCCAAATCATATCAGCTCCAAAAACATACCATACCTGTAAATTAAAATGTTCGTTTAATATCAATACAAGCTCAACGCTTTTAATAGCAAACATTATATTAAACGCCGAACGTTGTATAATTACTCTGGCTAAATCATCTTTCTTAAGCAGTTCGATCCAAATCATTTATAATGAATTGACCCTGCAAATCTATTAATGGAGGTAAGCCATGAGACGAATAAAGATCGTTTTTAGTCTTGTTGCAATGGTGTTGCTAATGACCGTGGCGTCAGGATTAGCCGGACCAAAGA
Organism: Desulfobacterales bacterium; assembly: GCA_030066785.1. Taxonomy (GTDB): domain Bacteria; phylum Desulfobacterota; class Desulfobacteria; order Desulfobacterales; family JASJAZ01; genus JASJAZ01. The sequence goes on along the minus strand of JASJAZ010000217.1, from coordinate 101 downwards.
CCGTGCAGGTCTTCGGCCCATTTCAAGAGCCAGAATCAATACGCTTTGAAGCCTCTTATAAATCTTTTGAAGAAGCAACCGGAATCGATGTGGTCTATACC
>JASJAZ010000216.1 GCA_030066785.1 Desulfobacterales bacterium | reverse complement strand
ACAGCTACAAGCACTGGAATTTGAACCCGACGGTCTTGAAAAAGTCGCTGCGCTAGCGGTATCTTGCGGGTAACATCTTCCTCTGCTTTTTTTCGTCCGAGCTCCTTACGTTTGATCAGATAGCGCCAAAGAAATGATAGGAAAAAACTGCCGATGCCGATCATGGCCATCCGTTCCCAGCGCCACTCAATGGTTTTATAGATTGTATTGACGCGAATCACCATGATCGGAAAGGTCAGAAACATAAACCACAGGGAGGTGAAAAATGATTTTTTAATTTCCGCAAATGTAACCATATTGATTATCTGAATAAAAGTTAGTGTTTGGCTTTTCGATTAGACCTTATCTGTATCAGATCGGCCCAAAATTCCCGCCGGTCGGAAAATCAAAATGAATACTAGAAACAGAAAGGCAAAGACATCTTCATAGTCGCTGGACACATAACCGGTAAAAAAACTTTCCGTCCAGCCCAGCACCAGGCTGCCCAGAACGGCACCCGGCATGCTGCCGATGCCACCCAATACAGCCGCCACAAAGGCTTTGATGCCTGCAATGAAACCGATATAAAAATTAATCTGGCCAATGTGGGAGGCAATCAGCACGCCACCCAAAGCTGCCGTGGCCGAGCCGATGATAAATGTGACCGAAATGACCCGGTTGACATCCACGCCCACCAACATCGCCATTTCTCTGTCCTGGGCAGTGGCGCGCATGGCCTTGCCCATTTTTGTGAACTTGATCATAAAGGTTAAAAGAACCATCACAATGGCGGTCGTGGCGTAGATGACGATTTCAGACGAACGCACAATGTGTTCATAGTTTTTGAGAAAGTTGAAATCAGGAATCAGGCTGGGAAATGGCAAAAAGTCGGAAGTTTGAGCCAACAGCACATAATTTTGCAAAAAAAGGGACATGCCGATGGCACTAATCAAAGCTGATAATCGCGGGGCATGCCGCAGGGGTTTGTAAGCCACTTTTTCGATGGTAAAGCCGTAGGCCGATGAGTAGACAACCGCCACAAGGGAAGCAATTAGAATAATCGCTACCTGGTTCCAACCCAGAAGTGTTAGTATGCTGGCGACAATTAGGGCCGTAAACGCACCGATCATGTAGATTTCACCATGGGCAAAATTGATCAACTGAATGATGCCATAAACCATGGTGTAGCCCAGCGCGATCAAGGCGTAAATGCTGCCCCGGGTCAAACCGCCTAAAAAAAGCTCCAGGAAGTAATCCATAATGCGAGGTATATCTCCTGCTTCAACTTATCTTCAAAATTTTTTCAAACGTTTCGAAAAGAACGCCTGATCAATTTGAGGACCAACACAAAATCAGGGGACAAGCATCGCCTGTCCCCTGATTTTAAATATCTAATATTGCATATAGCTAAATTTTATTTAATTTCTACATATACGCCATTTTGAACCTGGTACATGGCAAAGCCGACACCGATAGCATCACCGCGCTCATCAAATTTAATAATGCCCAATGGCGTGGCAACCCACTCGCTTTTCAGCGCACCGGACAGCACATCATAGTCGGTTGACCCGGTTTTTTCGATGGCATTGATCAGAGCCAGACTTGCCGCGTAGGCGTTTAGGAAAAAAGCACCCGGATCCTCGCCATATTTCTTTTTGTGGGCTTCAACAGCTTCAATGGCCATCGGATTCTGACTGGTGTCCATTGGCCCGGTAGCATACACACCTTCAGCATATTCGCCAGCCACCTTAATAAAGGTATCATCTTTTACACCATCATCGGAAATAAAGATGGTGTCCATGGCTTTTTTTCGCATCTGAGATACGATTTTAGATGCTTCCGGATGATAACCACCAAAAATGACCGCCTCGGCTCCCGACTGCTTGATTTTTTGGACCACCGCTGAGTAATCCACCGCACCCGGGGTAATACCCTCATACAACACCACTTCGCCTCGCGGGTCTTTTTCAAGAAAACCCTTGGCAAACTCAGCCAACCCCTTACCGTAATCACCCTTGTCATGCAGAACCGCCAATTTTGTCAGTTTTAGTTTATCGAGTGCAAAAGCGACTTCCAATTGGGCTTGGGCGTCATCGGATGCAATGGTGCGGTAAAAGTTGGGGTAATCGCCACTTTGGGTCAGGGCCGGGTTGGTTGCTGACGGCGACATAGCAATAATTTTAGAATCTTTGTAAATGCCGAGCGCAGCCTTAGTGGCACCGCTGCAGATATGCCCGAGCACTACATTGACTTTATCGCCGACGACTTTGGTCGCTGTATTGGCGGCCACTTCGGGCTTACAGACATCATCTTCAACAACCAACTCAATTTTACGGCCATTAATGCCGTTCATGGCATTGCGTTTTTCCACAACTAATTCAGCGGCTTTGATCGTCGGAATCCCATACGATGCCAGGTCACCACTATGCGGGCCGGCCACACCTATTTTTATCGCTCCCATTTCTTTTTCTGCCGGCGCAGCTGCTTCTTGCTTAGCTTCTGGGGCCGGTTTCTGTTCTTCGGCGCAGGCAAACAGAAACATACAGGCAAAAAGGATTGTAAAAATTAATACCAAACTCTTTCTAAATGGATGCTTCACCATAAACGACACCTCCTTGATAATATAAATGCTTTATATGATAGCCCTTTCCAAAATGATTTTCTATAATCTTAATACCATAGCGAGTCAAGCAAGATTTTCATATTGCCGTAATGGATAATCCCTTAAAAATTGCTTGCGATATGAGAGCTTTGTTTGTAAGGATTTTTATAAAAATATATCGTCTCGGCCGTTGTATCTACCACTCAGGATTTGGCAGGATTTCTAATGGGATCCAAAATTGCTGTTTTTGTTAAAATCGATGCGCAAGCGATTAAAAAGGCCGGTGAGCTCACCCAATGGCTTGAAGCACAAGGCGTCCAGGTCGTACGAGTGGATAACTCACTGAAGGAAGGTCCTCCTGGCAGTCGCGATTCTTTGTGTGCGCCGGCTGATATAAAATGCATGTTTGTTCTGGGGGGCGATGGGACTTTTTTGAGTGCCGTTCGCTGGATCGGCGATCAGACCATTCCCATTTTAGGTGTCAAGTTTGGTGATGTCGGGTTTTTAGCCGAAACAGTGGAAAACGATCTTATTTCAGCGGCTAAATCGATTTTAAATGGAGAATACGATACCATTACCCGTATGCGGCTGCTTGCCCAGGTCGTGCGCCCAGGATCTGATACCTTTAGTGAAACGGTTTTAAATGATGTCGTGATTAACAAAGGCGCACTGGCGCGGTTGGCCAACATTCAGGTAAGTATTAATGATCACTATTTAACCACCTTTCGAGCCGACGGCTTAATTATCGCCACGCCCACTGGGTCAACCGCCTATTCACTCGCCGCCGGTGGCCCAATCATACATCCTTCGGTACCCGGAATTTTAATTACACCCATCTGCCCGTTTACACTTACCAATCGACCGCTGATTGTCCCTGATTCAGCAAACATCAAAATTAAATTGGAAAAAAAATCCGCAGACATTATGCTGACTTTCGATGGTCAGGTTGGCAAGCCAATTAGCGAACAGGATACCATTGTGGTTCGCAAAAGTTTACACCCCGTAAACATGATAACCGTTCCCGGGCAGCATTATTTTGATGTTTTAAAAGATAAGTTGAGTTGGAGTGGTGGACGGGGTTGATAAATAAATTACGGCAACATGGCTGTTACTAGCGCGGATCTGCGCTGATACTTTCCTCCACTGGTCCGGGTGGTAAGTTCGGTCGAATTAAGATGTTTCGTTCGATGGATTTAAAGACTCGATCGGCCGTATCGATGCCTTCCCGGATTTCACGAATACCCTCCTTAAATGTCTGGGTAATCTCCGGAATATCGTAACTCCCTTCTTCCAGATTGTTAAGGATAACCCTCAGAATTTCGATATTTTCCTGAATTTGGGTCGCCATATAATCGAATGTGGACAGGATCGATTGTACCTGTTCGATGGTCACGGTGGTTTTAGCCGAAGATTGCTCCACGTGCTGCAAAATGCTCTCGACATAATCAAGGTTTTGATAGATGCGCTGCAGCAGTTTTTCCGATTTTATAAGGCCTCCCAAAGTTCCTTTGCCAGCCTCAAGATCAGCCATGATGTTTTCAGCATGCGCGATGGATTTATTGATGTTATTGACCGCAGAAAAAATGGGTCCTTGGGGGTCACGCAAGATCTCAGCGATTTCGGCGATATCCTGTACCGATTTGATGAACTGCTTCGCGGTCTTTTCTACTTGAAATTCATCGAGTATATCGGCAATTGATTTCTTGGCTTGGGATGGAATGACACCCCCCTCGGGAATGAGGGGCGAATCTGATCGCCCCGGCCGAATCGCAACATATTCTGATCCGATAAAAGTTGGGCTTTCCACACTAACAACTGTGTCGGTGTGGATGCGGGAGGCATATGCTTCTAGGATGGCCAGTCTGACTTTAACCTTATCTTCTTCGACGGTAATTTTGGTTACTTTGCCGATATCCGCCTTGTAAAGTTTTACCGGCGCCCCTTCTTTCAGATTATACGTTTCATTAAAAACGGTATAATAGGTGACGTATTTTTTAAACCAGTCTTTGCCGCGACCAACAATAATCAAAGTCGTTACCATTAATATTAAAATGCCAAGAATGAAGACACCTACAATTTTTTCGTTACGATCAAAGATTAGTTTCATGATGAATAAAAAAAGAGGTCTTTTTTAATCCTATGCGTATGTTAACTGTCCATTTTTGATTCTTATTTTTTGAGTTGCGAAACGTTTCACAAACCGCTCGTTCCACGATAGGAATACAAGGGGCAGTTTGGTGGTCAGAAGATCTGCCAAAACGCTTTCAAATCTTTCAAATTGCTTGTGAGCGATAAAGTCTTCGGGTCGCTCAAGTAAAATCAACTGTGGCGATTTAATCAACTCACGAATCGCCACTGCAATGCGGACATCGCGGAGATTCATTTCCGTCGGGCGCTTGTCCAGTTTTTCGGTCAGTTTGAATATGTGGCACAATTGCTGGGTATTTTGGTCTAATTCCAAATTGAGTGAATTTTCATAGCAATAGCGCATAAACAGTAGGTTCTCTTTGATGGTGCGGTTGCTGAGGATACCGGAATCGGATGCGATGTAGGCAATCCGCTTTTTGAAAGGAAGCAGTTTGCGATAGCTTGAAAAATCGATAGCTTTGGCCATAAACCGATAACCACCGCTCAAAGGAAGCTCTAACAGTGCCAGGGTTTTTAAAAGCAGATGGGCATCCAAGGAAGAATCGGTGTCAATGCTATAGACTTCGCCCTTTTCAATCAATAGTGTAAATGGCTTGAGACCGTTGCCGGCTCTTTGCGGGGCTAACATGTAGTTGGTTAGTTCAATCAATTGGCATGCCGTTTTTTATAGGTAGTAAACCGTCGATATCAAAACATTGATCAAAAGGCAGTAAAAAAAGCATTCGATACCCGCTCGTGAGGCAATAACCGGGATATCAGTGATGCGTTTTTCTTTTCTAAGTCCATGATACAAGCATGTGATCGTAATGGTTATACCAAACCATAAAACCTTGCCGATGCCCACAATCATATCGGCAGGTGTAATGGCTTTTCCGATTTGGTCCAGAAAATTGCCTAAAAATATATCAGTACCCGCCCATATGATAAAAAAACCGCCGATAATCGATAAAATGGCAAAAACCACATACAACCCCAAGACAGCAACGGTGATACCGATAATGCGTGGAACGCAAATAATTCTTAACGGATCGAGCCCGGCCATTTCAATGGCATCAATTTCATTCAAGGCATTCATTTGGCTAATTTCAATTGTGACGACAGTTGCTGACCGCAAAATAACCAAAAAGGCGATAAGCATGGGTCCGAGTTCACGTAAAACCAAAATAACAACGGTTTTACCGAGTTCATACTGGCCCGATATTTTAGAAAATTGAATAATCAGCGTTCCGCCGATTAGCAGTGAGGTGGGAATTAAGATTGGAAGGGCCTGCACCCCGGTATAATAGATTTGTTCCAGGGCGATGTGGTGCACCACAGTTCGGCCGGCACGCGAAGGTTTAAAAAATTGTTTGATAATGCAAAAACTAAACGCTGCCAAATGAATGATGTGATTGGTTGAATCAATAGCCTGGCGGCCGATGTATCCGATGATGCGATCCATAGAAACAATTAGTGTTTGAAAAAATTAGAGTAAGATCTTTGGTTGTCATGCATTGACTTGTAAGAGGTCTTACACTATAAAATTTAAAATGGTCAATATGATTAGATAAATTCCCTTTAACATTACCTTTATTGGATTGATGGGGCCTATCAATTTTGAAACCGCTCACTGCTATGGGTCTTTTAAAAACCATATTTGAGCCGAGGACGACTTCAGAGTTACTTTTCACGCAAAGAATAATGATTGGTTTTCGCCCTTAATTTTTTCAGTCTGAAATTTCAGCTCAAATTTTACCTAATCAAGCCTGACGGATTTTAATCTGCTTGCGGAGTAATGCAATGTTGTTGTTAGGTCACCGGAAATATTTATCCAAGGCACCGATCGTCTTTTTGCTGTCGTTATTGGTTTTACTTGGTGGGCATCCAGGCAATGGAACTTGTGGTCTTAACAAGATCATTGTGGAGGTTCAAAAAAACGGCCTGATCAATTGGACGGATGGTATAGCTCAAGCCCGTGGCGTTGCTGTGGCCGAAGAAAAGTTCCGAGATAAACCTCAGGCGCGACAAAGAGCTTTTCATACAGCACGACGTGCGGCTTTGGAAACATTGGCCAACGCAGTTAAACTGCTACGTATCAATGCTGTGACAACTGTTTATGATGTGGGTATAAAGGACCCCCAAATCAAGACCAAACTAAATACCATGATTAATAATGCCAAAATAATCGATCAGCAATTTTTATCTGATGGTGCCGCAACTGTTAAAGTACAAATGAGTCTAAGGGGTGGATTTGCCCAATTAGTGTTGCCGGAACAAATACAACAGATAGAAGATATCAAGCCGGTGGGATCATCAGAAAATGCGATCCAAAACACCCAATCTGCAGGCCAAATACGTTCAAAAATTGCCTTTACCGGTATTGTTGTGGATGCCGCCAACATAAATTTAGCTCCGGCAATGTCTGTAACGATATTCGATGAAAACGGGGAAGAAGTTTATGGTGCTAGTTATGTCAGCCGTGAATTTGCGGTGCAGCGGGGTATGTGTGGCTATACCAACAATTTGCAGGCGGCTAGGCAAGATGCGCGGGTGGCAGGTAATCCTATGATTGTAAAAGCGCTGCGTGCCAAAGGTCCAGGGCGTTCAAATGTCATCATTAGCAATGCCGATGCAACTCAGATACGAGATGCATCGGCACATTTGACCCTCTTGAAAGAATGTCGGGTTGTTATCGTAATAGATTAGGGCTGCTAATCTGTTGACAGCTGCATGTCAAACTGGAAAAATTTGAACGCGAGATACTCTCATAAACGCCTTCCAAAAGGCTTTTGCGATACATTCATCTACACCCATTTTTCGCCGGCGTTGCCAATGACCCCGGCGCTCTTTTTATCTGCATTTAATACCGATAAAAATCCGGCTTGAAAGGCCCT
>JASJAZ010000210.1 GCA_030066785.1 Desulfobacterales bacterium | reverse complement strand
GTATTTGATTGCGTGGCGGATAACAAGCTCGATAAAGAAGTCGCCACTGAAGCAGAATTGGCGGAATTCTCCTGTTCGTTCAAAAAGTGGGAAGGCGCTGATACCCTGCATTTCAAGGTGGCCATCAAAAACGTAAGCGGTTCCGACCAGCGCTACCGCGTCAATATCTTTCTGGATAACGGTAAAGCGGTTGGTGGGCTTATTCCTAGAAAAACCGCCAAAGGACTTGTTAAACCCGGTCAGACGGCTTCGTTTGTCTATCCCGTCAAAGGGATGGCTCAACAGCCAAAAGCCGTTACCCTCAGAATTCGCACCATCCAACCTTGAAATTAAGGGAGGTTAACTCTATGAAACGGATATTTTTTGTGGCGTCACTCTGTTTGGTGTTGGCCTTGGCGGGCCCTGTGACAGCTAAAACGACATTTGTCAGCATCGGAACCGGTGGTACCGGCGGTATCTATTATCCCTACGGCGGCGGCGTAGCTGAAATTTGGTCTAAATATGTACCGGGTGTCAAGGCCGTTGCGGAAGTAACCGGCGCCAGTGTAGAAAATGTTAAATTGGCCCATAAAGGTGAAACGGTGATTGGAGAGGTCATGGGTGATGTAGCCGTCGCCGGCTATAAGGGCCTTTCTAAGTTCAAAGGTAAAAAACATGACATCTTTTCCATGGCCATTATGTATCCCAATCTGCTGCAAATTGTTACTTTGAAAAAAAGCGGCATCACCAATGTTGAGCAGGTCAAAGGACGCAGCATCAGCACCGGAAGCCCGGGAAGCGGTACGAATTTCATGGCTGAAGCCGTATTCAAAGCCCTCGGCATATCGTTGAAATCATACAAAGATAGCCGTTTATCGTTTACCGAAAGCGCCAATGCCCTGCGGGACGGCACGATTGAAGTAGGCGTCTGGTCGGTAGGCCCCGGAACCAGCTCGATTTTAGACTTGGCGACCACCCATGACATTCGCATTCTCGGTTTCACACCGGAACAGACCCAAAAAATCCTGGCAGCCAACCCGACTTATTCGGCCGTTGAATTGGCCGGCGGAGTCTACCGGGGCGTTGATCAGGCTGTTGACACCATCGGGGTTTGGAACGTGATGATCTGTCAAGCCTCATTGGAGGAAGCTTTAGTATACAAGCTGGTTAAAGCGCTTTATGAGAACAATGATTACCTGCTTAAAATCCATCCATCGGCATCTTATACGACACCCGAAAATGCGGTGAAGTATTCGCCGATTCCACTGCATCCGGGCACCGTCAAATATCTCAAGGAAAAAGATATTTCAGTGCCAACCAAATTGATGCCGTAAGACATATTCTTGACCAAGCCGCGTTATATAGCCTTTCTGGCGGTCACCGGCTTGGTCTTGTTCGTTCTGATCGTCGAAGGCTTAAAAACTGGCGTCTTAGAATTGCACATTACGCCGGTAAAAAGCCGGCAACCGTTGCTCGTGCTGCCCCTGCAGCCGGGCGAGCGCTTTACAATCCGCTACTACCACTCCGTGGAAAACGCACCGATTTGGGAAGTACACAGTGTGGATGCGAATGGGCGAATCTATATCGAGGAAGAACGTTACCTCAAATTCGGCGCCGGCATGGGGCGTATGCCCGGCGTCGGGCAAATGGTTCGCCGAGGGCCTTACGAAGTCATCGAAAATATGCATATGCCAACGGGCAATTTTATTTTGAGAATCGGCAGCCCTGGCGTGGACCACACGATCATGTGGCGGGAAACTGAAACCAATCTTTCAGCGCTAGCCCCGCATGCGGCGGTGCAGTTTAAAGCGAAGCCTGTTAGTCGGCTGAAACACTACTGGCGAAGCCTTTTTCCGCATGCCGCAACACCCGGGCCTGCTAATAATAAATGACCTATCAGGTTATAGTCGAAGAAAGATTGAAGGCAAGCTGCGATGTCAGACCAGAAAACGATACAATCAGATGAAAATATTCGGCTGGTTAATACCGTCGCTTGGTTGGTCACCCTGCTGGCCATCAGCTTGAGTCTCTACCAACTTTACACCGTTATCAAACCGCTGACCGCCTTGGTGCAGCGCTCCATCCATTTGGGCGCCATACTGTGTCTGACCTTTTTGCTCAAACCCCCCTTTAAAAATGCACGCAAGGACAAATTCACCGCATGGTTTGTTTTAGACGTCCTGCTGGTGCTGGCCGCCGCCTATTGTACGTTTTATATCTGTGACAACCTCATTGAAATTTTCGAACGCCAGGGGGACTGGCTTACCAGTGATTTGGTGGTCGGCATTATCGGAACGTTATTGGTATTGGAAGCCTGTCGGCGCGTCATCGGAATGGTCATGACCGGCATCTGCCTGGTTGCCATGTTATACGCCTATTTCGGGCCCTATATGCCTGAGTTGATTATTCACAAAGGCTACAGCATCGAACGCATCACCACCACTCTCTGGCTCACCACCGAGGGTATCTTCGGGCTGCCAATCGGCGTGGCCGCCACCTTCGTTTTCGTCTTTGTACTGTTTGGCGCTATTCTGGAAGCCACGGGCGGTGGGAATTTTTTCATCGATCTAGCCTATGCCCTCACGGGCCGTTTTTCAGGCGGTCCGGCCAAGACATCGGTGGTGGCATCCGGTTTTATGGGTTCGGTTTCAGGTTCGGCGGTGGGCAATGTGGTGGCCACCGGTTCGTTTACGATTCCGATGATGAAAAAGGTTGGCTATCGTCCCCATGTGGCCGGCGCCATCGAGGCCGCGGCCTCTACAGGGGGGCAGTTGATGCCACCCATTATGGGTGCGGGCGCCTTTTTAATGGCCGAATTCACCAACACCAGTTACCTGACCATTATCAAGGTGGCCCTGATACCGGCCGTTATGTACTACATTACGGTCTTGCTGTTTGTGCATTATGAGGCCAAGAAATTTGGTCTGGAGGGACAACCCAAGGAAATGCTGCCGCGGGTTTGGACAGTGGTGAAAGAAGGCTTGCATTTTATCATTCCGGTGGCGATTCTGATTTATGTGCTGGTAAGGAACTATTCGCCCATGATGGCCGGGTTTGTGGCGGTAATGAGCACCCTGGCCGCCAGCTTGATTGCCAATACCATCCGTTGGGCATTGGACATTCGCTTGCCTTCAGAAGATGCCAGCCCCAAACTCAGCAGCGGTAGCTTTGCCCTCAAAGAGTTTAAACTGGTGGCCGGTGCACTGGAAAAAGGCGCCAAAAGCGCCATTATGGTATCGGTGGCGTGTGCGGCCGCCGGCATTATTGTCGGCATGGTCACCCTTACAGGCATGGGTTTGAAATTTTCCAGCCTGGTGTTGGATCTCAGTTTCGGCATTAAGGTACTGGCAATTTTATTGATCGGGGGAGCTTCGCTGGTACTTGGCATGGGATTGCCGGTTACCGCCAGCTATATCGTTTTGGCCACTTTGGCGGGCCCGGCCTTGCTGGATATGGGTGTACCGCTGCTGGTATCACATATGATTGTTTTCTGGTATTCCCAGGATGCCAACGTGACCCCGCCGGTCAGTCTGGCCAGTTTTGCCGGCGCCGGCGTAGCCGGAGCCAATCCCATGCGCACCGCCTTTACATCCTGGAAACTTGCCAAAGGGCTTTATATTATTCCGATCATCATGGCCTATCGCCCGCTGCTGGGAATTGGTAAAAACTATGAGTTGTTTAGCGCCGATGTGTGGATCACAATGATTGTCACGACCCTGGGGTTGGTGGCATTTGCCTCGGGACTGGAGCGTTTCTGTCTTCGACGCGCGACATGGCTGGAAACCATTCTGTTCTGGCTGGCGGCCGCGGGTCTGTTCTGGCCGGCCACCTGGGCCGATATTGCTGGGCTGGCAGCATTGATCGCTGTTATTTTATTGCAAAAACTTTACAAGCCGACCTCGCTGGCTCAAGCGGCCTGAAATTCACTTGCATGTCTGTTTCGTAACTGATTATAACATATTAATATCATATAATTTTCGCAGGAAGCATCTTGATACATAACGAATACTGCGATTGACAGAATAAATTTCAAGGCAATGTAGCCGGCTGATCGAATGACAGGGTTTGTTGGGCGGTATCCAGCGCTGCCGGCAAACCGATGGGTACGGTCACATTATCGGCACCATGGCCGATGGGAAATCCTGCCATTATTGGAAACGTGTCTTCTTTAAAAAGGTCTGTCACTACCTGCACGATCGGTTCAAAATCACCGCAGTCGGTAAAACTTCCCAAAATCAATCCGGCCAAGCCATTAAAGCAACCGGCCATTTTCATCTGGGTTAACATTCGATCGATCCGATAGGTGGCTTCGCCACGGTCCTCGATAAATAAAATGGTCGATCCAAAAGACGGCGCATACGCGGTACCGGTCAAATGACATAAGGTGGTCAGATTGCCCCCCATAATCGGCCCCTCTGCCCTGCCCGGCCGGATGACCACTGGTTCAATCGCCTGCAGCTTCAATGGGTCTTCCGCACTGAGTGCGCCGGTAAAGGCATCGATATTGAATGGATTTGCACGGGCCAGGGTGGTGACCGTTGGTCCATGAAACGTTACCAGTCCGGTTTCAGCATGCAGGGCATACAGCAGCGCGGAAATATCACTGAAACCGACACAAATCTTGGGGTGACAGCGAATTATGTCATAATCGAGTAGCGACAGGATTTTCATGGATCCAAAACCGCCCCGGGCACACACAATGGCATCAATGGCATCATCGGCAAATAATTGGTTGACCACTTCTGCCCGCTGCTCATCCGATCCGGCCAGATAGGATCGCTTGTTAAAAACACCATCAGGCACTACCAACTTAAAACCCATATCTTTCAGCACTGATAGGCCTTGGTTAAACAAATCCTTATTAAAATGACTGGCTGGTGCTGTGATGCCGATGGTGTTGCCCGGTTTAAGACGAGTCGGAAAAATTATGGGTCTGTTTTTAGATGCCATCATCCATGCAATCTCAAAAAAGGTTTTAATCGATTGATTCTGAGCATATATGATAACTATATCGATCTTGACATGCCAGGGTCAAGGTGTTAGATATTTTGTCCGCGTCGGGGCGTAGCGCAGCCTGGTAGCGCACTTGAATGGGGTTCAAGTGGTCGCTGGTTCAAATCCAGTCGCCCCGACCATCATTAGAAAATCAAAGGGGACTTCAGTAGTCCCCTTTTGCATTTCTGGAGATGGGATATTAATGCCTTCAAGTGGTCATCCCGACAACAATCGGGATTCCCCGACCAAATATAAAACCCTTCCATAAACTGGACAGATCCCTTTTTCGAATGTATCCGCAGAGTACATGTTATTCAAAAAACCAGTCCATCAACCCCCAAAATCGCCTTCTGAACTAACCTGTTTTATATCTAATTTTGAATTAATTTCAATTATTTAACCTCCATACAGGCACCATAATCCAATAAATTCTAAAGTTTCGCTTAATCTGTCCGATAAATAGATTAAATCAACCATATTCAGGACCGGAAAGGAGGGCGATATAAAAACGAGGATCCACAAATCGGGTTGATAAACTAAAAGGGCAAAGGATGCCCGTAAAAACCAAATTTCAAGGAGGAAATTCATCATGAGTATGTCAATCAACACCAACGTTGCATCACTTACCGCTCAACGAAACTTAAGCAAAACCCAGGGAGCGCTTGATAAGTCCCTGCAAAGGTTGTCTTCTGGTCTGCGCATCAATAGTGCCAAAGACGATGCCGCTGGTCTGGCGATTTCCGACCGTATGACCGCTCAGATTCGTGGTTTGAACCAGGCCATTCGAAATGCCAATGACGGCATTTCCCTGTCACAGACCGCAGAGGGTGCACTGCAGGAATCAACCGATATTCTACAGCGCATGCGTGAGCTGGCGGTTCAGTCGGCCAACGACACCAACAGCACCTCCGACCGGCAGTCACTGCAGGCCGAAATTATCCAGCTGAAAGCTGAATTTAACCGTATTGCCGAAACCACCCAGTTTAACGGTAAAAACGTTCTGGATGGCACCCTGAGCAATGCCTCTTTCCATATCGGCGCCAATGCCAACCAGGTGATTAATGTTTCCATCGGCGATGTGCGCGGTACGTCTACGGGTGCGTATCAGACCGCCTCTGCCAACACTTATGGCGCTCTGCAGACCAATGTTGATTATACAGCTGCGGATCTGGTTGTTTTAGGCTCCAAAGGGTCCGCCACAGCAAGCATAGCGGTTGATGCCAGTGCTAAAGAAGCTGCCGCGGCTGTCAACGCCCAGACGGTCAACACGGGCGTAACCGCAACAGCGAAAACCACAGCGGTTTTATCCTTTAGTGGCGATGATAATTTTTCTTTTGCCTTAAATGGCAAAACCGTCACGGGCTCCGTCGCCAGCGGTGATGTAAGCGCAGTTGCCGAAGCAATTAATGCACAGTCTTCCACCACAGGCGTGACAGCTGCATTAAATGCCGCCAAAACCGAAATCACCCTAAGCGACCATGACGGAGACGACATTGCTGTCACCGCTTTCGCCACAGTAGGAACGGAAACAATGGATTTCAGCGGCGAGACCGTCAGTGAGGCTGGCACGGCTACCGCTTACGCCAAAGGTGCCTTCACATTGGAATCCAGCCTGGGCTTCAGCATCACAGACAACCTTGTTGCCTTTGCCAATGACACGGCTGCCCTCAGCAAGGTATCGGATGTCGATATCACCACGGCTGTTAAAGCCAATTCCGCGATATCTGTTTTAGACAAAGCCATGGAAAAAATAGATGGCATTCGTGCGGATTTGGGTGCGGTTCAAAACCGTTTTGAATCGACCATCTCGAATTTGCAGAGTGTTTCTGAGAATCTGTCCGCTGCGCGTTCGCGTATCTTAGACGCCGACTTTGCAGCTGAAACCGCGGCTCTGACCAAAGCGCAGATCCTGCAACAGGCAGGTACCGCCATGTTGGCCCAGACCAATAACATGCCGCAAATCGTGTTGACCCTGCTGTCGCAATAGAACCATCCAGCAGGTAAACCGCAACAGGTCGTTAACCGAACGGAGCCGGTGGTTTCAATAGAAGCCACCGGCTCCCTTACACACGCAACAGGAGATCAGATAGATGAGCCTTTCCGTCGGCGGTCTCATGTCCGGCCTTGATACCAACAGCATCATCGAACAGCTGCTGGCCATCGAGCGTCGGCCGATTCTCACGCTGCAGCAGAAAGAGGCGGATTATCAGCTGCAACTCTCTACCTATGCCAATCTCCAGAGCGAGCTGAACAATTTAAAAACTTCTTTGGAAGGGCTGGATTCGGCTGAAGATTTTGCCAGATTTGCCCCTGATCCGGCTGATACCGATTTTTTCAGCGTAACCTCCGACAGTAATGCCCACATCGGCACATAC
Source organism: Desulfobacterales bacterium (assembly GCA_030066785.1). Lineage (GTDB taxonomy): Bacteria > Desulfobacterota > Desulfobacteria > Desulfobacterales > JASJAZ01 > JASJAZ01. Next base: position 324 of record JASJAZ010000210.1, on the reverse strand, counting down.
AACATCACCATTCATGAACTGGCCAAGGAGCATAAGTTGGCAAGCAACGGATTTGGCAGCACCGAACATGTGGGTGCAGGCATTTTAACAATTCAGGTGGGTGCCGCTGCTGCTTTTACCGTGGATGTCAGCGCTACCGATACCATTCAGGATGTGGCCGATGCCATCAATGCCACCGAGGGCGGTATCAACGCCAGTGTGATTTTTGACGGTACCGATTACTTCCTGTCATTGTCCGGCACCCAAACCGGCGAGGCCAATGTCATCAAGATGACCGTAGATGACACCGGTGATGGTAATCATACGGATGCGTTTGGGTTGTCA